>JAJDNI010000042.1 GCA_022340755.1 Gemmatimonadota bacterium
GCCGACAACGCTGTGGACTGGCACCAGGGGCTGGAGCTGTACGGTGCCGCGCGTCGGAACGGGAAGAAGGTCATCCTGCTGTCGTACCCGGGCGAGCCCCATCACCTGTCCAAGAAGCCGAACCAGATCGACTTCCAGATCCGGATGAAGCAGTTTTTCGACCACTACCTCATGGGTGCGCCCGAGCCCGACTGGATGAAGTACGGGGTGCCGCAGACGGAGAAGGGGCGGCCCATCAGATAGGGGAGCTCGGTGGCGCTCGTGACGCGAGACGCCATACGTATGAAGGGCTTCCCTGAGTAGGTAGGACGGCGGGGGCGCCAAAGCGCCCCCGCCGTCGCGTGGCCCAGCTGCTGCTCGTGTCGTCTACGGCGGGTCGCTCGCGCCCTCAGGGATTGCACCGTGCCGGCTGACCCTGCGCCGCGGAATCCAGCGGTGTGGCGAACACCTGGACCCAGTACGTGCCGTAGGCCGACGAGCGCACGTCGACGAAGGCGACGCCGATCTGCGTGAAGCCGCCACCGAGGATGTTCTCACGGTGATGCTCCGAGCTCATCCAATCGGCCACGACTTCTTTCGCGCCGGGCACCCCGGCGGCGACGTTCTCCCCGACCCTGGACCACTCGTATCCCGCCTCGCGGACCCTTTGGTCCGGAAGGGAGCCGTCCAGGCCCACGTGCCCGACGGGAGCTCCCGCCGCGATGTCCCGGGCCTGCGTCATGGCGGCGGCTACGAGGCGGAGGTCCACCGAGAGGCGTCCGAGGCCCGCCTCGGTCCGGATCCGATTCACCTCCTCGAGAACGATCTGGCCCGGGGTCTGCGGGCAGGCGCGCGCGGTGTCGGGCGCCGGATGCGCCACGGACGTCTCCGAGTTGCGCGGCGCGGTCGACGTCCGGGACTGTTCGACGGGCGCCGAATCCCCTCGGGCTGCCGACACTCCGAGGCTATCCGCGGAATCCGACGGCGAAGGCAGGGCGCCGGCCCGTGCGCAACCCAGCAACACCGTGAGAACCGCCAGGGTCACGGGACACCTTCTACGTCGAGCGATGCCCGCCGGTTTGTCGCCACCTACCGAAGCCATGTCCTCCCCTGTCGTGTGCCCACGCTCCGCCCCACCTCCTCCGGGTCCGGCTCCTCCAGCGTGAGGGCCGGAAGGAGCGTCGCCTTCTTCCTCTGGTAACTCTGCACCGATCGGAGCACGTGGTCCAGCGTGCGGATGGCGTCGGTGATGAACGGGCCCTTGTTGAGCATGACGCACTCGGCCCGCTCGGCCATGGCGACGTCGGAGATCTCGGAGCGCGTCGGGAGGCCGGTCTTGGCCAGCCTCTCCAGGACCTGAGTCGCCCACACGACGGGCACGTGGGCGGCCTCACACACCCACAGGATCTCTTCCTGGATCTGCGCCAGATGCGTCCATCCCGCCTCCACCGCGAGGTCGCCCCGGGCGATCATCACGCCGACCGCCGGCCGCTCCATGGCGGCCAGCAGGATACCCGGCAGATGCTGGAACCCCCTCCGCGTCTCGATCTTGAGGATCAGGCCCAGGTCGTCTCCGCCGGCGGCGTCCAGCTCGTCCAGGAGGTCCTCCACGTCGTCGGGATGGTTCACGAAGGACACGCTGACCCCGTCGGCGTGGGCGGCGATGAAGCGCAGGTCCTCTTTGTCCTTGGCGGTCAGACCGGCAATGCGGAGCGTGCTCTCGGGAAGGTTGATCCCCTTGTCGCCCCGGAGCTTGGAGCCGGCGGCCTTGGCGCGTGTGATCTCGACAGTGATCTCGCCGTCGCGGACCTCGCGGATCACCCCGTGGATCTTCCCGTCGTCCAGGAGGAGCGGCTCGCCCGGGCGTACGTCATCCAGGAGCTCGGGGAGCGTGCAGGAGACATGGGCGGGCGCGGGAGGGCAACCCTCGGTCGCCGGCCGGGCCGGCTCTCCCGGACGCGGGTCTTTGTGCACGATCAGGACGTCACCGGTCCGTAGTAGGATGGGATCCTCCGTGACGGGCAGATCTCCCACCTCGCCGGCACAGGCCACGGTTCCGTCCTCCGCCATCAGCTCCAGGAGCAGCCCGGCTTCCAGGTACGCCGTGGCGGGACAGAGCGCTGTGGCCCTTCCGTTCTCGACGCACTCCACGTCGAAGTGGCCCCGCTTGTCCCGCGCGTCCCGAAAGCCGATCTGGCTGCCGGGTCGCAGCTGCGCGAACAGCTCCGGCGAGATGGGGATCACCCCGACGCCCGGGACGGGCGCCAGTGACACCACCTCGGGACCGGCGATGCGGCCGCGCACGTCCTTGGTGGGGTGGATCCGCTGAACCTTCGGTCCGGGTGCCAGCGCTCCGGTCCGGATCTTGGGACCGGCAACGTCCATGAAGGTCTTGCAGGAGTGTCCCGTGGCCCTGCGGGCGCGCTCGATGTGCCCGAGCATTCGCTCCCAGTCGTCGGGTCCGTCGTGGGCGCAGTTGATGCGCGCGCAGTTCATGCCCGCGACGAGCAGCTCTCGGATCAGGCGATAGTCGTCCGCGGCCTCCGAGGGCAGGGTGACCATGATCCTGATCGGGCTCCCCTTCACCTTCTTTCCCAGGAGCGCCCGGGTGTGCCGGCGGATGAGCTTTCTGCCCTGTTTGAAGGTGACCGGTCCCTTCTTGGGTTTTCCCTTGCGGCCCTGGAGGGCGCGCACGGCGTGCAGAACGGCCTGCACGTTGGCGAGCACGTGGGCTTCCGCGCGGCCGAGGCTCGACAGCCCCAGCATGCCGAGCTCCGATTGCAGGTCACGGATGTCGCGCTGTCGGAGCGCCAGGTAGTGGAGGAGGTTCAGCCCGCTCTTGAGCTGATCCGGGTGGAGCTGTTCGAGCTGGACGCGATACCGCTCCTCGAACGCCGACGCGTCGTCGAGGATCCGCTCCAGCTCGCACCGAGCGGCGACGAGACGCTCTGCGCGCTTGGCCTTCATGGTGGGACCTCCCGCAGGGCTCGGGCCCCACGTTGGCGTGGTGCGTCCATGCCCGTGCCTCCAGGGACGGAACGCTCGGGCCGCAACCCCACCCGCCTGATGGAAACGCTAGACGACGGAGCGGGGGTGAGCAAGAAGATCGTGGAGGAGAGCCTCGCTGCCCTGGACGTGTCGACACCCGCCAACGGTCACCGTGGAGGTACAGAATGCGGCGCTTCCAACCTCCGCAGAGCGATGCCCGTCCAAAGTCACACGTAGAAGTCTTGCATCGCATACTATGTGATACATAGTATGATCCGAAGGTGCTTTCCCGAGTCCTCGTCCGGTTCGGGCCGACGGCCCCTGCACCTTTCGGGAACGATGGAGCGAATCGGATGACGATGGAGCGAATCGGATGACGATGGAGCGAATCGAATGACCCTGGAGCGGGAATGGATGCGAGGCGCGGCACCCCTGGCCGTGCTGACGTTGCTTGAGCGCCGCGAGATGTACGGCTACGAGTTGGTGGAGGCGCTCGAGCGGGACACGGGCGGCATCCTGGCCATGGGGCAGTCCACGGTCTACCCGCTTCTCTACAACCTGGAGGGACGCGGACACGTGGAACCGGTGTGGCGGACCGCGCCCTCGGGCCGCAGACGAAAGTACTACCGCATTACGGCCGCCGGTTGCGCCTGGCTCACGGAGCAACGCGCGCAGTGGACCAAGCTCGTTACCGCCCTCGCCCGGTTGGGGCTGGCAGGGCCAGCGACGGAGGAGGCGCTGCCGTGACCAGCCGCGGGCCCCGGCCGGATCTCCCGCCGGAGTTGGAGATCCTGATCCGGAAGGTGTTGGACGCGGCCCGACTGGAGATGCCGGCTCGAGCGGAGGTCGAGGCCGACCTGCGGGCCCATTTCGAGGACGGCCTCGATGCCGGCGCGACCTGGCGGGAGCTGACGACGCGCTTCGGCGATCCGGTCGCCGCGGGACGCAGGATCGCGCAGGCCCGGCGCGAGGTTCGACGGAGGCAGATGAGAACGAACGGGAGGTGGTGGATGTCGGCGTCGGAGTGGTGGACGGAGGTGAGGCGGGGCGCGCGTCGTCTGCTGCGCACGCCGGGATTCGCGTTGGTGGTGGTGGTCACGCTCGCCCTGGGCGTGGGCGCCAACGCGTCGATCCTCTCCGTCGTGGACGCGGTGCTCTTGAAGCCGCTGCCGTACGCGGACCCGGGGCGTCTCGTCCGGGTCTACTCCGCGAGCAAGGACAACGTCGCGAACTACAACTACCTGCGGGCTCCAGGGGTGGCCGCGTACCGAACCTGGACGGACGTCTTCGACGACTTCGGTGCGCTGTATACCTACCGGCAGACCGGCGCAGACCTCACGGAGGGCGGGCACACCGACCGGGTCACCGTGGTGCGGGTGGTGCCCGGGTACTTCGAGACGCTGGGCATCCCGCCCGCGCTCGGCCGGGCGTTCCGCGAGGACGAGAGCTTCGCCCCCGGTACCCAGCCGGACGAGGAATCCCGGCGAGAGCCCGCGGCGCGGGTCGCCATGCTCAGCCACGGTCTGTGGGCCAGTCACTTCGGCGAGGCGCGTGACATCGTGGGTCACGACATCGAGCTGGACGGGGTGTCCTACGAGATCGTCGGCGTCATGCCGCGGGGGTTCACCGATCCCTTCGGCGCACCGGCGGACGTCTGGGTGCCTCAGGACATGCGGGCGGGCGGAAGCAACAGCTGGGGCAACTACTACCTCTCGGGCGTGGCGCGTCTCAAACACGGCCTGAGCGTCGAGGCCGCCCAGGCTCGCGTCGACATCCTCCATGAGCGGATGCGTGCGGCCAATCCGGACGCGGGCGAGAATACACGCCTCCGCATCGTCTCCCTCCACGACGATCTGGTGGGAACGACCCGCCGCACGATGTTGCTCATCCTCGCGGTGGCCGCTGCGCTGGTCTTGCTCACCGCATGCGTGAACCTCGCCAACCTGCTGTTCACCCGCGGCCTCGGTCGGGACCGTGACGTGGCGGTGCGGGCGGCACTCGGGTCGGGTCGCGCCCGCATCGTCGCCGGCCTCCTCGTGGAGACGGCGATCCTCGCGGTGTGCGGTGGCGTCCTGGGCCTCGCCCTTGGATGGGCCGGCATCCGCGGGCTTCTGGCGTTGGCCCCGGACGCCCTCCCCGTGGTCACCCGACCCGAGCTCGGATCGGGGGTCTTCACGGTGGCCCTCCTTGCCACGGTCATCGCTCTGGTCGTTTCCGGCGTCACGCCGGCCCTTCGCCTTTCCCGAACGGCGCCCGCCGACGCGTTGCGCTCGGAGGGTCGCTCGGTCACGGGCGGGCGCCGCCGCCGCCGAACACGCGACGTCCTCGCCGTAGTCCAGGTGGCCGCCGCTCTCGTGCTGGTCACGGCCGCCGCCCTCCTCGGGCGAAGCTTCGCCGCCCTCAGGGACGTGCCGCTGCACCTGAATCCCGACGGCGTGCTCGCCTTCGAGGTGAACCTCCCCGGCTCGCGATACCCGGACGGTGCTTCCCGCATAGCCTTCCACGAAACGTTCCACAGGCAGCTCGAGTCGCTCCCCGAGGTGGAGCGGGTGGGCGCCGTGTCGTGGCTTCCGCTGAATGGGCGCTACCACATCTGGGGAGTGTACTGGGATCCCGAGCACCCCACCGGTGGGAGCGACGAGGGGTGGCACGTGAGCGACGTTCGGGTGATCTCCGGCGACTACTTCGCCTCCATGGGGATCTCCATCGTGCGTGGCCCGAGCCCGGTCGACGTGGACCCGGCGGGAGAGCCCGTGGTCTGGGTCAGCCGGAAGTTCGTGAGCGACGTCTTCGGCGATGACCGCGATCCCATGGGCCAGCAGGTGTACGTCAGCGGGACCGTGCGTCGCGTGGTGGGGGTGGTGGACGACGTGCCGTACGACGCGCAGGGGGACGTGTCGAGGAAGGTCTACATTCTCCACGCGCAGTTCGCGGACAACCGGAACTGGACGCTCATCCAGACCGTCAAGGTGCGGGGAGATCTCGCCGCGGCTCAGTCCGATATCCGGCACGTGCTGGCCGGCCTGGACGGACAGCTCGTGCTGTACCACCCCGAGTCCTTCGCCGACGTTGTCGCGGCGGCGCGGGCGCAGGATCGATTCGCCACGGCGCTCATGGTCGCGTTCGCCCTGCTGGCTTTGATGCTTGCCCTGGTGGGCACCTACGGCGTGCTGGCGAACAGCGTGGCCGGACGCACGCGTGAGTTCGGCATCCGCATGGCGCTGGGCGCCGATGGAAGGTCGGTCCGGGGACTCGTGCTGCGCTACGCCACGGCCCTCGTCGTCCCTGGGATGGCGCTGGGCCTGGTGGGTGCCTGGATCGGCGCGAGGTGGCTGCGCACGCTTCTCTTCCAGGTTCGGTCGTCGGACCCCGTGGTGTACGTGTCCGTCCTCCTGGTCTTCGGGGCGGTCGGAGTCGTTGCGGGGTGGGCGCCCGCGCGGCGGGCGACGCGCGTCGACCCGGCCAGGACCCTCTCCGTGGAGTAGCAGGCCAGGAGGCCGGTCGATCCGTGCCGGACGACGCCCCTCCGTCAGCGACCGAAGAGCAACCGCAGCACGATGACCCCGCCGAGGAGATCCGGGCCGCGGGCGAGCTGGAGCACGAGCTCCATGGGAATGAGTCCGAAGGGTGTCTCCAACACAAAGCCACCGTACGACATGGGTGGGCGCGTCGCGGCACGGAACGCGGCCCCCACGACGCCGGCGATCAGAAGGAGCTCGAGGACATCGAGCTGGACCCCGCCGGCGGGCGCGGTGGCGGCCCACCAGAGCACCATGCCCAACGCGGGCACTACGAGATGGGCGATGCGCTGCTCGCGCCCGCTTCCTCCTAGAGCCCTTCTCAGGCCTGGTGAAGAGGACAGGGTCCGCAGACCGCTCATCAAGCGACCGGCCGCCACGTAGCCCAGCAGGAGCCGCCCGACCCCGACGGCCGACGGGGCCACCATGGTCAGCGCGTAGAGTGCGAGCGCCAATCCTCCCCACACCGCCATCGCTCCGGGACGTCGGAGCTGTCTCCGGAGCTCGGCCTGGAGGAGCACCCAGGTACGGCGCCAGGGACCCCCGTGGAACGGTCGGCTGCGCACGGTGCCCACGTGCCGCCACCTCCGCACCTCCAGCACGCCGGACAGCAGAGACGGATCGAGCCATACGGTGGCGGACATGGTGGCCGTCGCGACCTCCGCTCCCGCGCTCAGCGCGGCCATGTCCACGCGGGGCAGGGAGCGCCAAGCGAACGCGAGGGCGAGGATGCACAGGGGAACGCCGGTGAGCGCCAGCGCCGGGGCCAGGGCGATTCCCGGGGTGGGGAAAGGGTGTCCCAGGTAGTGGGCCGTGACCACCGTGCCGGCGACGAGCACGCCGACGCCGATGAGCACGCCGCCTGCGAGGCGAGGCCAACGCCATCCTCCGGGGGTCTGGGCCGAAACCAGCGAAGCGATGCCGGCCGCTCCATATGCCCCGGCCGCGAGTGCCGCCCATCCGGGCTCGTTGTGGTGCAGGCCCAGAACCGAGACCGCCGCCGCCACCAGGGCCAGGCCGACACTGGTGGAGAGAACCAGCGCGACGAAGCGGGGGGAGAGCCATGCCCGGCGGCTCACAGGCGTCGAGATCCCCCACGCCTGCTCGGCGGGGGTCGCCATGAGCGGCCCCACCGCGCGCAGAGCCTGCCACACGAGACCCGAGCCCACCAGGAGCACGGAGACGCCGACCCAGAAGGGCTCGGGTCCGGCGAAGGGTGTCCCCGACGGATGCTGGAGGTGCCGGTGCACCGACGCCACCAGGGCGCCTCCGTACACCAGGAACAGCCAGAGCAGCATATAGACGTCCGTGAGGACATCGCCCAGAGAGCGTGCATGGTGGTCGCGGCGGGCGCGGCGCACCCACACGCGCCACTCCCGGGCGGAGGGGAGGGCCGCAGCGGACGCCGCGCTCACGGCTCGCCGATCACCAGACGCGCGTCGGCCACCTTGTCGATGAGCTCGGGGTCGTGCGACGCCATGAGCACGGCGGTTCCGGCGGCCTTCTCCGTAAGCAGGCGCTGGGCGAGCCACTCTCGACCGCGCACGTCCAGGCGCTGCTCCGGCTCGTCCAGCACGAGGAGCTTCCGGGGCCGGACGAAGCAGGACGCGAGGGCGAGTCGCCGGCGCTGACCGCTGGAAAGGGTGGCCGGAAGCTGATCCCGGGCCGACTCCAGGCCGAGCTCGGTGACCACCTCTTGCACCCACGCGGGGTCCCCGCCATGGGCGTAGGCGAGAAGCTCCAGGTGCTCGACGACGGAGAGATCCGGGAAGAAGTCCATGTCGTCCAGCGTGACGGCCATGGCGGCGCGCACGTCGGGGTCGGTCTCGTCCAGCGGCCGCCCCTCGAGGAGCACCTCCCCGGCGTCGGGGCGGTCCGCCCCCACGATGCACCTCAACAGGGTCGTCTTGCCGGCGCCATTGGGCCCGAGCACGACGAGAACCTGTCCCGCCGGCAGGGAGAAGCCGATGTCATCGAGCACGACGAGGCTGCCGAACTTCCGGGTGAGCCCACGTACGGTGAGCGTTTCGCGACCTCCCTACCTGATGAACGGGTCTCGGACAAAGACGCACGCGAGTCTACCGCGGTCGCTCGATTCGAACAACCGATCGCTCTCCGACGTGAAGCTCCCCTCAGCGGCTGTAGTTCAGGATCGGCAGCACGCTGAAGGAGTCCTTGTTGCGGGCGATGTTGATGAGCCCCACCTGCAGGCCGTGCAGCTCGTCCGCGATGTTGAGCAAGCCGATGCAGAGGCCGCGCTGCTGGCCGTCGCGGATGTCGTTGAACGCCGCCACGCTGACGCCGTGGAGGGTGCCGCCCTCGGAGATCTTGAAGTAGCCCGGTGCGATGACGAGGCCGGTCACGTCCTCGCCGCCGGCGGCCGCGCCCGCGAGGATGACGCCGGTGACCCTGGGGGCGCCGGCGCCCACGCCCCCGATTGCGAGCCCCATCAGCTCGCCGCCCGCGCCCACGCCCACGCCACCGATGGCCACGCCGGTGAGATCGCCACCGGCACCCACGCCCACGCCGCCCAGGAGGATCCCCGTCACATCGGCTCCCGACCCCACGCCCACGCCGCCGATCATGACGCCGGTCACGTCTCCGCTGGCGCCCACCCCTACACCGCCGATGGCGACGCCGGTCAGGCGTCCTCCTCCGCCCGCGCCTACGCCACCGATCATCACGCCATGGATGTCGCCGCCGGCTCCGGCGCCGACGCCCCCGATGGCGAGACCCCTCAGGTCGCCCCCCGTGCCGACACCCACGCCCCCGATGGCGATTCCGCTGACGCGGTCACCGGCGCCCATGCCGATGGCACTCAGGCCGACGCCCGAGAACGTGTGGTCGGCGGAGATGCCCGCACCCACGGCCAGCCCGCTGATGTCGCCGGCTCCGGTGAGGGGGACGCCGAGCGCCAGCCCCTTCACCACGCCTTCCGCAGGCTCGTACGGGGCCCAGATGGTGGCGTTGATGCCCCGCACCAGCTCCAGCCGGCTGTCGCGGAAGTTCAGCCGCAAGCCGTCGAGGCGGGGCACGTCACCGATGCCCAGTCCCACGTTACCCACGGCGATCTTGAGGCCCTGGGCCTGGAGCGGTCGGGGGGTGGAGGGAATGAGGATCGCGGAGAAGAAGGCGATGGCGGGCAGCACGCGAAGAACCTGGACTCGGGTGCGCACGTCGAAGCTCCTGTGATGTCGGTTCCGGGTGTCGCAGGACCCTACGGTACCCCGCCGAGGGCGGTTTCGGCCCTCAGTGCCAGCGGAAGACCCGGAGCGCCAGTGCGAAGGAGGCGCCGCCCCACAGCGCGCAAATGGCCAGGGGCACAGCCAGGGCGCCCAGGGAAGCGCCCTCGATCATCACGCCCCGGAGGGCGTCGTTCAGCGCCGTCAGGGGAAGCGCCCGGATGAACGGCTGCATGGCCGCCGGGAAGCGGGAGGAGGAGAAGAAAACGCCGGACAGCACCCACATAGGGAGCATCACGAGGTTCATGAGTCCCGATACCGCCTCCGCTGTCTGTGCCCTGCTTGCCGTCAGCAGGCCCATCCCGGCGAAGCACATGGCACCCAGGAGCGCCACCACACCCAGACTCAGCACGGATCCCCGCACCGGAACCCCGAAGACCGCCGCCGCGAAGCCCAGGAGCACCACCACTTCGGGGAGCAGCAGGATGAGTCGCGCCGAGATGAACGAGAGCAGGTACTGGCTCCGCCGCATGGGGGACGCCAGCAGGCGCTTCATGAGCTTCCGCCGGCGCGCGTCCACCACGGAGTATCCGCACCCCCACATCCCCGTGCTCATGAGGTTGAGGCCCAGAAGCCCGGGGATGAGGAAGTCGATATAGCGCGCTCCCCGCTGGGTCACCAGGCGGTCGCGGGTGACGCGCACGTCCTCGCGTCCCTCCGCACGCTGCAGCGCGTTGTCGGTGGCGAGGCGGGCCAGGCGGCTGTCCGAGCGTGTCGGGTCGAATCGGTAGACCAGGGAGTCGCCCGGCACCACGACCAGGGCGACCTGCCCGGTGCGCAGCTCCTCCTGGGCGACTTCGGGTGACACCACCGACGCGGCGAAGCCGCCGGTGGCCTGTAGGTCGTCCAACAGGGCTTCGGCGCCCGGCCCCGACTCCACCGCGACGTGGATCGTCTCGGCCGGCCTGTTCCGGAACGCCAGCCCCAGCGCGAGGGCCAGGAGCACGGGGAATGCGAAGACCCAGAAGAGCACCTCGGGCTGGCGCAGCTGCTCGCGGAAGCGGGCGAGGGTGAGCTCACGCAGGGGGTCCAGATACCGCCTCAGGGAGCCGCTCACGTGTCTCTCAGATGCCGGCCCGTGAGGCTCAGGAACAGGTCCTCGAGGCTGGCTTGATGGGTGAGGAGCTCCGTCATGGCGACGCCACGCCGCTCGAGCTCCACCATGAGGGCGGGAATCACGCAGTGGGGCTCCGCCGCGGTGAGGGTGTAGCGGGGACCGTCGTGCCGGACCGCCTCGACTCCGGGTAGTGCGGCGAGCACGGACTCGGGGAGGGAGGGCGCTCCGTCACCGAGGGCGAACTCGATCACGTGGTCGGCACCCAGAGAGGCGATGAGCTCCCTGGGAGAGCCCAGGGCGATGACCTTGCCGTGATCCATGACGGCTACGTGCTCGCAGAGTCGCTCCGCTTCCTCCATGTAGTGCGTGGTGAGGACCACCGTGCCTCCCCGGCTCTTGAACTGCTCGATGACGTCCCAGAGCTGGCGGCGGGACTGCGGATCGAGGCCGGTCGTGGGCTCATCCAGGAACAGGATGTCCGGGTTGCCCACCAGCGCGCACGCGATGGCCAGCCTCTGGCGCTGGCCGCCGGAGAGCTTCTCCACCCACGCGTCCCGCTTCTCCCCGAGCTCGACGACGTCGAGGATCTCCTCCACGTCGTGGCCCTCGCTGTAGAAGCTGCGGAAGAGGCGGATCACCTCCACCACCTTGAGCCGCTCGGCGAGCCGGGTCTCCTGGAGGGCCACGCCCATACGCTCTCGCAGGGCGATGGCGTCGCGCTCCCAGCACAGCCCGAGCACCTCGACCTCGCCCCCGTCGGGTGCCACCAGCCCCTCGATCATCTCCACCGTGGTGGTCTTTCCCGCGCCATTGGGACCCAGAAGGCCGAAGCACTCGCCGGAGGGCACGTCCAGATCGATGCCATCGACGGCGATCACGTCCTTGTAGCGCTTGGCCAGGGAACGGCAGCGGATCGCAGGCGGAGCGGAAGACATGGCAGATGATGACGCCGCGCCGCGTCTGCGGGAAGGGGTGAGGGCTACCCCTTCCAGACCCCCCGGGCGACCTTGGGCACCCAGCCGTCCAGGCCGCGGGCGGGGAAGCGCAGAGTGCGCGCCTCTTCGGCGCTCCGGTAGGCGGTCATGAGGAGCTTCACCGTCTCCAGGCCGTCCTCGAAGGTCAGATACGGTTTCCGCCCCGCGAGGAAGCACCGGACCATGTGACGATCCTCGGCCTCGTAGCCGTAGGTGCCGGGCTCGTTGGTCACCACGGGCATCATGCCCGTCTCGGCGTTCTGCTTCTCCACCAGGTCCTCGCCGGCCTCGCCCACGACCTCACGGCTGAAGAAGAGCCGCAAGCCGCTGTCCAGGGTGTTCCAGGACATGGAGTACTCGGGCCCCAGCAGCTCGGCGGAGAGACGGAGCCCGGCACCCACGTAGCTCCACGAGGTCGTCGCCTCGCCGATCACCGTGAAGCCGTCCGCCGTCCGGTACTCCACGGTGGCGGTGGCGAAGTCGTCGGCGGGATGGCGCGTGTAGTCCACGTCCCGGCCCATCGTTCGACTGAGGCGGCGCGCGTACTCCGGGCGCGACCACTTCAGGCTGGCGATGTGCGCGCTCACCCGCACGGGCCGCACCGAGCGACGCGGCGCCCCGGGCGCGGTGAGCAGGTGGCGCACCAGCTCCAGCGAGTGGCACATCATGTCGTTGAGGACGCCGCCGCCCTGGAGCGCGCCCTGCCAGAACCAGGGCATGTGTGGCCCGTTGTGCTCCTCCGCCGCCCGCGCCAGGTACGGACGCCCCGTGACGGCAGCGCCACGCGCCCAGACGAGCTGGCGGCCGTGCTCCACCTGCGGCGCGAAGACCTGATTCTCCAGGTATCCGGTACGCAGGCGAACCCGGCGCGTAAGCTCCAGCAGCCGCTTCGCCTCGGCCACGTTGCGCGCAAGGGGCTTTTCGCAGGCGAGGCCCCGGAGCTCGCCGCGACCGCGCCCCAGAGTGTCGACGATCTCCTCGACGTTCTGGACCCGGGTGTGGTTGGGACCGCACAGCCAGATGGCGTCCACCGCCCGGTCCGCGACCATGGCGGCGACGGACCGGTGGGCTCGTGTGTCTCCCAGGTCCAGGTCCCGGGCCAATGCCGCGGCGTCCTCGCGGTGGCGCCTGTGGGGACTCCAGACGCCGCGGATCTCCGCGTCTCGGACAGCCGTGAACGCCTGGATGTGGGCGCGGGCGTTGTAGCCGCTGCCCACGATGCCGATGCCGAGGGGCTTCCTGCTCATGGTGAGAGGATACCGGGGGCCGCGGACACCGGCCAGACACGCGCCCTATATTGGCCAGCCCAGGGCTTCGGACTTCACGGTATCAGCGACAGGAGACTTCGATGCATCGCCCCGCCAGCCCCGTTCCGTCGACCGTCCGTCTTCGTGTCGCCGCCTTCCTGGGCGCGTCCGTCCTGTCGTGGGCCGCCCTGGCGGGGTGCGCCTCGGCAGCGGGCGCGCAGACCATCGCCTATCCGAGCCCTCCCGCCTACGAGCCGAACCCGGCGGTGGACCGGATCTTCGCGGAATGGGACAAGCCCGGGTCCCCGGGGTGCGCGCTGGGCGTCATGCGCGACGGCGGCTTCATCTACGAGCGCGGCTACGGCATGGCGAACCTCGACTACGAGGTCCCGAACACCACGCGCATGGTGTACTACATCGGGTCCGACTCGAAGCAGTTCACGGCGGCCAGCATCGCGCTTCTCTCACTCCAGGGACGCATCTCGCTGTCCGACGACATCCGCGAGTACGTGCCGGAGATGCCGGACTACGGCACACCCGTGACCATCGCCGACCTGGTTCATCACACCAGCGGCATCCGTGACATCTACACGCTCATGTCCCTGGCGGGGCTCCGCCTGGAGGACGTCTTTCCGGACAGCGCGGCCCTGGCCCTCATCGCCCGGCAGAAGGAGCTGAACTTCAAGCCCGGCACCGATTACCTGTACAGCAACTCGGGCTACTGGCTGCTGGGGGAGATCGTGAAAAGGGTGACCGGAGAGTCCCTCCGGGTGTTCGCGGACAGCGCCATATTCAAGCCCCTGGGGATGACCCACACCCACTTCCACGACATGCCGGGCCACGTCATGCCCTGGCGTGCCATGAGCTACGAGCGCGACGGCCGGGGGGGCTTCCGCATCAGCTACCTGCAGAACTTCGACAAGATCGGGGCGGGAGGGCTCTACTCCACGGTCGAGGACCTGCAGAAGTGGGACGAGAACTACTACACCCATCAGGTGGGGGGTGACGCCCTCCAGCGGGTCATCCACCAGCGGGGGGTGCTGGCCAACGGCGACACGCTCAGCTACGCCTTCGGCAACGAGATCTCGACGTACCGTGGTCTCCCCGTCGAGGAGCACGGCGGCGCCATGATGGGCTACAAGGCGTATATTCTGCGCTTTCCCGAGCAGCACTTCTCGGTCATCGAGACGTGCAATCTCGGAGACATCAACCCCGGCCCCCTCGCACACCAGGTCGCCGACGTCTACCTGGCGGACGCGCTGGGCCCCGAGCCGCCGGCACGCCGGCGGCCGACCCGACCCCCCGCCGACAGCGCGACGTGGGCGCCCAGCGAGGCGGCGATCGCCGCCTTCGCGGGTGAGTACTACAGCGACGAGCTGGACGTCACGTACCATCTGGCCGTGAAGGACGGGCGGCTCACGCTTAGCTACCGCGCCACCCCGGAGCGCGCGCTCCGGCCGCAGACACCCGACACGTTCCGCGCGGGGTCGCTGGTGCTGACGTTCCGCAGGGACGCTTCCGGAACGCCTGCGGGCTTCGAGGTGGAAGCCGGGCGCGTGCAGCACATGAGGTTCGTGCGGAGGCAGACGATCCCGAGTGGCCTCGGGCCCTACTTCTTATTTCCGTCCTCTCCCTCTTCGTCTCCCTCCTCCTCCTTGAAGTAGATCGTCACGAGGCACACGCCGCTCTCCATCTCGGTGTGCACGTGATGCCCGGCCTCGCGGAAGAGGTGGAGCATGGCCTGGTTGGTCGCCAGCACGTCGGCCGTGAGCCCCCTCATGCCGTTCTTCTGAGCGAGGGAGACCATCTCCTCCACGAGGATCCGGCCCAGGCCCTTCCCCTGCCACGAGTCCCGGACGATGAAGCCCACGTCCGCGAAGTCAGTGTCGGGATGCCTGAAATACTGTGCGATGCCCACGATCTCGGGCTCGTGGCGTGGATCACAGGTCTCCAGGACCACCGCCATGTTGTCCTTGTAGTCCACGTCGAGGAAGTACTGCCGCTCCTGGTGCGCGATGCGCTTCACCACGCGCATGAACCGCTTGTAGAGGGCATCCTCGCTCATGGAGTAGAAGAGCCCTACGAGCTTGGGCTCGTCGATGGAGCGGATGGGCCGCAGCTGCAGCGTGTCCCCACCCCGAACGGTCACCCGCCGCTCGACCTCCCGCGGATACCGCCCCCTGGGCTCGATCTGATCGATGAACACGTAATGACGTGACTTCGCGTCGCGGAGGAGCTCCGCCCGGAAGTCCGGATGCGCGATGGAGATGAGGGCCACCGCGCGCTCGCGGATGGACTTGCCCAGCAGGTCCGCAACGCCGTACTCGGTGACCACGTAGCGCACGTCGCCCCGTGAGGTGACCACCCCCGCGCCCTCGGTGAGGGTGGCGACGATGCGGCTGATGGAATCGTCCTTCGCGGTGGAGCGCAGCGCGATGATGGGCTGGCCGCCCGGACACATCGAGGCGCCCCTGATGAAGTCCACCTGCCCGCCGATGCCCGAGTAGAACTTCGTGCCGATGGAGTCGGCGCACACCTGCCCGGTGAGGTCGACCTGAATGGCGCTGTTGATGGCCACCATCTTGTTCTGCTCGGCGATCCGCCGCGGATCGTTCACGTAGTCCGTAGGCTGGAACGTGAACAGCGGGTTCCGGTCGATATAGTCGTACAGCTGGCGCGACCCGAACGTGAACGACGACGTGATCTTGAAGGGGTGGATGGTCTTGTACCGGCCGGTGATCACGCCCGCCTCGATGAGGGGGATGATTCCGTCGGAGAACATCTCGGTCCACACGCCCAGGTCCCTCTTGTCGGTGAGGGCGCGCAGCACGGCGTCGGGGATCATGCCGATGCCGGCTTGCAGCGTACTACCGTCCTCGATGAGGGAGGCGACGTTGCGGCCGATCTCGAGCTCCACCTCGCCGGGCTCCTCGGGCACGTGCTCGATGAGCGGTGCGTCGTTCCACGTCCAGGCGTCGATGCGGTCCATCTGGATGAAGCCGCCGCCGTAGACGTAGGGGACGTTCGGGTTCACCTCGGCGATGACCAGGCGCGCCGCCTCGATGGCCGCCACCGTGATGTCCACCGAGACGCCCAGGTTGACGTAACCGAACTTGTCGGGAGGCGTGCACTGAATGAGCACGACGTCGACCGGCATGCGCCGGGAGCGGATGAGCTCCGGGATCTTCGAGAGGAAGACCGGCGTGTAATCGGCCCGTCCTTCGTGGACGGCCCCGCGCACGTTGGAGCCGATGAAGAACGCGTTGTGCCGGAAGTGCTCGGCCATCTCCGGGACCGTGTAGGGCGCGGGTCCCAGCGTCATGAGATGGACGATGGTGTTGTCGGCGAAGTGATCGGCCTGTCGGCCCAGGGCCTCGACGAGGCCTACAGGCTCCGCCGCGCCGGATCCGATGAGGACGGGTCGGCCGGGGTGGATTCTGCGTACGGCCTCGTCGGCGGTCGTACGCTTGGACGCGTATTGCTCCTGCCAATCCATGGAGCGCTCCGTAGGGCTGAAGAGCCCCGCGGCAAGCGGGGAGTTCGTGGTGCGATACGAGGAAGCTCGCCACAGGTCGGGCCGCAGTCCAGCGGCTTCCAGGCTCCTGTGGACGGGGCCCTCGGTCGGCTGGTCAGGGGGCCTGGACGTGCGTAGAATGCCCCCCGCCCGAATGACTCGATCCGAGGCTTCCGGCACGCCCGGAAAGGCCGCTCAGCCGGCCCGGGACGCCCGCCTCCTCAGAGGGACTTGCTGCCATGAAGAAGCTCGCTGTCCTCCTCGTTGCGGCGTGCGCCGCGTGCGTCGGAGAACCCCAGAACGCCGATGTAGCCCGCTGGGAGCAGGAGGCGTCCAACGTCACCATCGTGAGGGACGATTGGGGCATCGCGCACGTCCACGGAAACACCGACGCCGACGCCGTCTTCGGCGTCGAGTACGCCCAGGCCGAGGACGACTTCAACCGCGTGGAGACGAACTACATCAACGCCATGGGACGGCTCGCGGAGGCCGAGGGCGAGGGCGAGATCTGGCGAGACCTGCGCATGAAGCTCTTCATCGACCCGGAGCAGCTGAAGGCCGAGTACGAGCAGAGCCCGGACTGGCTGAAGAAGCTCATGGACGCGTTCGCCGACGGGCTGAACTACTACCTGTACAAGCACCCCGAGGTGAAGCCCCGGGTCATCTCCCACTTCGAGCCCTGGATGGCGCTGAGCTTCACGGAAGGAAGCATCGGGGGCGACATCGAGCGGGTGAACCTGGGGGCGCTGCAGTCCTTCTACGACACCGATCCCGCTGGCCGCCTGGCGTCGGTGGGCGACGGCGCGGACCACGGGGTCGCGGCGGCTCCCGACGTCCGCGTGGCATCCCGTCCCGTCCCGTCGTCCTCGCTGGCGAAGGCGGGTGAGATCCCGGCGGGGACGGTGGGAAGCTCCCTCGGCGAGTTCAACCCGACGGATGAGCCCACCGGCTCCAACGGATTCGCCATCGCCCCGAAGAACACCGAGGACGGCCACGCGCTCCTCCTCATCAACCCGCACACGTCCTTCTACTTCCGCTCCGAGACGCAGATGACCAGCGACGAGGGGCTGAACGCGTACGGGGCCATCACCTGGGGTCAGTTCTTCATCTACCAGGGCTGGAACGAGCACACCGGCTGGATGCACACCTCCAGCGGCGTGGACAACATCGACGAGTTCCTGGAGACCATCGTCAAGCAGAACGACACCCTCTACTACCGCCATGGCAACGACCTGAAGCCCGTGCGCATGCGCCACATCACCGTGCCCTACAAGACGGACAACGGCGTGGAGCAGCGGGAGTTCACCGCCTACTTCACCGAGCACGGGCCGGTGGTGCGGGAGGCCGACGGCAGGTGGATCAGCGTGGCGCTCATGCAGGACCACATCGACGCGCTCGTCCAGTCCTACTCACGGACGAAGTCCACGGACTACGCCAGCTTCCGCAAGTCCATGGAGCTGCACACCAACTCGTCCAACAACACGATCTTCGCCGACGCCGACGGCGACATCGCGTACTTCCACTCGAACTTCATCCCCCGTCGCGACAACTCCTTCGACTGGACCAGGCCGGTGGACGGGAGCAACCCGGCGACGGATTGGGGCGCGCCGCTCTCCATCGACTCGACGCCCGGAGTCCTGGACCCGCCGGACGGTTGGATCCAGAACACCAACGCGTGGCCGTGGCAGGTCTCGGGGCCCGACAGCCCCAAACAGAAGGACTTCCCGAAGTACGTGGAGAGCGGCGGCGAGAACCCTCGCGGCATCCACGCGGTGATGGTGCTGGAGAACAAGCACGACTTCACGCTCCAGTCCCTCATCGACGCGGCCTTCGACAGCTACCTGCCGGCGTTCAAGACGCTGATACCGCCGCTGCTGAACGCGTACGACCAGACGCCGGCGTCGAACCCCCTCAAGGCGCAGCTCGCCGAGCAGATCGACTCACTGCGCCACTGGGACATGCGGTGGAGTGTGTCTTCGGTGCCGACCGCTCTGGCGGTCTACTGGGGAACCGACCTGTTGGGGCAGCTGGGCAGGGCGGCGCGCGGCTCGGGCATGAGCGTCTTCGAGTACGCGGCCACGAAGAGCACGCCCCAGCAGCGCCTGGAGTCGCTGGCGTCTGCCTCGAAGAAGCTCACCGACGACTTCGGCAGCTGGAAGACGCCTTGGGGCGACATCAACCGATTCCAGCGCCTCGACGACTCCATTAGGTCGCACTTCGACGACAGCGAGCCCAGCATCCCCGTGGGATTCACGTCGTCGCGGTGGGGCTCTCTGGCGTCCTTCGGTGCGCGGCAGTACCCCAACACCAAGAAGTGGTACGGCACCAGCGGGAACTCCTTCGTGGCGGTGGTTGAGTTCGGCGACAGCGTACACGCAAGAGCGGTCACCGCGGGCGGGGAGAGCGGCGATCCGAGCTCGCCGCACTTCGACGACGAAGCCGAGCGCTACGCCACGGGCAACCTGCGCGAGGTCTACTTCTATCCGTCGCAGCTGGAGGGACATACCGAGAGGACCTACCATCCGGGAGGATGACGCAGGAGCCTTCGCGGCACTTCGCTGGAATGTCTGAACCCTCCCGTCGAAAGAGGCGGGGGCGGCGGTCGCCGTGAGCGACGCCGCCCTCCGCCGTCCCGCGCGACCCGGCGCGCTCGCGCTCCTTCGGGAGCGCGACTTCATGGTCTACCTCGTCACCCGTGCCTTCGGCGTCCTGGGCACGGTAGCCCAGAGCGTCACCATGGGGTGGCAGGTGTACGACCTCGCCCGCGCGGACATGGGGGTCGCGCAGTCGTCGCTGTACGTCGGCCTCCTGGGCCTGGCGACGTTCCTGCCCCTCTTCTTCCTGGCGCTCCCCGCGGGGGTGGCGGCGGATCGGTACGCGCGCCGCATCCTCCTCATGGCCTGCTTCGCCGCCGAGGCCGTGTGCGCGGGCGCCCTCTTCTGGACGTCCGAGCAGGGCGTGATCACGGTCCACGTGCTCATCGCCATCGCCTTCGGCTTCGGCATCGCCCGGGCGTTCCGCGCGCCCGCCGGAGTGGCCCTGGCACCCATGCTCGTGCCCAAGGAGCTCCTGCCTCGGGCCATCGCCTGGAACTCGCTGGCCTTCCAGATCGGCACCATCAGCGGCCCCGCGCTGGCGGGGTTCCTGGTGGGGCACTGGTCCACCACGGTGTCGTACGGGGTGTCCTTCGTGCTGTACGTGGTACCGGTGGTGGGGATGCTCTTCATCCGCCGGCCCACCCGTCCGGACGCACACGTCGGGTCACGGCTGGAGCGCGTGCGCGAGGGGCTCCACTACATCTGGACGAACAAGGTCGTGCTGGGCGCGATCTCGCTGGATCTGTTCGCGGTGCTCCTGGGCGGTGCGACGGCGCTGCTGCCGGTATTCGCCCGGGACGTGCTCAGGGTGGGCCCGGAGGGCTTCGGGCTGCTGCGGTCGTCACCGGCGGTGGGGGCGGCGGTGGTGGCTCTGGTGCTGGCGAGCCGACCCATCCACAAGCGGGCGGGGATCGCCATGTTCACCGGCGTGACCATCTTCGGCCTGGCCACGGTGGTGTTCGGCCTGTCGAAGTCCTTCGGGCTGTCCCTCGGGGCGCTGGTGACGCTGGGCGGCGCGGATATGGTCTCGGTCTACGTGCGCCAGACCCTCATCCAGATCGTCACGCCGGACGCCATGCGTGGGCGGGTGGCCTCGGTGTCCTTCCTGTTCATCGGCGCGTCCAACGAGCTCGGCGAGTTCGAGAGCGGTGTCACCGCGCGCATCTTCGGGCCGGTGCTGGCGGCCGTCCTTGGTGGCGTGGCCTCGCTGGGCGTCACGGGCCTCTGGGCCCGGATGTTCCCGGCGCTCCGGAAGGTGGACCGGCTGGAGTAGGGATTCTACGGCTTCTCGTTCCTCTGCCAGGACCCGTACATGGGGTTCGGGATGACGAAGAACGCGTGCCCGAAGGGAGCGTAGGCGGCGGCGTCGCCGCGCATCGCCTGCGTCAGGCCCGGGAAGTCCTGGATGTTGTCCCCCAACCACTCCACCACGGTGAGTGCGGGCAGATCCGGAGACGCCGTGCCCTCCTGGACCCTCCGGAAGCGGGGGTTCTTGTCCCCCTCGCCGGGGCGCTGGCAGAGGACCAGGTCGGGGTCGACCCCCAACCGGTCGAGGTTCGCGCGCGTAGGCCCGCACAGCACGTCGGCGCGGTTGGTGACGATGACCACGCGGCCTCCCAGGGCGTGGACCGTGCGGGTGAACGTCACCGCGCCGGGCACCGCCGGGGCGGCGGCCTCGTTCACCCACTCCGCCCAGCTGGCCTCGGTGTAGGCGCTGTCCAGCAGGGCGCGTCGGCGCTCGTACTCGCTGTTGTCCAGCACGGTCTCGTCGGCATCGAGGATGACGCCCCAGGTCGCGTCCCCCAGGGTGGGCACGGTGTCGCGGAGGTGGGCCGCCGCCAGGGTGTACGCCTGACGGGAGAGGGCCCGGTACTCGGCCGAGCGCCGCACCCACACGATGGCGCCGGGAAGCGCGGGGGCGGCGGGCGGTGCCACCGTTGGGATGCCTGCGGAGGTCGCGCACGCACCGAGGAGCGCGACCGACAGAGCGGACAGGTGGGACAGGCGGATCCGCCGACGGAGACCACGTCGCGGGAGAGAGGCGGAGGGAGCGGAGTCCGCCCGCATCGGGGGTATCGGTGAGGCCGTCATTCGGATGGGAACCGGGGGCGGGGAGAAGGTCAGGTTGCCTCTGAACGGATGGAAGATGACGGCGGACGCGGTCCGTGGCGAGCCGGGTTCAACCCGTCCCCAGCGCATCGAGGGCCGCACGGGCACGCTGGACCCACGCCGATGCGGCAGGCCCCGGCGCGTCGAGCATCCGTAGCACTTCTTTGAAGTGTCGCCGAGCCGCCAGCGTGTCCGCCCGCTCCCTCGCGAGGACGCCGAGCTCGTAGCGGGCCCGAACGGTAACCGGGCCCAGCCATGTCGTGGGGGGAACGAGCGACGAGAAGAGGGCCTCCGCTTCGTCACCTTGCCCGGCGTCGCGGAGCAGCAGCGCGAGCTCGAGCCTCATCTGGGGCGGGGGATCTGATTCGAAGTCGCTGTCCCCGTGGATGGTCCACAGCTTCATGGCCGTCCGCTCGAGGGAGATCGCGCCGTCACGGTCTCCGCTGCGCGCCGCCAGCCGCGCCTCGATGTCCGATCGGAGGGCGCCGCGGTAGTCGTCGGAGGTTCCCCCGGCCGGGAACGTGGGGATCACGTCGAGCCAGCGCCGCGCGACCGCCGTATCGCCGAGCTGCGCCTGCCACGCACCGATCATCCAGCCCGACGACCACACCGGTCGATGGTCCCAGTACGCCATCGCGGAGTCGACTGGGACGTAGCGGGTTAGCGAGGCCAGGGCCCTCCTCCCGGCGACCGGGTCCTCCATCCCGGCCAGGTCGGCGGCGAGGATGATCGTCTCGACGGTCGCGCGAGCGATCCGGCGCTCCTCGGAATAAGCTCCGGCGTCGAGGGCGGAGTCCGCCCTCGTCGCCCAGCCTCGACCGATCCAGTTGCGTAGGACCACGCCGACGGCGAGGGTGTGGTTGGGTGCCTCCGGAGTCGCCAGCAGGTCCGTGAGGCGCCGAAAGCGGTGAGGATTGCCCGAACGGAGGTCGCGGAGGACCTGGATGAACTCCTCCGTCGGAAGAGCGGCGAGATGCGGGAGCATCTCCTCGAACGTCGAGGAATCGGCAAGGAGCGCGCGCAGGCTGCGGACCATGGCTCGGCCGAGAACGCCACTCGTGTCCGTCCGGGTCAACCGCCGAAGCTGCACGCGCTCGTCTGCGGTATCACCGGCGGAGACGGCCCACCCCTCACGCACGGCCAGGGCAGGGAGTTGGGTCGAGTCCAGGCGCACCACGCGCTCCGCGAGCGCACGGCTCCCGTACTCCGGTGGCGTAAGCTGCCAACCGTACGCGCGCCGGAAGTACTCGAGCTTGGCATTGGCGTCGTAGTCGAGCGAGTCGAGCTCGAGGATACGTTCCACCGCGGCGATCGCCGCCGGGCCGTCCGTCCGCAGAGTAGCCCGGCTCGCCTGAAGGCGGAGGCGGCTCCGCTCGTTCAATCCGGCCTCGAACGGCTCGGCGCGGGCGAGCAGCTCGAAGAAGCCCAGGTAGGGTTGCCCGCGCAGGCCGAGGCCCCAGGACTTGATGTCGATGGCCGCGACCATCGCCAGCACGAACGTCGAATCCAGAGCCAGGGCGTGATCGATCGCCGTGTTGGCGGAGTCGACCCAGCCGCGGCGCATCGCGTCCGTGGCGGCCAGGTAGGCCTTGAGTGCTTCCGGCGATTGAGTCGCGTCGAAGTCGAGCTCCGCGGGCACGTCGGCGGGACGCAACGGCCCCCATACCCGGGCGAGGACGCGCACCGCGGCTTGGCGCACGGCATCGGACATGCCGTCAGCGGTGGAAGACACGGTGAAGGCATCGACCGGCTCGGAGCGCCCGACCCGATACAGCCGGAGGGTGACCTCGAGCCGGTCTCCGGAGGGTACGACGGAGCCCAGGATGAAGCGGTGCGCGCCGGCGCGCTCCGCGAGCCTCTCCGCCTCCGCGGGGTCCGGCACCCGGGTTGCGGCCCCCGATTCGGGACGGAGTGAGCTCCACAACGACCAGGGGTCCACCACACGGAGCGACGGCGTCCCCTCCAGTGCCGTGGCCAGCAGGTCGGGTGCTCCCTCCGACCACTCGTCGCCGACGTGACCGGTGGCACGCAGGGGGAAGATCGCGAGGCCCACGCGCCCGTCGTCGGACCCCGGGTACCGGATGTGGGATACCGCGCCGGCGGTGGCGAGGACGATCGCCGCCGCGACAGTGAAGGAACCCACCAACTGGAGGTACCGCGAGATCGGAATCGGGGCGCGGCCCTGCTCCGGTGTGATGTCCGCTGTCCTGCGAAGGCCCTGCGCGGTCAGGTCATAGATCCAGGAGAGCACCACGACGAGCGGGAAGCCTGCGATCGCCGCGATCACCGTGAGTCGGTAGGCGAGATCGGGCAGCGCGAGAGCCGCGCACACCATGTCGGCTCCCTGGAGAACAACGGCCACGCCGGCCCCGTAGGCGAGAAGCGCGCGAACCACTCGCCGTCGCCGAAGTTGCTCGATCAGGGACTCGATCCTGGCCATCCGAAGACCCCCGGTTGATGCTCCCGCCGGATCGGAGGCCGGCAAATCGCGAGCCCGGCCGCGTATCACGCACGATAGAAGTCGCGTTGGGGTGCAGCAAGGGATTTCCGTGGGAGCGTCGGATCGGGTCAGGCCGTACCTTGTCCGATGGAGTCCGTGCCGACGAGGGAATCCATTCGGACGAGGCAAATGTCGAAAAAGCAGACCGTTCTCGCGATGCTCGCCCTGGCGATGTGCGGCGTCAGGCCGCTCGGGGCGCAGGACGCTGCGAGGGCGACGCCGGATACCGTGCCGGACTCGAGGACGGCGGCGTGGCTCGTCCCGGGCGTCCCCGATACGGTGCGCGTTCTGGTGGAGGCGTCGTACACTGCGGACTCCGACCGGGCGAAGAAGCTCCTGAAGGAGGCCGAGGTCCAAGCCCGGTCGGCGGTGGAGGGGCACGAGGATGATGTGGGCCGCAGGTTCGCCCTGGCCGTCGTCCTGGGGTTGAGAGCGAGCCGGGAGGGAGGGCGGACCAAGGTGTTGGCGGCATCCGCACTCTACAAGGAGTTGCAGGCGATCCTGGCTCTCGACCCCGAGAACGCCCGCGCACGGCATATGCTGGGACGCTTGCAGGCGGGGGTGCTCCGCATGAGTCGGGTGACCCGCTGGATCGCCACCAACCTGCTCGGCGGCGGGGAGCTGAAGAAGGCGAACTGGAAGGAAGCCGAGAGCAACCTGGTGTTCGCCGAAGAGCATGCCCCGGAGGTGTCCGACCATCACCTGCAGCTGGCGTACCTGTACCGGGACACCGAACGCCCCGAGCTCGCGCTCCGGGAGGTCTCGCATGTGCTGGCGCTCCCGGCGGTCTCTCCCATGGAAAAAGAGGTGCGGGCCGAAGCCCTGCGACTCCAGGAGCGGCTAAAGGACCGGGCAGGAGGCTGAGATGCGTGGGTGCCCGGTCGAGAGACCGCTGATGGCGGACCCTCGGATGCGAAGGGTCCGCCTCAGGAGCTCCCGCCCAGCCTGATCGCTCTGGTCCGTGGGGTGGCCCCGTGCAGCATGAGGGTCATGATCACGGAGGAGGCGATGCACCAGAGGCACGTGGCGCCGATGACGAAGGGCTCCAGGAACGTCAGGTAGACGGAGAACGCCGTGCCCACCAGAGCCATCACCCAAAGCGCCATCCAGGCGGAGTCCCCCCAGCGCCGGGGGCCCAGGATACCCAGGACCCACGCCACGAACATGGCGAGGTAGCCCGCCTGTCCCAGCACGCCCACCGGAAAGCCGAAGAGCGTGGCCCAGGGACTCTGTTGGACCGCGTTGCAGTTGCCCACCGGTCCGCACACGGCCTCGGAGCCGGTGATCTCGACGAGAGCCAGATACGACGCGACAGCCATCCCCAGGGCGGCCAGCACGGGCATCGTCCAGGGAGGGAGCACGAGGGTGGGTGGCGCACCGGCCACCACCGAGCGCACCGAGACGAAGATCGCCACCAGCATGCCCAGGAGGATCACCACCGCGATGGTGTTGGCCACGGGGTCGAGGCCGAACTTGGCGGCCATCCCTTCGGGGACGGCATCTTCGGTGAGCCTGCCGATCCCTGTCTCGGCCGAGGCAGGTCCGGCCGCCGCTCCCGCCGCGCCCGAGCCCGACGAGTCCGCACTCGCGGCGGTGTCTGCGCTCGGCGCGGTGTCGGCACTCGGCGGCACCTCCGCCGGCGCCGCTGGAGCGGTGCTGGCCGTATCGGTCCCGCCACTGACGCGCTGTGACACGCCGGGGTTGGGGACCATTCCGGGGGCCGTGTCGGTACGGATGGGCTGAGGGGGCTCCGTGCTCGGCTGGGGCGTCGGCTTCGCCTGCGGCGTCGATGGAGCGGTGGTGCTATCCGCTGCGCGCGACCCCGCGCCGAGGCTGTCCGTCTCCACGGAATCCGGGGCGGATCGGTCCTGAAGCAGGCCTTGGCGTACCAGGGCCTGGTGGATGGCGTCCACCGGCGGCCAGTCGGTGCCCCCGGCGGCCAGACCCTTCTCGATGAGGCCCGGGAACCGCTCGGGGATCTCGAGCTCACCCACCATCACTTCGGATCCCACCACCAGGGTGGGCACTCCCCGCCGCGATTGGGGGATGCTGAAGCGGTCGATGGTGGCCTGGTAGAGCATCGAACCCTGCTGGGTGCTGACATCCACCCCGGCGATGACCAGCCGGTCGCCGTATTTGTTCACCAGCGGGGGCAGGTCCTCGTTGATGACCTTGTGGCAGTGGGGGCACGTCGGCGAGTAGAAGAGTACCGCGTGCACGACGGCGCCCTGTGCCTGGACGGGTCGGGGGGCGACCAGCCCGCCGACGACGGCGAGGCCGAGGAGGAAGGCCCCTGAAGGACGGCTCTGATGAGGCCGTGGCCGTGGGTCGCGAAGGTTCACGAGCTCGCCCATCCTGCGTAGATCGGACGTGAAGGCCACCGGCGGAGGGACCGCGGCGGACCGCTGAAAACTCAGGATCGCCTGGCTCCAGGGCAACAGGTTGGCCCGCAAGGGGCGACGAGGCATGTGACACCACGGGGGCCGCCCTCGAGGGCGGCCCCCGTGAAGGCCGGTCCGAGCGCGCGCGCAGGACGCGCGTCAGCTTCCCGGGACCACCGAGGCGCTCTGCACGAACAGGATCTCGTCGAACGTGCGGTTGAGCGTCTTGCTGGGGAAATTCGTCATGGTCATGGCGCCGGCCCACTCCACCGTGGCGCCCTTCGTGACCGTCATCTGGGGCGCGGCGAGCCAGATGTCCTTGTCTCCGGCCTTGACGCGGAGGTAGGTGTAGCCGGCGGCGTCCATCGTCTCCTCCACGACGCCCCGGGTGACCGCCGGGGCCGCATCGGACGGCGTGGCACCGGAAGTCGGTGCCGTGTGCGCCGCCGAAGGAGCGGGAGCCACCTCACCGGGTCCGGCGAAGCGGTCCGTGAAGTAGATCCGGTCGAACGTCCGGTTCAACGTCTTGCTGGCGAAGTTCGTCAGGACGATGGCGTTCACGAGCTTCACCGTGTCACCCACGTTCAGCTCCGTCTGGGGTCCCGCGGTCCACACGTCCTCGCCGTCGGGTCCGGTGAGACGAGCATACGTGTACTCGGCGGCATCCATGGTCTCCGCCACCACCGCCGGCTGGGACAAGAAGGCCTGCGCGGTGGACACCGCCGGGTGGCCGGCGGGAAGGGCACCCGCGGGCTGCTGCTGGGCATTTGCGGCGGCGTCGCTCTTTCCGGAGCAGGCGACGGCACCGAGGGTCAGGATCATGGCGGCCTCGGGGAGGCGCCTCCACATGCGACGCATTGCATTCATTCCTTTCTGGGTCGGAAGGGCCGAAGAAGGCTAACCTTGCAGGTCCCGTGCCGGGAGCGGGGGTGACCCGACTCCGGCGTAGGGCAATCCCCTACCGACAGGCTCCTGGGGCTTCGTGCCCACCAGGATCGTGGACGGCCCTTCGCGCCAGACGCAGCGGGCGTCCAGGCCGGCGTCCCGCAGGAGGCGGAGCTCCTCCTCCAGGGGGAAGTAGGTGTCCTCTGTCGCCCATTCGGCGAAGTGCTCCCACGCCCTGCGCTCTTCGATGCCGGAGACCACCAAATGATCCGCCCACACGCGGAACCCCGCCTCGCGGCCCTCCGGATCCGCCGGCATCGTAACGTCGGCGTTGACGACGACACCCCCCGGCCGGAGGGCCTCCGCCGCCCTCCGGAAGAGAGCGCCCTTGGCCTCCAGCGTGGGGACGTGGTGGAGCGCCAGGGACGCCGTGACCGCGTCGCACGCCGGGAACGGGTCGTCGAACGAGCGCAGAGCGAAGCGGGCGCGGTCGCCTGCCCCCGCCAGTCGGACGCGGGCCTGGGCCAGCATCTCCGGATCCACGTCCACCAGCTCGACGGTGCCCACCTCGTCCCGCTCGAGGATCGCCGCCGAGAGCGCTCCCGTGCCCGCGCCCAGGTCGAGGACCAGCCGGGGGGACACCGCAGCCACGGCCTTGGCGGCTTCGGCGAGCATGGCCTCGTAGCCGGGGATGAAACGGCGGATGGAGGCATCGTATTCCGCGATGTCGACGCGCAGGTGCCGACGGACGCTGTGGCTCATGCGGCAGATTCGCGAAGGGGAGAGCTCGCGGTCAAATTCCGAGAGCGATGTACGCCCCGCACGCCGCCGCGGCGCCGGCGGCGGTGTTGAGGAAGTTCAGGACGCCGGCCCGATGCGCACCGTGGGCCGGGAGCAAGGCCGCCGCCCACGACTCCGCGGTGGAGCCGACCAGCGCACCCAGCACCACCGCTCCTGCGCCCGAGGGAGTGACCACGCCGACAGCCAGGCCCGTGAGCCCCACCGCCGCGGCGGCCACCAGACCGGCCGTCGTCCCTTCCAGGGAGACTGCGCCCACGGTGCCCGGCGGAACACGTCGTGCCTCGGTGAGCAGGAAGGTCTCCCGGCCGAAGGCCTGCCCGATCTCCGAGGCCACCGTATCGAAGGCGGCCGTGGCGAAGGCCGCGACCATCCCCACGGCGAAGATGCTCTCCAGGTGTGTCTCCATGGCCAGCAAGGCGCACAGAAGCCCTACCAGGGTGTTGGACAGCGCGTTGCCAATGCCTCGGCGTCCGCCCCGTTCCTGGGCGACCCCCAGAGCCACCTTCTTGGTCCAGCCCACGCGGGTGGCGGCGCTGCCCAGCACGAAGAACGCGCCGAAGACCACGACCCCTCTCCACCCCGAGGCGCCGTAGAGCAGCGCGGTCAGCACCCACCCGGCGACGGCGCCTTCCGCGCTCACGGCCCGGAGCCACCACGCCGCCAGAGCAGGGAGCGCAGTGAGAGAGGCGCCTACCACGAATCCCGAGGCGAGGATCGGCGCCGAGCTCAGAAGGAGCGCCGGATCCACGAGGGTCCACATCCAGAGCACGGCCGCGGCGGCGGCCGCGAGGAGGAAGTTGTCGTCCCACCCCGTGTCCAGCGACTCCACCAGGGCGGCGGCTCCGGCCGCCTTCATGCAGGCCGTCCACAGGAAGATCGTGGATCCCCGGAGCGCGCCGCTGACCCAGGGCGACGACCCGAGCTCCGTCCACTGGAGGAGCAGCGCCGCGGCGACCGTCCCGACCACGATGAAGGCCACCAGCCCGCTCCACCGCTTCCGGGGGTTCCAGGGAAGCGCGGGGCCACCGACCGCGAGGCCGGCGAGCGTCGCCGCGGCATCGCCGAACGCGAGGATCCCCCACGCGGCGGCGGCGAGCTCCAGCTGCTGGAAGAACACCACCAGCAGACCGAGCACGGCCGCCGGGTAGAGCACCACCCCAGTCGAGAAGCCCTGCTCGCGCTCGTGCTCGCGGAGGAAGATCCCTCCAGTCACGCGGTGCACGAAGAGCGCGTTGAAGAGCACCGCGGCGGCGGCGCCGATCCACGCGATCCAGGGCGGCACCCAGCGCAGGAGCAGCGCGCACAGACCCACCGCAGCGTGAACGACCTTCCGCGGCAGCTCGGCGCGGAGCGTGGTCCCTCGTGCGTTGCCGGGAGTGTCCATGGGGTTCTGGATGGGAGGGGTGTGCGGAGATGCGACGGAAAAGTACGGCTCGGGGTCCGCGATGCACCACCATCTACGCCGGGGGCGTCCGCCCCTGCGGCATCCGGCGGGACGGCGATTCCCCCCGTCGGCATCTCCCCCACACCGCCCTGCGGAGGCTTCCCCACCGGTGATGAATGACCCGGGGTGGTATTACATCTAGACCTACATATATTCATATGTATTGACCCGGCGGGGTGCCTCCCGCACCGGTAACGGACGCACCCGAAGGGACCCTCCGCGGTCGAGCATCGGCCGACGTCCCGCCGCGGGTGAGACGGCCGGACTCGTGCCCTTGGATGGACAGATGAGCAAGACCCCGAAGAAGCGAGCGACGCCGAAGAAGGGAAACGGCGGAAACGGCAGGTCCACAGAGGACGCCGCGACCGAGACTCGGCGATCCAACGGCGGAAACAACGGGACGAGCGCGGGAGCGAAGAGGCGCGACGGCGGCAAGGGTCGGGCAGGCGGCTGGTTCCGGAGCGTCGAGGTCGCTCTCTGGCTCATGGTCGTCGGCGCGGTCCTCTACCGCTTCGTTCCCGGCGTCGGCCCGCAACAGGTCTCCGAGGACGGCACCGCGCCGAACTTCACCGTGCACACGCTGTCCGGCGACAAGGTGACGCTCTCCGATCTGCGGGGCGACGTGGTGCTGGTGAACTTCTGGGCGACGTGGTGCCCCCCCTGCCGCCTGGAGATTCCCGGCTTCCAGCGCGTCTACGACGACTACAAGGACAAGGGCTTCACCGTGGTGGGCCTGTCCACCGACGAGGCGGGCCCCGGCGTCGTGCAGCGCTTCGTCAGCGAGCACAGCATCACCTACCCCATCGGTATGGCCACCAACGAGATGCGCCGGCTCTACGGCGGCGTGGACGCGCTGCCCCAGTCGTTCCTCCTGGACAAGACCGGCCACGTCCGGAAGATGGTGGCCGGCATGTTCAGCGAGGGCATCCTCCGACGTGAGGTGGATGCGCTGCTTACGGAGGGCCAGGGGCAGTGAACCCCGACGCCGGCTCGGTATCCCTGGGGCTCGCCTTCGGCGCCGGCGTGTTGTCGTTCCTGTCGCCGTGCGTGTTGCCCATCGTGCCGAGCTACGTGTCCTTCGTCACCGGGCTGACCCTGGAGGAGCTCCAGGAGGGTGACGGCCGCGTAGCCCGCCGGCAGGCCGCGGTTCACTCCGCGCTCTTCATCCTCGGGTTCTCGGCGCTGTTCGTGGCCCTGGGAGCCAGCGCCACCGCGCTGGGCCGCGTCCTGGTGCACTACCTGCCGATCATGCAGCAGGTGGGCGGCGTGGTGGTGGTCCTCTTCGGGCTGTACATGCTCGGCCTCCTGCGTATCCCCGCGCTGGTGGAGGATCGCCGCGTGCACCTGGCGCGCAAGCCCGCCGGCAAGATCGGCTCGGTGGTGGCCGGCGTGGCCTTCGGTGCGGGATGGACGCCGTGCATCGGTCCGGTGCTCGCCACCATTCTCCTGTACGCCGGCCTCGAGCACTCCGTCGCCAAGGGCACGCTGCTCCTGGCGATCTACGCCTTCGGCCTCGGCCTGCCCTTCTTCGTGGCGGCCGTGGCCCTCAACTGGTTTCTCACGTCCACGCACGGGCTGCGTCGCTGGCTGGGGCTCATCGAGCGCCTCACCGGGGCGTTCCTCGTGCTGGTGGGCGTTCTCATGATCACGGGTCGCTTCGCCGCGCTGTCGCGTTTCTTCGCCGGCTTCGGGCAACTCGTGCACCTGGAGGGATCGTGAACGCGCAGCACATCGTCCGGCTACTGGTGCCCGCCGGCCTCTTCCTGGTTCTGGTCGCTTCGCCACGCACGCCCGCGCAGGGCGCGGGCGACGCCGGCCCCACGCCCCTGGTGAGCCCCGAGAACCAGCCCGCCCCCGACGTCCCGCTCACGGAGCTGTATCACGAGCTCACGGCCGAGAGCTCCCAGGTCACGGTGGTGGAGTTCAGCGACTTCGGATGCCCCTACTGCGGGGGCTTCGAGAACCAGTCGTTCCCCGTGCTGCGCAAGCAGTTCGTCGAGACCGGCAAGGTCACGTGGCGCTTCGTGCCCTTCGTCCTGGGGATGTTCCCCAACGGCTCCGAGGCCATGCGGGCCGCCGGGTGCGTGGCGGAGCAGAGCGAGGCCGGGTTCTGGAAGATCCACGACACGCTCTTCTCCCGGCAGGACGAGTGGAAGGGCGTGCGCTCGCCGGACGACCTCTTCCACAACTACGCGGTGACGGCCGGCGCGGACGGTGCGAAGTTCGACGAATGCTACCACAGCGCCCGCGCCGCGGACCGCGAGGCGGCGGCGAACGCGCTGGCGAACCGTAGCGGTGTGCACTCGACACCGACTTTCTTCGTCAACGGGAAGATGGTGCAGGGCGCATTGCCCCTGGCCCAGTTCCAGGCGATCCTCAGGGACGCCACGAAATGAGCGCATCCTAGAGGGCGACGCCAACCCCGGCGTCGCAGAGACCGCGGAGGGAAGATCCAGATGAGCGGCGCCGCGAAGGGAGACACGGTCGAGGTCCACTACACCGGACGCCTCGAGGACGGGACCGTCTTCGACAGCTCCGAGAAGCGGGGGGCCATCACCTTCGAGCTGGGCAAGAAGCAGATGATCCCCGGATTCGAAAGGGCTGTCGAGGGCATGGAGCCCGGTGAGTCGAAGACGACCACCATTCCCGCGGCGGACGCCTACGGCCCCCGGCTGCCCCAGCTCACCTTCACCATGCCGCGTGAGCAGCTGCCGGGAGACTTCCAGGCCGAGGCCGGGCAGATGCTGCGCATGCAGTACCGCGACGGTCGCGAGATGAACGTCATGGTCACCGAGGTGCGGGAGGACGCGATCCTCATGGACGGGAACCACCCGCTGGCCGGAAGGGACCTGACGTTCGACATCGAGCTGGTCAAGATCGGCTGAGGCACCCCCGGTGACGCACTTCGGGCGATGTCCGATGCGCCGGACGCTTCCTCGATGAGGGCGACGCTGCGCATGCTCGCGGTGGCGCGATTCCGTCGATGAACCCCCCGAGGTTCTCCCGCAACGTCCGCCTGCTCCTGCTGAGCGTGCTCCTCGGCATCGTCGGGGCCCTGGGCGCGCAGCTCTTCATCTGGATGCTGGGTCTCGGCAACCACTACCTGCTCACCGGCGTGGCCGGCTTCGTGCCCCCCACGCCCGAGTCCGT
>JAJDNI010000065.1 GCA_022340755.1 Gemmatimonadota bacterium
CTGGTCCACCTTCGACACCGTCGTGACCGTGCCGGTGCGTGATCCCGTGACCGGCAACGCGGCCGCCGACCCCTATGCCCTGACCTTCTGGTACGTGGAGGACCCGGAATCACCAGAAGAGCCACCGGTCCTGCGCTTCTCGCGTCGGGGGTGGATGGAAGGGAAGGCGATGCTGGACAGCGTGGAGGCCGAGGTCCTTATCACCGAAAACGTCATGGACGGGGTCTTCGACACGCTGGACTCCTGGGCCATGGCGCCGGCGGATTCCGCGGACGAGGTCCTGAAATCCAAGACTGCGAAGCCCCTGAGCGAGCACAGCTGGCTCCGCCAGAAGGCCTACAAGGTCCGGAGCATCGACCCGTCGGGCCGGCGTATCGCGCTCGTTCCCTTCGACCCTGGCATGACCCGGGCGGAGGAGATCGCCATGAACGACAACATGCTCGTGGACCGCGAGGCCGCCAGGTCGGGAGGATCGGTGAAGTTCCTCGATGACTACAGCGCGGCCCTAACCATGGCCCGGAGGGAGGGCAAACCGCTCTTCATCGACTTCGAGACCACGTGGTGCGGTCCGTGCAAGCTCATGGACCAATGGGTCTACACGGCAGACGCCGTGATGGGGGCCTCCCGTGCGGTGGTCGCCGTCAAAGTCGACGGCGACGACCATCCGGATCTGGCGAAGGCCCACGGAGTCATGGGATATCCGACCATGATCCTCCTGGGCCCCGACGGCACGGAGATGCGACGGCTGTCCGGGTACAGGAGCGTGGCGGACATGACCACGTTCCTGTCGCGCGACAAGTAGAGCGTCGCCGGCCCTTCCACCTCCAACAATCCGGATCCATTATTGGTATCCAGTCCGCAATCCATCGACATGATGATCCCTGCCCGGAGACTGACCATGTCCACCTCGCCGAAACAGCAATTCCTGGACGCCTACGACCGGGAGCTCGCCACCACCATGCGCGTACTCCGTTCGTTCCCGGAGTCCCGCCTCGACCTGCGCCCCCACGAAAAGTGCAAGAACGCACGCGAGCTCGCGTGGGTCTTCGTGGCGGAGCGGGGCCTGGGCGAAATGGTCCTGACCGACCGCTTCCCCGAGGCCATGGAGGGTGAGATGCCCGAGCCGCCGGAGTCCTGGGAGGTTCAGCTCCGGGCTCTCGAGGAGGCCAGCGCCGGATACCGAGCCATCGTCGAGGCGCTGCCGGACGAGAACCTCGGGGGGACGGTCCCCTTCTTCACCGGCCCCAAGACCGTCGGAGAGATACCGCTGGCCGACTTCCTGTGGATGATGCTCCACGACGAGATCCACCATCGCGGCCAGTTCTCCATCTACCTCCGCATGGCGGACGGCAGGGTGCCCTCCATCTACGGCCCGAGCGCGGACGAGCCCTGGGACTGATGAGGAACCGCGGGCCGGGCGTCGCCCGACCCGCGGCCTTTGCAGTGGGGTCTGTCGGCAGATCCCACACGCCAATCCGGAAGAAAAGGTTGGCGTTTTGTAGCTTTACATATTACTTCTAACTACAATTGTGGGGTTGCGCCTGGTCCACGCAGCCATATCTGCCCCCATCTTCCCTGACGACACATTGCCATCACCCTCCCGTTTCGCCGCCCTCTCGGGGCGGCGCGTGTCCATTGTTACCCTCCTCGCAGCCACCCTTCCGGCGTCGGTCCTGGCGCAGGGGAACCCGCTCGCCGCGCCGTCCTTCCACTTGGACGAGGTCGTCGTCGTGGTGGATCGCTTCGGCACGCCCGTGCGCAAATCCGTAGCCGCCACGAGCCTTCTCACACGGGACGATCTCTCCGGTCGCCCCGCGCGCACGTTGCCGGACGTCCTGCGATCGATCCCCGGGATCGTCTTCGTCGAGCGAGACGGCTCCGGCCGCCTACCCATGGCGGTCGTACGTGGCTTCTTCGGCGGAGGTGAGACCTCGTACGTGCTCCTCACCATCGACGGCGTGCCGGCCAACGACGACCGCACGGGCCTGGTGGAGTGGACCGAGATCCCCCTCTCCGATGTGGAGCGCATCGAGGTGCTCCGTGGATCGGCTTCCGTAGCCTATGGAGACGCCGCCCTCGGAGCGGTGGTGAACGTGGTGACCCGGAATGCTGCCGCTCCGGACGAGAGTGAGGCTGCCGTCACCATGGGCTCGTGGGGAGGCATGGGCGTGCGCGCGTCGGCGGCACGGGCGCTGGAGAGTGGGCGACTCCGGGCGTCGGCGGACATCGACCGCGAGGATGGGTACCGCGCCCACTCCGCGTCGAGCCGGGGATCCGGCGTCCTCTCCTACCGGCGCGAAGTCGCCGACGGGCAGGGGAACGTGTTCGGCCGGTTCTCCTACAGCAGGGTCACCAACCAGGAGCCGGGACCTCTGGCGCCCGATGCGCTCGCGTCGGACCCCCTGCAGAGCGGCGACGCGTTCAGCGCGGACGAACGCACCCGCAACGTCGTACAGCTGGACGCCGGCAGCAGCCGTGTCTTCGACGGCGGCCGGCGCTTGGACGTGGCGGCCCGGGTTCGGCACTTCGACCAGGATAGGACGCGGACCATCCTGCTGATGCCCTCGTTCGGCGACACCCAACGACAGAACGACCGTGACCTGAGCGTCTGGGGCCGGATCGGCTACGCGATCCCGCTGGCGGGAGCCTCGGTCAGGCTGGGAGGCGAGGCTCAACTCGCGGACTATCGGACCCGCTACCACGATCCGTCCAGCGGCTCGCTCCTGAGCGAAGGAAGGGGGAGCCGATCCGATCTCGCGGCCCACCTGAGTGCCATGCGGGATCTCGGTGATCGGCTTCGCCTGGACGCGGGTGTCCGCTTCGACGTCGTGCGCCCTCACGAGGACGGTCCCAACGGCACTTCGCCCTCGTTCAAGCAGTGGTCGCCGCGTCTCGGCCTGAACCTCGCGTATTCCCGGGCTCCTTCGGCCGGTGGGAACCTGTTCGTCACCTGGACCCGGGCCTTCAAGGCACCGACGCTCGACCAGCTCTACGACGTGCGCGAGATCCCCACGGGCCAGCCCGGCCAGACGGTGAACCTGTCCAACGCGGCTTTGAAGCCGCAGCGCTCCAGGGCCGTGGAACTGGGGCTGTACCAGCGGGTGCCGCTGGGGTCTCCCGGGCGCTTCGCCGAGGTGTCGGCGACGGTCTATCGGCAGGAGCTGGACGACGAGATCGATTTCGACCTGCGCACCTTCCAGTACGGCAACATCCAGCAGAGCCGGCACGTCGGCTTTGAAGGGTCCGTGCGGGCGGTGCTGTCGCCGCGCCTCGAGCTCACCCACGCGGCCACCGTCACCCACGCCACGTTCCGGGCTTCGGAGTACGACGGCAACCAACTCAAGAACATCCCACGAACGGCTTTCGTGACCTCGCTTCGTGCGGATCTCTCGAAGACCGTGGACGCCACCGTGACGCACCGGTTCACCGGCGCCGTGTACCTCGACGACGAGAACACATCCAAGGTCGCTGGTGCCGGCCTCGTGGACGCTGCCCTCCGATGGAGGGTGGGCGCCGTGGAGGCCACGGCCTCGGTGCGGAATCTGTTCGACCACAAGTACGAGAGCTTCGGGTATCTGCTGTTCGATCCCTTTCAGCAGACCAACGTCCGCATGTTGCATCCCGGAGCCGGTCGATCCTTGTCCATCGGCCTGACCGTCGGAGGGCGTTGAAGCAATGACTCGCGTTCGGCAGGCCCTTCTCGCGACCACGTTCGTGTGTTCTCTCAGCGGCTGCGGACGCGCCGGCGCCGACAGCATGTCGGCGGCCGAGGCTCGCATGGAGGCCCGGGGGCTCGAGGTCTACGAGGAGCAGCACTGCGGAACCTGCCACACGCTGAAGCGGGCCGGGACGGCCGGCGTGTTCGGCCCGGACCACGACGGCATCGGAACACGCGCTGAAGCCCGCATCCACGACCCGAACTATCGAGGCAAGGCGAAGACCGCGGCGGACTACATCCGGGAGAGCGTGCGGGACCCTGCGGCCTATCGAGTCCCTGGGTACGAGCACACGCACTTCACGATGCCGGCATTCACGAACATCTCCGACGAAGATCTGAACGCGCTGGTCTTCATGTTGTCCCGGGAGCGGGACTGATCGAAGAAGGGCCATGGCGGCAGCGGCGGGGCAGCCGAAAGGCGTGACCCGACGGGGGCAGCGGCCCATACAGGCACCCATACAGGTATAGGACAGCCCACTCGGTTCCAAGGAGCGAAGCATGATGAAGAGACCCATCCAGTTCGTGTGTACCGCTGTCGTCACCTTTGGCCTCCTCGCGTGCGGCGGCGGGGGCGACGCGGGACAGGGCTCCGGCGAAGCCGGGGGCGCGGCCATGGCTGCGGAGGAAAGCGCCCCCTCCGTGGTGGCCACCGGTCTGAACGGCCCCATGGGCGTCCTGGCGGACGACGCCGGCAACGTCTGGGTCGTCGACAGCGGGGTCGGAGGAGACGACAAGATCACGTTCCCGTCCATCGAAGACGGCTCCCCCACCGAGATGGGATGGGGGATGACCGCCCGCCTCGTTCGCGTCTCTCCCGACGGCACCCAGACCGACATGGGCTCCCTTCCCTCCCTGGCCTTCCCCGACGGGCCCGAGGGCGCGAATCGGCTCGTCATGGCGAACGGTGATCTGTACGTGAGCAGCATGGGTTGGAGCGACGGCGCCTCCGTGGACCGGCTTCCCATGTTCGCGGCCGTGCTGCGCTACAAGGACGGCCAGTTCACCGAGGTTGCCAACACGTGGGACCTGGAAAAGTCCAAGAACCCCGAGGGCGCGCTGGTGGAAAGCCACTGCTACGGCCTCGCCCTGGGGCCCGACGGGCTCCTGTGGGTAACGGACGCGGCCGGCAACGACCTTCTGACGGTGGACCCCGCCAGCGGCGAGTTGACGCTCAAGACCGTCTTCGGCCCCTACCCCGGCCCCATCCCGAACCCGAACCGCGGGGGGGCCAAAGAGATCGAGGCCGTGCCCACGTCCGTCGCCTTCGCCGGCGGAAAGACGTACGTGTCGCTGCTCACGGGCGTCCCCTTCGTTCCGGGACTGAGCAGGGTCGTCGAGGTGAACGCCGACGGCACGTACACGGACTACGCCACCGGGCTCACCATGCTCACGGACCTCAAGACCGGGCCCGACGGCAATCTGTACGCCGTTTCCATCGGCAACTTCGGCGGCGAGCAGGGGCCTCAGCCGGGCTCGGGCGCGCTCTTGCGCATCATGCCCGGCGACAGCACGTCGGTTGAAGTCGTTCCGGGACTCACTTTCCCCACGGCCGTGTCGTTCAATGCGGCCGGAGACGCCTACGTCACCGTCAACGGCGTGGGTGCGCCCGGCTCCGGCCAGGTCATGAAGTACCCAGGGGTGGCGGCACCCAAGATGTAGTCTCTGGTCCTCCGTCCGGGGGGATCAGCGGGCCCCGCGGACAGGACGTCCGCGGGGCCCGCCTTGCGTTGGGCCGCCTGAACCGTGTCCAAGTCACATGGCTGCCGTAGTGCATCGGGGACGCCGGCCATCACCCGCCCTGGTCCAGAAACCACGCAAAGGCTTGAGTGACAACGCATTCACGTCTTCTCTCGCGAACGGCACGCCTGGTGCTCCGTGACCAGGTACTAACCCGACTGAGGGGAGGGGATGATGAACGGGATGACGAGAACGGCGGCGATGGCGCTGGTCGCCACGGCTCTGATGCTCGGGCTTGAAGCATGCTACGAGCACACGGTCACTACGAGAGGGGGAGCGCCGCACGGCCCGGTGGTCTACGACCACTGGCAGAACTACTGGCTGGGTGGCCTGATCGGGCACACCCGCGTGGCGATCGAGGACATCTGTCCGTCCGGCCGAGCCACCATCGTCGCGAAGCAGACGTTCCTCAACGGCCTCGTCACGGCGCTGACGAGCGGCATCTACTCACCCACGACGCTGCGGATACATTGCGCTGATGGGCGGAGCGGAGCGGTGAGGCTCGATGAAGAAGACGTGGCCCGGGTCGTGGCCGACCCCGGATTCCTCGAGTGGGTCGGAGAGGATATGCCGGAGCGAAGGGACGAAGTCGCCGCCGCCCAGGCGACCCTGCAGGACCACTGACTCGAAAAGGATCACCGGGCGGTGGCTGGCCCGGCCCCGGGAGGAGACTCTCCCGGGGGCCGGGTCATGCCCGCGACCGGACGCCGGGCAGCACAACCAGTCGACAGGCCAGCGGCGCCTTCCATGCCCGGTGGCAGTCCGCGGCGCCGCCCAACCACCTTCCTGAGGGCGAGCGCAGGTCCGGTCACAGCGCATGCCGCCCTGGCGTCGCCTCGACGCCGGATGCACTATGGTGTCTCTGCCGGATTGGCTACCCCGCGGCGCGAACACCGCCGGCGGCCTCGCCACAGAAACGCACCGTCGACTTCCCTCCCAGGCCTACGTGAGCGAGATCCCAAGCTCTTTCGAACCGCTCACCGCGGCGCTCGCCGACCGCTACCGGATCGACCGCGTGCTCGGCAAAGGCGGCATGGCCACCGTGCTCCTCGCTCAGGACGTGAAGCACGACCGACAGGTCGCGCTCAAGGTCCTCGAGCCGGAGGTTGCCGCAGCCGTGGGAGCCAAACGGTTCCTGCGGGAGATCCAGGTCACCGCGAACCTCCAGCACCCGCACATCCTTCCGCTGTACGACTCCGGCGAAGCGGGCGGGATGTTGTACTACGTCATGCCCCTGGTCAGGGGGGAATCGCTTCAGGATCGGCTCAGGAGGGACGGACCGCTCACCATCGAGGAAGCGGTCGGCATCGCACGTCAGGTCGCAGCGGCGCTGGACTTCGCGCACCGCCACGGCGTCGTGCATCGCGACATCAAGCCGGCGAACATCCTCCTGCAGGACGACGAAGCCCTCCTCAGCGACTTCGGCATCGCCGTAGCCGTCGGTGAAGCCGCCGGTGAACGGATTACCGAGACGGGGCTCTCCATCGGCACCCCGGCGTACATGAGCCCCGAGCAGGCCACCGGCGAGCGGGAGCTCGACGCCCGGAGCGACATCTACTCTCTCGGCGCCGTGACCTACGAGATGTTGGCGGGAGAGCCACCGGTGAGCGGCGCATCGGCCCGCGTGGTGATGGCGAAGCTGATGACCGAGCGACCCACGCCGCTCCATCTGATGCGCGATGCGGTTCCTTCGTGGGTGGAGGCTGCCGTCATGCGGGCGATGGCCAAGGTACCGATCGACCGGTTCGCCACGGCACGTGAGTTCGCTGACGCGCTCACGACGCCCACCGGCGGACAGGAGGCCGCAGCCCGGAGTGGCCAACGTCCGGCACGAACACGGCGCCCGGCGACCATCGGTCTCAGCGTGGCAGCTGTCGTGGCCATCGCGGCCGTCGCTGGGTACGCAGTCCTGGGGCGCCGGGCGTCGGCTCCCGGCGCATCGGACGCTCCGACGGAGATCCGGTCCATCGCCGTCCTTCCCCTGGACAACTACTCGGGAGACCCCTCGCAGGATTACTTCGCGGAAGGAATGACGGATGAGCTCACCACCACCCTGGCCACCCTCAGTCAGCTCCGCGTGATCTCACGTGGGTCGGCCATGCAGTTCCAGGGCCGGAATCGGCCGGCGACGCCCGAGATCGCCAAGGAACTCGGCGTCGACGCGGTGGTGGAGGGCTCGGTCGTGCGGTCCGGCGAGAAGGTGCGGATCAACGCGCAGCTCATCGATGCCCGAGCCGACAGCCTCCTGTGGGCGCAGAGCTTCGAGCGCAGCTCCGGCGACGTCCTCGCCCTACAGGCCGATCTGGCCAGTGCCATCGCCGGTGAGATCAACGTCCGCCTGTCCCCCAGCGAGGAGTCGCGGCTCGCGGCCGCGCCCAGCGTCGATCCGCAGGCGCACGACGCGTATCTCCGAGGGCGCTTCTTCTTCAATCGCCCCAGCGACGAGAACCTCCGCAAGGCCATCGAGCAGTTCAAGATCGCGGTGAGTCTGGATTCCACGTTCGCGCCGGCCTATTCGGGCCTTTCCGATGCCTACCTGTGGGCCGGGTACAACGAGGGATTCATCACGGCGTCCGCCGCGAAGCCCAAGGCCAGAGAGGCTGCCGAGAAGGCGGTCGCGCTCGACAGCATGTCGGCGGAAGCGCACACGTCGCTGGCCGTGTTCAAGCTCTTCTACGAGTGGGACTGGGCCGGTTGCGAGCGTGAGTTCCGACGCGCCATCGCGCTGAATCCGAGCTATGCGTTCGCCCCCGACCAATTCACCCTGGCTCTGGCGTTCACCGGCCGTGACGAAGAAGCCGCCGCCCAGGGCCGACGTGCGGCGGAGCTCGATCCCCTCTCGCCACAGGTCCTCGTGGATGCCGCGATGGTGCCGATCTTCCAGAAAGATGTGGCTGCCGCGGACGAGCTCATGAAGAAAGCGAGCGCGCTCGATCCCACGTTCTTCTTCCCGGTGATGACCCAGGGGTGGGCCCGATTGGGCGTGGGGAGGTTCGACGAGGCGATCCCGTTCCTGGTGAAGGCCAGAACCCTGGGTGCGCCGCCCTTCGTGACCGCGTTCCTCTCCTACGCTTATGGGGCCGCCGGGGACCGTGCCAAGGCGATGGCAGCCCTGGATACCTTGACCGAGGAGTCACCGGGCGGTGTGGTGGCACCGTTCAACCTCGCTCTCGTGTATCTCGGTCTCGGAGAGCACGCGCGCGCCATCGATGAGCTCGAGAAGGCGCGAGCCGCCGATTCCCAGTCCCTCGGGTGGCTCGGCAGGGACGCCATCTTCGATCCGCTCAGGTCCGACCCCCGCTTCGTCGCGCTTCTGAAGGACATGCACTTCGTGGACTGAGCGGGATCTCGAGGCTGCGCTTCAGCGCTGCTCCGCGCCAAATCCGCCGCCCCAGGCGGGATCCCCACCCCGCTTCCCGACGTTCCGCCTACCCCCCCAATCGTTCCAACAGCACATAGCGATCCCGGTGCGGCGCCGCCTCTGCCCGAGGGCGCACGTCGATCCGCATGAGCATCATGGGAGCTTGCGGGTCGGTTCCGGCCTGCGGCCACTCCGGGAGCCCGGTTCCATTGGGGTCGCCGGTCTTGATGAAGTTGGCGAAGTACCCCTCCATGGTCCGCGACACCTCGTAGTCGTCGCTCGTCCACGCGTAGACGGGGTTCGTGGCCAGGTTGCCCAGGGCGTACTCGATCTCCGCCGAGTGCACGGCGCCGCGCGGCAACGGCATCGGGCCATTGATGCCCTCGGCCGTCCTGGGCCTCGGACGCGCGAAGTAGTAGCGGTACACCGGCGCGTCACCGGTCAGGCGCTGCATTTCCGCCCACTTCCACGTGCTGAGCGCGATGAACCGGTCGCTGGCGAGCGCCGTGGCGGACTCGCGCGCCATCGCATCCGTGGAATCGGGATAGAGGGCGAGGACGGCCGGAGCATCGTCGCCGTAGAGCCGGCGCACGGCTGCGGCGTAGGTGCCCGATGTGAGGTCTTGTGATCCCACGAGGGAGCCTGGCCCCGCCTCCTGCGAGTTCCACCCGACCAGGAGCGGCACGTGCGCCTGCTCACCCGCGGCGAAGACCTCCTGCGCGGGCTTCGGCAGGAAATAGCCGTCCACGTCGAGCCCTGAACGGGGTGCGCCACGTCGCGACGCGGCGAGCAGAAGCTCCATGGCCGGCATGTTCCGCAGCTCCGCGAGGGACGACGCCCCCACGAAACGGGCGAGGGATGCTCCGTTCTCCTCGGCTAGCGCGAGCGGAACGGGAGAAAGCGTCCCGAGGAGCGACCCGCTCTCGCCGATGGCTCCCCGGAAGAGTCCGGTGGCCAAAGGGGAAGCCATCAGGGCGCTCACGGAGACCGACCCGGCGCTCTCGCCGCCGACGGTCACTTTCTCTGGATCTCCACCGAACGCCGCGATGTTGCTCTTCACCCAGCGCAGGGAGGCCACCTGGTCCAGCAGCGCGTAGTTCCCGGAGGCGTGGTGCGCGGACTCGGCGGTGAGCTCGGGATGGGCCAGGAATCCAAACACGCCGAGACGGTAGCTCATCGTGACGACGACGATCCCCCTCTCGGCCAGGCTCTCTCCGTCGTAGCGGTACTCCGAGCCGTCTCCGCCCACGAATCCGCCGCCGTAGAAGTACACGAGCACCGGAAGCTTCGACCCATTGGCCGTCGAGGGCGTCCACACGTTCACGTAGAGACAGTCCTCGCTCACTCCGGAGTTACGAAACACCATGTCGTCGAAGACACGCATCTGCATGCATTGGGCGGCAAATCGTCCGGCCGGGCGCACGCCGGTCCAGGGCGTGACCGGTTGCGGCGGCTTCCACCGGAGATCGCGCACGGGGGGTGCGGCGTAGGGAATCCCGCGGAAGGCGTGGATGCCGCTGGGCAGGGTGATGCCCTCGACGAGTCCGTCGCCAGTCCTCACACGATCGCCGCCGGTCGATGACGCGGACTGGGCCTGGAGAGGCTGAAGCGTCGCGGACGCCACCAGCACACAGAGAACGGAAACGCACAGAGGGTGGCGCATGGAGCCTCCCGGCGAGATCAGGGCGTGAGCCGGCCGGCCGCGTTGGACGGCCGGCCGGATTATGGGCTTTATTCCCTTTTCACGCGACCTGGCAGGGCGAGGAAGGCGGGACTACCCCGGAAGCGACTGGATGAACTTGCCCACGAGCGTCAGCGTCGCCCGCTCGTGCCGCCACGACACCTCGTCGTGCTGGAGGCGATACGGGTCCGTGAGCGTGACGATCACCATGTCCAGATCGTGGAGGAGCACGATCAGCTGGCCGCCATGTCCCCAAGCGAAGTCGAAGCGGTGGTCACCCGCCCTGCCGGACCACCACTGATAGCCGTATCCGACGTCATGGAGATAGGGGCCCAGGTAGTTGGACTCGTCGCCCATCCACTGGCTGTCGTACATACCCTCGGAGTAGGGCTGCAGGGACGCTTCGACCCACTCCGCCGGCACGACCCGCTTTCCTCGATACTCGCCTCCGTCCAGGTAGAGCTGGCCGAACTTCGCCATGTCCCTCAACGTGAAGCGGAGCTCGGCCATGCTGACGTAGTAACCGTCCCGGTCCTGGATCCACTCTCCCTCCTCCACACCCAGGGGCGAGAAGAGCGTCTCGTCGGCGAAGGACTTGAGATCCGTCCCACAGGCCCGCGCCACGATGATCCCGAGGAGCTGTGACGACAGGTTGCTGTAGTGGAACGTCGTGCCCGGATCGGTGACGAGGGGGAAGCGAACCACCAGCGGCACGAACTCTCCGTACACCATCGCGTCCCAGTAGGTGGAGTCGGTCTCCTCCCAGGGGTATCCGGACCGCATCTCGAGCAACTGACCGATGGTGATCTCGTCCTTTCGATGATCGGTTATCTGGTCGGCGAGCTCGGGGAAGAAGTCCATCATCTTCTGGTCCACGCTCGATAGGCAGCCCTTCTCGAGCGCGAGCCCCACCAACGCGGAGGTGTAGCTCTTGGTGGCCGACTGAAGGAGCTCCTTCCGATCCACCGCCCCCTGGTTGAAGTACCGCTCGCCGATGAGCCGGCCGTTCTTGGCGACGAGGATTCCGTGGACGTTGTCCATGGCGGACGCTTCCAGGTACAGGTCCGCCAGGTGCGCCGGATCCAACCCCTCCTTCGCAGGTGTGGACACCGCCCAATCTCCTCCGGCCGACGGCGCATATTCCACCCCCTCCAGCTCGGCGGGCCGCGGGCGTAGCATCTCCACAATCCGTGGTCGGGCCGCTTTGATCTGCTCGTAGTCCAGACGAAGCCCCAACGGCGCCAGGCCCTGGGCCAACCGGTCGTAGATGCCGCGAACCTCGTCGAACGGTGCCGCGACCGCCGACTGCGGAGTATTGCCCGCGTTGTCCCGCAGATATTTGTCGGCGCCCGCATCCAACAGCGCCTGGACGATCTCGATCCGGCCGAGGAAGGCGGCCGCATGAAGGGCGGTTCCTCCGTCAGCGCCGGCCAGGTCGAGATCGGCGCCGCCTTCGATCAACGCCTTGGCGGCCTCGGTCCTGCCGAAGGTCGCGGCGACGATGAGTGGGGTGGACCCAAACGCATCTCTCTGATTCAGGTCCGAACCGGCGGCGATGTGAGCGCGGACGGCATCCAGATTCCCGGTGAGAACCGCCATGTGCAGTCCCACGTCCGGAGCCGCTTCTTGCTGCCTCCCGGAAGCCGACTGCGGAATCAGGCACCCCGCCACGAGGGCGATGGCAAGCAGGCTCTTCGCTGTGGATGTCGCCATGGGTCTCTCCTTTGGTTGGCAACGCCAAGGTGGAGCCGTCTCGGACCTCAAGCGGTAATGATGACCTTCGCCCGGGCGTGGCCTTCTTCCAGATATCGGATGGCCTCGGGGACCTCGGCCAGTGCATACGTCCTGTCGATGACCGGGGTTACCGCTCCGGCTTCGATGAGCTCCTTCAAGGCGGTGAGGGCTTCCGGCGCTCGGCTCGGCGTCAGCGAGACCAACCTCTGGCTCCCGAACCGCGACGCCGCAGCCATCCGGAGCAGATAGGGGAAGGGCCCGAGCCAGCGGTTTTCGGGACGACCGAAGGAGGCGAAGTACACCCCTTGACGAGTCAACACCCGCCGGTACTCCGAAAGGGATCGGTTCCCCACGTTGTCCAGGATCAGGTCGTACCGCTCCCCACCCGTCGTGAAGTCCTCCCGCGTGTAGTCGACGACGTGGTCGGCGCCGAGGGAGCGAACCATGTCCACGTTTCTCGTGCTGCACACTCCCGTGACGTCGGCGCCGAGGGCCTTCGCGATCTGAACCGCAAACGTGCCCACACCTCCCGACGCACCGTTGATCAGCGCAGCCTGCCCCGGCTCCAATCGCCCCTGATCGCGGAGCGCGGCCAGAGCCGTGAACGCTGCCGCGGGTACGGCCGCGGCCTGCTCGAACGTCACGTTGGCGGGTTTGGGCGCCACCGAGTCTTCCGAGACGCGCACGTACTCCGCAAAGGAGCCGAGATCCAGGAGCGGCTTGCCGGGGGTCCCACCGTCCACCATGCCGAAGACCGCGTCGCCCGGCCGGAACCGCTTCACGTGCGCGCCGACCGCCTCCACCTCGCCCGCCAGATCCGCGCCCAGGCCACCGTTTCCCTTGGGTCCGAACCACCCGAAGTGCATGCGCCCGATGTAGGGAAGGCCCGTCAGCAGGTGCCAATCATAGGGATTGACGGAGGCCGCCCTGACGCGGACCAGGAGGTCGTCCTCACCGACCTGCGGCTCCGGAATCTCCTCGAGTCGCAAGATGTCCGCCGAGCCGTATCCTGAATACACGATGGCTTTCATGGCGCCTCGCCCTCAGCTACAGCCGCCTCCCGGCGGCGTGGGCCGCCGGGATCCTCGGCGTTTAGACCCAGTCGGCGGCGATCGGCGTCCCTCAGCGCACGCCGTCCGGGCACCAGAGCGCGATGGCGTCGGCATCGCGATCGGCGCTGGTGCCGAAGATCGCCGCGACGGCCCTTTCTCCGGTACCCGGATCTTCCATCGTGCGCAGGTGCACGGCGTTGGCTCCCAGCTTGCCCGCCTCCTCCCGGAGCTTGTCGATCATGTCGCCTTCCTCGGTGAGGTCCTCGTCCCCCGATGCGTGCAAAAGGGCCACGCGCTGGCACGATTCAGGAATCGTGTCGCCGGCGATGAAGACATACACGTCGTCCCGTGCCACGGGACTGTGCGAGCGGTCCATGAGCACCGACTTCGAGACCGTGACGCAGCCGGCGAGGACGACGATGGGCAGGAGAAAGCGACGCATGAGAGGCCTCCCCCGAAAGGAGTGGGACGTCGGCGGGAGGCGCGGCGTTCGAACAAGGTCGCCCCACCGGGGGTGAATGGCAATTGTCTCCGCGGCCTAGGAGGCGACTGGTACTACGGGTGACGTAGAGGCCCGCAGGATGGGGCTTTGGCCCGCTTCGCTACCCCTCTGACGCAGGGCCCACCGAACCGCGGATGCTCGCCCTCATGAGCACTCCGACATGCCCGCGCCCCGCGCCGCGGTGCGTCGCCATCTTCATATCTTCCGCCATCCGCACCGCGAGTCCACAGGGCGATGGCGAACGAGGTAGGCGGGAGTGGCGCCGCCCACGCGGCGCCACCCCGTCCGGGCGTCAGGTCTTCGACGCGTCGAAGATGCTCTGGATGGACGCGTCGAGCGCGGCGTTGAACTCCTCGTCGGACTGCTGTGCGGTCATGCCCTCGACCAACGCCCTCGAGAAGCTGGCGACCATGCCGTTCTGGCGCGTGAGGCGCGCGTTGGCCTCGTCGCGGGAGTAGCCCCCGGAGAGGGCGACCACCCGGAGGACGCGTGGGTGCTCGATGCACTCCGTGTAGAGGTTGTCCTCTTCGGGAAGCGTGAGCTTGAGCATGACGGTCTCGTCGGCACCGAGGGCATCGAGCCCCGCGAGGATCCGCTTCTTCAGCAGGCTCTCGGCCTCTGCCTTGTCGGGGCACCGGATGTCCACCTCGGGCTCGAGGATGGGCACGAGGCCTGCCGCCGAGATTTGCTTCCCGATCTCGAACTGCTGATCCGCGATGGCCTCGATGCCCTTCGCGTCGGCCTCCTTGATCACCGAGCGCATCTTCGTGCCGAAGATCCCTTTCGAGACGGCCTTCTCGAGGAGCTTGTCGAGGCCGGGCATCGGCTTCATGACCTGCACGCCGTTCTCCGGGTCCGCGAGTCCTTTGTCCACCTTGAGGATGGGGACCACCTTTTTCCTCTCCCAGAGGTACGTCGCGGTGGGCGTGCCCCCGATGTCCCGGTCCATGGTGTTCTCGAAGAGAATCGCTCCGAGGATGCGGTCACCATTGAAGGCGGGGCTCGTGATGATGCGGGTACGCATGGCGTGAATGACGCCGAACATCTCATCGTCGTTCGACCATGCGTCTTCGCCGATACCGTAGGCCTTCAATGCCTTGGGCGTGCTGCCCCCGCTCTGGTCGAGCGCCGCGATGAACCCGTCCTGGGTTCCCATCTTCTGAAATTGGTCGTCCCTTTTGCTCACTTTTCGTCCCCTGCGTGATGCGTGTTGGCGTGGAGGTCCTGAAACCTATATCACTCGGGGGGCTTGGGAGGAGGGTGGGGCCGGTTCCTGTGACAGAGCGCCCGCCGACCTTCGCCGAGTCGCACTTGCTCCTCCAACACCGGCCGTCTACCGTGCCCTCCCACCGAGGGTCGCCCTTCGCTGTCCCCCCGACGGAATCGGGCGCGGATCCTCATCCTTCGGCTTGGAGCGTGACCCATGCACGGAGCGGCCCCTCACCCCCGTCCGATTCGCACGCGATACGGTAACGCGCCGGTTTCCCGTTCTCGACACGGTGCGACGTGGGGCGCTTGTCGCCCGGGGACCGTCCTCGGGATAGCGGCCTTCGTGATCGGAGGCGTGGCGGGCGCGGCGACAGCATCGGGTCAGACCCGGCCGAATGCGCGCGTGGACAGCATCTTCCGCACCTATGACTCGACGCATTCGCCCGGGTGCGCTCTGGGGGTCATCCGCGACGGGGACTTCATCTATCGACGTGGCTACGGGATGGCCAACCTCGAGCTGGGCGTCCCCAACACGCCGGAGAGCGTCTTCCGCACAGGCTCGGTCTCGAAGCAGTTCACCGCGGCGGCCATCCTCATCCTGGCGCGCGACGGCCAACTGTCCCTGGACGACGACGTGCGCAAGTACCTCCCGGAGCTACAGCCCCACGACCCGCCGGTCACCCTCGACGAGCTCATCCACCACACCAGCGGCGTCCGCGACTACCTGACGCTGATGTCACTGGCGGGCAAGCGCGACGACGACTTCTACACGGACGACGAGGTCGTATCCATGCTCGCCCGCCAGAAGGAGCTGAACTTCGAGCCGGGCACCGACTGGCTGTACTCCAACTCCGGATACTTCCTGCTCTCGCAGGTGGTGAAGCGCGTCACCGGCCAATCCCTACGTGAGTATGCCCAGAAGCACATCTTCGACGTGCTGGGCATGACCCACACGCACTTCCAGGACGACCACACGACGATCGTTCCGGACCGCGCCTCGGGATACGCCCCCAAGGACGACGGGGGCTTCCGGATCAGCATGACCACGCTGGACATGGTGGGGGACGGCGGCGTGTTCACGTCCGTCGACGACCTGCTCTACTGGGTGCGCAACTTCTACGACGATCATCTGGACGGAGGCGGCATCGTGCAGGCGTCGCTCCGCCGAGCCGCTCTCGCCGGTGGCGATTCGACGAGCTACGCGTTCGGATTGGAGCACTCCACCTACCGGGGCCTGAGAGTTGTGAGCCACGGAGGCTCCTTCGTCGGATTCCGCGCCGATATCACCCACTTCCCCGACCAGCACTTCGACGTCGTCA
>JAJDNI010000069.1 GCA_022340755.1 Gemmatimonadota bacterium
AATGGGTCCAGGACCAGGTCCGTGGCGCCTGTCCACTCGTTCCCAGTGAGGACGGCCTTCCACGTCTTGCCCCCATCGGTGGTGCGATAGATGCCCCGCTCGCCACCGCCTGCCCACAGCGGACCCCCCGCCGCCACGAACACGATGTCCGGGTTCGTGGGGTCCACCACGATGCGGCCGACCTGCTGCGACGTCTTCAGCCCCATGAGGTGGAAGGTCTTGCCACCGTCGGTGGACTTGTAGACGCCGTCACCGTACGAGGAAGAGCGCTGGTTGTTCGCCTCTCCGGTGCCCACCCACACGATGTCCGAGTTGGAGGGCGCCACGGCCACCGCGCCGATGGACGCGGTGCCGTAGTTGTCGAAGACGGACGTCCAGCTCACGCCGGCATTGATGGACTTCCACACGCCGCCCGAGGCAGCGGCCACGTAGACGACGGTGCCGAGCTGGCCGCCCCGGGCTCCGGGTGACGAAGCCACCGCGATGTCGACGACGCGGCCGCTCATGACAGCCGGTCCGATGGAGCGGACCTTCACGCCCGCTACCACGGCCGAGTCGGTGAGGGCGGCGGCGCCACCGTCTGCCGCGCCGCGCATCCCCGCCCCACGTGGCCCGCGCTGGGCCAGGACGGGAGTGGACAGGAGCGCCAGTGCTGCACACGTCGCGAGAACAAGAGTGCGAGGACGTCGGAAGCGCATATCCATGGTCATCGAATGATGGAGGTGAGCGGAGGGCCGGCGTCATGATCGCGGGGGATGCCGGAGCCGGCAACCACCCTCATCCCACCCGGCGCAGGGTGCCGTCCTCGAGGACCTGGAGCACGCCGTCGGGGAGGGCATCGATCGCGGGGGCGGGGAGCTCCAGCACCGGGGGACCGGAGTGCCCCAACTCCCGCGCCACCACGACCCCCAGGGCGAGAATGGCGTCCGCCCTGCCCATGAGGACGGCGGCGGGGGCCGTGCCTTCCCGGATCAGCTCGAGCATGATGGCACTGGAGGACGAGGACCCCACGGCGGCGGGCACCACGAGGACCGTCCCCCCGATGGCTGCGCCGTAGTCGGGATGGCGCGGGTCGGCGATCCGACCGCTGACGGGGTCCACGCCGCCCCAGAAGCTGATGGGCGCCCGCAGACGGAGGAGCGGGCCCCGTCCCGAACCCCCGACCAGGACGCGAGCCTTCGCGAGGTCCACCGCTGCCGGCGCACCTGCGCGACGGTCGTTCCCGCCGCTCTCCGGGGCCGAAGGGCCGCTCACCACTGCCACACCTCCTCGTCGCGCACCACGCGGCCCGCCATAGCCGACGCGACGCAGTCCTCGAGGCTCCCGTAGACCACGTCGTACCCCGTGTTCGAGGGCCCGTAGTGTGCGAACTTCCCGGAGCACGTCATGAGGACGCCGCCCGCGGCGGGGAGGATGGGCGTCACCACCACGCACGTGTCCGCCACGATCTCCACGCCCGCGGCGGTGAGCAGCGCCAGAGTGCCGTCCGCCTCCAGCTCCGCCACCACCCCCCGCCCGGTGCAGGCATAGAACGGAACGGCAAGACGTCGGCCGGCCAGGAGACGCGCCAGCTCCGCGAACTCCTCCCGGGAGAAATGCGGGCTGCCCACCGCGACGGCGTCGACACGATCAGGTGCGGTCGCCGTGCTCAACCTGTCCAGGGACGTGCGCAGCATGTCCGCCTCGAGGCGGACCACACGGTCGGGATCCGCACCGCCCGTGGCCGCGTCCAGCGTCGGAGCCTCGGGGGTGACCCCCACGACGTGGAAGAGCGCAACCGCGCCCGACGAGGCGGCCGCAGCTCCCAGCGCCTTGAGCTGATCCTCCGTGGTGGTGGCCGGAAGGCCTACGATCGCGGAGACCTCCGTACCCACCTCCAGGCCCAGCCAGGTTCCCAGCACGGGATAAAAGACGTCCCTGCCCTTGAGCTCCTCCGGCACTCCCGCGACATCCACCAGGACGGTGGCCCGGCGGTTCTCCTCCCGATGCAGCCCGTACAGCGGCGCCCTTCCGGTGATGGCGCAGCACGCGTCGAGGAAGTCGCCGTAGCGCTCGGTACGCGCCCCCAATACGGAGTTTGCGAAGGCGATGGCGTTGCTCTCTCCCCATGCCACCTGCTCCCCGAACCCCGGACGATGCCCCGCCTGGTACGGAGCGCACGTCCACGTCGGCGAGCAGCCCAGCGCCAGATACGCTTCCATCTGGCGGCGGGCCATGGCCGCGCGATGGGCGTCGGCCCGTACGCGGCCGGGGTGCAGCAAGTCGAGGGCGCCGACGTTGAGGGTCGTGGGCACGGCCACCCGCCCTCCTCCCGCCACCAGACGCTCGGCGAACGCGACCCCACCGTCACCGTGGTAGAGGCACCCGTCGATGTGGGCGGAGCCGATCTCCACCAGCCTGTCGGCACCCAACAGGCTCGCCGCAGCCGCCACGACGCGCATGGCGAGGGCGCCCGCCTCGCCGTGGGTGCCCTCGAGGAACGCGCGCTCGTCAGACGTGAGGTCTACCACACCACCCCGTAGTCGTCGCCGTAGTTGCTGGACGCGCCCCAGAAGCTCCCGTGCGCCCAGTCGAAGAAGATGGCGTTGATGGGGCCGGACGTGCGCTCCGCGGACGTGAGCGTGTAGCCCATACTGCGCAGATCCCTGCGTACCCAGGGAGGCGTGGCGTCCTGGACGAGGAGCCGTCCGGGGCTGATCTCGTGCTGTCCGAAAGACGCCCGCATCTGGTACGAGTTGATGTTCGCCGCCTCGGCGGCCTGCTGCACGTTCATGCCGAACTCCACCACGTTCAGGAAGAACTGCAGCAGGTTCTGGTCCTGGGAGTCTCCCCCCTGCACCGCGAAGGACAGGAAGGGCTTGCCGTCCTTCATCGCCAGGGACGGCGTCAGGGTGGCCCGGGGGCGCTTCCCCGGCTCCACCACGTTGTAGGGTCCGTCCTCCGGATCGAGGACGAAGGACTGGGCCCGCTGGCTCATGCCCACACCGGTATGTCCGGCGATGACCGCCGGAATCCACCCGCCGGATGGGGTCACGCTCACGACCCACCCCTCCTCGTCGGCTGCCTGGATGGACGTGGTGCCCTGGGAGAAGTCGTGGTCGAGTTGGGCCATCGCCTCGGAGCCAGCATCGGGAGGGACCTTGCGGGCGTTCTTGTTCCAGTCCGCCAGGATGTTCGGGAAGGGGTTCGTGCCACCTTGGTACGGATATGGGTCACCCGGCCCGGCGCCGGGGTCGTTGTGGTCGGGGTCGATGAGGGCCGCCCGAGCCTTCGCGTAGTCCTTCGAGAGGAGGCCGTGGATGGGCTCCGTCGGCGGGAAGTAGGGGTCGCCGTAGTAGAAGTCCCGATCGGCGAAGGCGAGGTTCATGGTTTGATACAGCGTGCTGATGTAGCGCGCGCTGTTGTAGCCCATGGACTTCAAGTCGAAGTTCTCCAGGATGTTCAGCATCTGGAGCAGCACCGGACCCTGGACCCAGTGGGTGAGCTTGTAGACCTCGATGCCCTTGTACGTGGTCTTCACCGGCTCCTCGATGTAGACCTTCCAGTTGGCCAGATCGGCCATGGTCACCGGAGACCCCTGCTCTCGTGCCCCGCGGACATACTCCGCCGCGATGTCTCCCTTGTAGAAGCGGTCGTAGGCGGCGTAGATGGCTTCCTTGCGGCTCTTCCCCGCCTCGAGGGCGTCGGCCTCGGCGGCCACCAGCTTGCGCAGGGTCTGCTCCAGGTCCTTCTGTACGAAGACCTGCCCCTCCACGGGGAGCTTGCCGTCGGGGAAGAAGATGGCGGCGGTGACCGGCCACTCCTTCATGCGGGCCTGGTTGCTACGTACGCTGCGCACGAAGTCCCCTTCCACCGGATAGCCCTGGGCCATCTCGATCGCCGGGGCCAGCACGTCGGCCAGGCTGAGCTTGCCGTACGCGGCGAGCATGGTGAAGAGGCCGCCCGGAGTCCCGGGCGTCACCATGGCGTCCACGCCGTACTCGGGTGGATAGCGGTACCCCTTCGCCTTGAAGTACTCCGGGGTGGCTCCGGTGGGCGCCACGCCCAGAGCGTTGATGGCGATGACCTTCTTCTGGTGGGGGTCGTAGATGAGCGCCTGGGTCTCTCCGCCCCACGAGAGCACGTCCCACATGGTAGCGCCGGCGGCGAGCATGGCACACGCCGCGTCCACTGCGTTGCCTCCCTTCCGGAAGATCATGGCCCCCGCGGTGGCCGACATCGGCTTGCCGGTGATGGACACCCAGTGCTTGCCGTGGAGCACGGGCTTTTCCGTGCGCTGGGCGGTGAGGACGGAAGGCGAGAGGACGAGGGCACCCGCCAGGGCGAGGGTGCGTAGCGTGCGGCGGTTCATGCATCTACTCCGACGGAGGGTGGCGATTGCAGGTGAACCTAGGAGCCCCACCCGGTGCAGGCCACGGGTGTAGCCGAAGGGACGGAGCGGCGACTTGCGGCACGGGGTGGGACGCCGTGTACGACGCTACCGACTCAGGTCGCGCGGTGGCGGGCGGCTGGGTCCGTGCGCATCTTGCCCGTCCCCGCCTCAGGAACGGCCATGGAACCCATCACTCACATCCCTCTCGAAGCCATCCAGGCCGCCCGCGAGCGCATCGCCGGCGCCGCCATACGCACGCCTCTCCTTCGCCTCGAGCTGGAGGACGCACCCTGCAACCTGTGGCTCAAGCTCGAGAACATGCAGCCCATCGGCTCCTTCAAGATCCGGGGCGCCGGCAACGCCATGGCCCTCGCGGATCGGGCCGAGCTCGCCCGCGGCGTCTACACGGGAAGCGCCGGCAACATGGCTCAGGGCGTGGCATGGAACGCCCGCCGCATGGGCGTGCCGTGCCGCGTGGTAGTCCCCGAGACCGCACCGAAGGCGAAGCTCGACGCCATCGAGCGCCTGGGCGGCACGTGGGTGGCCAAGCCCTTCGACGAGTGGTGGTCGGTCCTCCAGAACCACGGCCACCCCGACGAGAAGGGCTTCTTCGTTCATCCCGTGAGCAATCCGGACGTCATCGCGGGCAACGGCACCATCGGGCTGGAGATCCTGGAGGATCTTCCGGACGTGGACGCCGTGGTGGTGCCCTACGGGGGCGGCGGCCTGTCGTGCGGCATCGCGTCGGCCATCAAGGCGGTGCGCCCCCAGGCCCGCGTTTTCGCCGCGGAGGTGGAGACATCGGGGCCGTTCGCCGCATCGCTGGAAGCGGGCGAGCCCGTGGAGGTGGAGCGTATCCCCACATTCGTGGACGGCATCGGAGGAAAGAGCATGCTTCCGGAGATGTGGCCACTGGCCTCCGAGCTTCTGGACGGCTCCATCGTCACATCGCTGGAGGAGATCTGCGACGCCATCCGGCTGCTGGTGGAGCGGGCGCACGTGGTGGCGGAAGGCGCCGGGGGCGCCTCCGTAGCCGCCGCCCTCACGGGCGTGGTGGAGGGCAACGTCGTGGCGGTGGTGTCGGGAGGGAATCTGGATCCCTCGGTGTTGGCGACGATCCTGCGCGGTGAGGTGCCGTAGCGGGCCCCCGAAGAAAGGGAGCGCCACCCGTTACTAGCGCAACGGCGCCCGATCCCGCGCGCGGTCTCTCATCCCTCGAAGCCCCGCACGTTTTCGAGGGCGCGGAACGCAGGTGATGCGCTCGCACCCAGATGCTCCTTGGACCACTCCGCCAGCGGAGAGTCGGCCTTCCCCCACTCATCCTTCTTCGCGCGGCAGATGGCCGCGAAGTCGCAGTACCGGCAGTCGTCGGCGTTGTCCGTCGGCACGAACGCTCCCGCGGCCACCCCGTCCAGCATGTGTCCCACGAGCTCGGGGGCGCCGGCGAGCTCGAGCCTTGCGTACGCGTGCACGGAGTTCTCCCCCCGACGCGTCGGGAAATGGTACTCGCCGGCCACCACGGTACCCCCCAGGCGGCGCTCCACGGCCTCGGCGTACAGCGCGTGCTGAAGGCGCCGTCCCCCGTTGAACGCCCCCGTCCCCGACTGATGATCCCGGGACCGACCGGTCTTGTAGTCGACGATCCTCAGACCCTCCAGGCCCTCGTCCACCCTGTCCACCGCTCCCCGCAAGCGCACCTGTCCCCCCGGCACGTGCATGACGACGGGATCGTCGTCACCGAGCCCGAAGCTCAGCTCCAGGGCGACCCACCGGGCTCCACGCTCTCGAACCATACGCACGAACGAACGGACGTCTTCCTGGAGGCCCGCCACCTCCCGGCGCGCCACCCCCTCGCCGGGCGCGGGAGTCCGCAGGCGGGCCGGCCGCACTTGCCCCTCCAGGACCTCGAGAGCCAGCCGCTCGAACGCCTCCTCTTCGTACTCGACGTCGCCCTGCCGCGCGCGTCGCAGGGCACCCTCGTACACGGCATGAAGCAGGGAGCCGCGCTGGAGCGGATCGAGCCAGCGGTCGGGATCGAACTCCGGGTCGTCTGGTGGGCGGACCCGGAGCACGCTCTGGTGGAGGTAGCGATGTGGACATGCGCCCAGGGCTTCCAGACGACTGGCGGACACCACGAGCGACGGGTTGCGTCGGGGATCGAAATCCTCCGGCCTGGAGGTGACCACGCCGTGGTAGACCCCGGGTTCCCCGTTCGTGCGCTCCCGCGCGGCCGAGAGTCCGGCGTCCAGCCACGGATAGGCTCGGCGGACCGCCGGAACCCCCGTGCGAAGCACGCCTCCCGAGCCGAGAAGCTTCATCCACACGTCGTCGGCGTCCAGGGCGGGGAGCTCACCGCCGGGCAGCGCACAGGCGACGGGACCGAGGACCTCATGGAGGTCGCGGAAGCTCACGTCGCCACTGCGCCTCGCGAGGCGGAGGGCCTGGAGCAGGACCGGTGACGGCGCCACGGAACGGGCCACGGAGGCATCCCACGCGCCGTAGCTCAACGTGACCTGACCGCGCGCCCTCGCGAAGAACGCCGCGAAGCGGAAGACGTCCTCACGCATGCGATCGGCCGCCGTGGCCAGCCCCGTGCCCAACGCACGCCTGTGGGAATCGGGAAGTGCCGGGTCCTGAGTCTCGCCGCCGGGCACGTGGTCGGCGTCGACGCCCACGACGAAGATGGCCTTCCGCCCCGAGTAGGCGCCGTGCTCGATATCCACCAGATGGAGGTGTCCTCCCTCCGAGCGCCGGGGGGCGCCGCGGTCGTCGGCCCCCGTGGAGATCGACTCCGGCGTGCGCACCTTGATGTCCAGGTGACGCCGGAGAATGGTGACGGCAGCGTCGAAGTGCGTTCGCCTGCGGAGCGTCGCCTCCACCCTGTCCAGCACCCGAAGGATCTCCTCCCTGGCCACGGCCTCGGGGCCATCTCCGCGGGGCACCCGCTTCAGGAACGCCCGCAGGCCGCCCGCCAGCTCCGCGGGAGACACCGGTCCCCCACCCTCCCCTGCACGGTCCGGCACCGACGGCGTCGCCTTCAGCGTCGGGTAGAGGATCCTGCGGAGCGCGCCCAGCTCGCTCCGCACCCGCGCGACACGGCGATGCAGCCGCTCCGCGGTGTCGGCCTTCGTGGGCCGCTCTTCTCCCAAGGCCGCGAGGGCATCCCCGATCTGTGTCCGATAGCGGTGCCGGCCCCAGCCTATACGCAGTGTCCGAAAGCGCCGCGCCAGATCCGCCGGCGCGTGGAAGCGTCTCGACGGTGGAGCCCGCAGGTCCCCGGCCTCCAGGAGGCGACGGATCGGGCTCGCCTGGAACCCCTCCGCGATCCAGTCGAGGTAGGCGTGGGCGACGCGCCCGGCCCGTGTTCGCTCAACGGGCAGGCCCGCGGCGTACGTGACGGGGATCCCCAGGCGCACGGAGAGCGCGTGGAGGGCCGACCCGTAGGTGGCGGGGTCAGGGGTGACGACCTCCACCTCGTCCCAGGGCAGTCCCCTCGCGACGACCCTGCGCAGGACCTCGCGGAGCTCGTCGTTCACGGAGGCGGCCCGGAACAGCTCGATCCCGTCCCTCCGGACCTGGCCCGGCACCTCCGAGGGCGCGTGTAGCCAGGCGTGGGCCGAGGCCGGCGCACCGGACTCCCAGAGCAGGAAGGGCGGCACCTCCAACCCCATAGCCGGATCCGTGGGCAGAACCCGAGCTCCGCGCCGCAGGAGCCCATCGACGAGCTCGCCCCTCAGACCCCGGAGGCCGAGGCCGGGGACGAGCAGCACCACCTCGGCGCCCAGCGCCGGCCCGGCCGGGTCCTCGCTCCCCAGGACCGCGACGGCCATGCGCAGAATATCCGCCGTGTCCACGCGCCGACGCTCGTCGAGGAGGCCCTCGTACACGCCGAGCACGCGCCCCAACAGTCTCCGATGCGGCCGGCTCCGACCTCGGGCGCCGTCGACTGCGGCGCGGGAGAGGCCGGCCAGCCGCAACTCGTCCACGGCGCGATGAACGGACTCCCGGAAGCCCACACCCTCCGAGAGATCACGCAGCTCCGACGCGGCGGACGAGAGGGCGACGTCCAGCGCTTCGTCCATCAGCGCCTGCTGCTCGAAGGGGTCCAGGAGCTGCAAGCCCCGGGTGTCGAGCTCCTCACCGGCCAGCTTCACCGCGAGGGGGCGCACCGTCGTCACCTCGAACCCGATCCAGCCTCGTCCCTCGCGCCCCAGGCGACGCAGCAGCTCTCTTCCTCCTCCGACGCTGGGCGCCACCACCAGCTTCCGGCTCAGGGGATGCGCGCGCGCTACCTCGGCCAGGGCGTCGACGAGACGGGATCGCTGAAGTCGAGTAGAGGACATGCCGCCGGGGACGGGGGAAAGGTCGGGCCAAGTATAGGGTGAGGTGCAGAGCGGGGGGAGGCCGCCAGCCGGCATGCCGGCCCCACGATCTGGCCCGTCCTCGCCTACTGCCCTATGCTCGGCCCGGTCCGCATGTGTACGGTCACGGGAGGAGCACCATCATGATTCGTCGTGAGCACGGTTCCCCGGTCGCCTGGCGCCTGCGCCTCGTCATCCTCGCCCTGCTCCTGCCCGCGAGGCTCGCCGCCCAGAACGTCGACTCCCGGGTCGAGTCGTTGATCCACGCCATGACTCTGGAGGAAAAGGTCTCGCTTCTCCACGGGGCGCGCGATCCCGACGGAGAAGGCCAGGCGGGATACATGCCCGGCATCCCCCGGCTCGGCATCCCTCCGTTGCGTCTGTCCGATGGCCCCGCGGGGGTTCGGACGCGCCTGCCCGCCACCGCCCTCCCGGCACCCGTGGCCCTGGCGGCTTCCTTCGACCCGGCGCTCGCCCGGCGCTATGGCACCACCATCGGCCGCGAGGGTCGAGCCAGAAACCAGGACGTAATGCTCGCACCCATGGTGAACATCGTCCGGGTACCCCAGGCCGGACGGAACTTCGAGACGCTGGGTGAGGATCCCTTCCTCGCCGCCCGCATGGTCGAGCAGGAGGTGGAGGGAATGCAGGGAGCGGGCGCCATCGCCACGGTGAAACACTACGTGGCGAACAACTTCGAGGACGCGCGGACGAGTGTCAGCGCAGACCTCGACGAGCGTGCCCTCCACGAGATCTACCTGCCCGGCTTCGAGGCGGCGGTGGCCGCCGGCGCGGGCGCGGTCATGTGCTCGTACAACCAGGTGAACGGGGCCTTCGCCTGCGATAACCCCGAGGTTCTGACCCGAATTCTCCGGGACCAGCTCGGGTTCCCGGGCTGGGTGATGACCGACTGGGGAGCGCGGCACTCGGCCGACGCCCTTGCAGCGGGACTGGACCAGGAGATGCCCGGGGGCAGCGGTTCGAGCCGCCAGCCCGTCTGGTTCGGTGACTCCCTCGTCGCTGCCGTGCAGGACGGAAGGACGCCGGAAGCGCTGGTGGACCGGTCGGTCCGCCGCATCCTCCGGCAGATGGACCGCTTCGGTCTCCTCGACGGGTCGGCGCCCCCCCGCCCAACCATCGACTCCGTGGCGGACGCCGACGTGGCGCGCGACGTAGCCCTCGCCGGCACCGTCCTGCTCCGGAACCGGGACCAGGTTCTACCCCTGTCCCCGTCGGATCTCGGCTCGGTGGTGGTCATCGGTCCGACGGCCGCCCGCCCCGTCGTGGGGGGTGGCGGTAGCTCTCACGTCCTGCCCCTCGCCGCCGACGGCACGCTCCCGGCATTGCGCCGGCGTGCTCCCGTGGGCACCAAGGTCCGGTACGAACCGGGCATCGATCTGGACGGAGTCCCGGTGCCTGCTTCGGCGCTGGGGCACCCGGGTGCGCAGGGTGGATTGCCTGGCCTGCTTCGCGCGGAGGATGGAGTCGAGGCGCGTACCGACGACCGGATCGACTTCACAGGCGCGGACGCCTTGCCAGGTGGACAACAACGCAGCTGGACGGGAACCCTCACGGCCCCGACCAGCGGCGTATACGAGATCAAGCTGCAGGTCCGAGGGGCGAGGGCGAACCTCACCCTGAACGGCGAGCGCTTCCTGGGCGGCTTCGGCGGCAGCCTCCTCTCCACCGCCGACAGCCTCTCGAATGCGTCACGCACCATCCGCCTCGAGTCGGGAGTGGCCCATGCCGTTACCCTCGACGTCGAGTCCGGAGGAGGTGGCCAGGGCGATGCCGGGGTCCAGGTGCGACTCGCATGGGTGACGCCCGAGCGTCGTCAGGCCCTCGTCGACGACGCCGTGGCGGCCGCCCGGGATGCAAGGACCGCCGTGGTCTTCGCGTACAACGAGGGAAGCGAAGGGCGCGATCGCACGACGCTTGCGCTCCCCGGCACACAGGACGCCCTGGTGGAGGCGGTGACGAGGGCGAACCCGCGGACGGTCGTGGTCCTCCAAACCGGTGATCCGGTCCTCATGCCCTGGATCGACGACGTCGCGGCGGTGATGGAGACATGGTACGCCGGCGAGGCCGGGGGCGACGCCACCGCCGCGCTCCTCCTCGGCGAGGCCGCCCCGGGCGGGAAGCTTCCGGTTACGTTCCCCCGGACGGAATCGGCCTCCCCGACGGCGGACTCGACGCGCTATCCAGGCCGCGATGGTCACGCGGAGTACTCGGAAGGCATCTTCGTGGGGTACCGCTGGTACGACACGCAGGGCGTGGAGCCGCTCTTTCCCTTCGGGCACGGTCTTTCCTACACGACCTTCGCCTACGACGGCCTCGTGGCTCGCCCTTCGGGCGATGGCATCGACGTCACGTTCACCCTGCACAACACCGGGCCCCGTGCCGGAAGCGAGGTGGCGCAGGTGTATCTCGGCCCGGTGGACGATCCCCCCGTACCGATGGCCAGGAAGAGCCTGGCTGCGTTCCAGCGTGTGATGCTCGCGGCGGGCGAGAGTCGCCAGCTCACCCTGCACCTGGATGCGCGTGCGCTCTCCTACTGGTCCGAGGGCGACGGCGGGTGGCGACGCGTACCCGGGACGCGACAGGTGATGGTGGGGTCGTCGTCTGGGGACATCCGGCTCACCGGAAGCGTCGACCTCACGTCTTCGCCCGGGGGATGAAGCGGGGTTCTCCTCCGTCGGCGCGCATCGCACCTCCGCACCGAAGTGTTGGCCCACGGACGCCGCTATCCGCCTGGACATGAAGAGGCTCCCCGACGCCGTTCGCCTCGGGGAGCCTCACAGCCCGTGAGGCGCGGCCCGCTCCCCCGCATTCAGACGACCCCCGAGAGGGTGGCCGGAAGGGCAGACGCGGGGGAAGCGGAGCCGGCCTATTTCACGAAGAGCATATCCCGGTATGTGGGCATGGGCCAGAGATCGTCGGGAATGATCTTCTCCAACCGGTCCACGACTCCCCTGACGGCGGTCATGGCCGGAATGATGTTCTCCCTCATGTGCTCGGCCTTGGAGAAGACGTCGTCTCCGCCCAGCTCGGCATTCTGCTCCACCAACACGTCCAGCTTGTCGGTCAGCTCGTCGATGAGCCCGCTCACCTTACGCGCCGTGGCGAGGACACCCTGGACCAACACGTCCACTCCGTCGGCTCGATGAGCCGTGGTCACCAGGTCGTGGAGGTACCGTGTCGCCGCCGGCAAGACCATGGTGCCCGCGATGTCCGCGGCGGTCTCACCTTCGATGTTCACCGTCTTGAAGTACTGGTCGACATAGATCTCGTAGCGGGACTCGAGCTCCCGATGCGACAGCACCCCGTACCGCTCGAAAAGCGCGGCGTTCTTCGGGTCGACCAGGGCCGGCAAGGCCTCCATCGTGTTACGACGGTTCAGCAGCCCGCGTCGCTCCGCCTCCTCGACCCACTCCGAGGCGTAGTTGTCGCCGTTGAAGATGACATGCTCGAACTCCTTCGCCTCTGAAGAGAGCAGGCCTCGCAGCGCTTCCTCGAAGGATGTGCCGTTCTCCAGGGCGCTCTCCAGCTTGCCGCACAGGTCGTCGATGGACTCCGCGACGATGGTGTTCAGCACTGTGGCCGGGAACGAGATGCTCTGCGACGCACCGAGCGCGCGGAACTCGAACTTGTTTCCCGTGAAGGCGAACGGTGACGTGCGGTTCCGGTCGCCGGCATGTTTGGGGAGCCGCGGGAGCACGTTCGCGCCCAGGCCCATGAGGCCGCCGCTCTTGCTGGACTTGGCCGCGCCGCCGTTGTTTGTGATCTGCTCGAAGACGTCCTGGAGCTGGTCACCCACGAACGCGGAGATGATGGCCGGCGGCGCCTCGTTGGCGCCCAGCCTGTGGTCGTTGGCCGCGTGGGCCACGGAGGCGCGCATGAGGTCCTGATGCCGCGCCACCGCCTTGAGCACCGCCGAGCAGAAGAACAGGAACTGCATGTTCTCGTGCGGCGTTTCGCCGGGCTCCAGCAGATTCTGATCCTCGGTACCGAACGACCAGTTCAGGTGCTTTCCACTCCCGTTCACGCCGGCGAACGGCTTCTCGTGGATGAGGCACACGAGACCGTACTTGCGGGCCACCCGGCGCAGCGTGGACATCATGAGCTGCTGGTGATCGGCGGCCTGGTTGGCGTCCTCGTACACCGGGGCCATCTCGTACTGGCCGGGCGCCACTTCGTTGTGACGGGTCTTGAGCGGCACGCCGAGCTTGTAGAGCTCCAGCTCCACGTCGTTCATGTATTCGAGCACCCGCTCGGGGATGGAGCCGAAGTAATGGTCCTCCATCTCCTGACCCTTCGGGGGCTTGGCGCCGAAGAGCGTGCGGCCGCACGTCACGAGGTCCGGACGCCGATAGAAGAACTCCTCGTCGACCAGGAAGAACTCCTGCTCGGGCCCCATGGTGGCGCGTACCGGCTTCGGTGGCGACCCGAAAAGCCGCAGCGCTCGGCGCGCCTGCTCGTCCAGGGCGTGGATGGAGCGCAGCAGGGGCGTCTTCTTGTCCAGGGCGTCTCCCGTCCACGACGCGAAAGCGGTCGGGATGCACAGGTACGCGGCCCCGGATCCCTGGATGAGGAAGGCGGGGGATGTGGGGTCCCACGCGGTGTATCCGCGAGCCTCGAACGTGGCGCGTAGGCCGCCCGACGGAAACGAAGAAGCGTCGGGCTCACCCTGCACGAGCTCCTTGCCGCTGAACTCGGCGATGGCGCGGCCGTCGCCTGTCGGGTTCAGGAACGAATCGTGCTTCTCGGCGGTGAGTCCCGTGAGCGGCTGGAACCAGTGCGTGAAATGCGTCGCGCCCTTCTCGATGGCCCACTCCTTCATGGCCACCGCGACCGCGTCGGCGACCGAGGGATCCAACTCGGTGCCGTTGCGCACCGTCGAGAGCAGCGCCTGGTACTGGGGCTTCGGGAGCCGGGACTTCATCTGATGCAACCCGAAGAGGTTCTCTCCGAACACCTCCTCGAGGCTGATGCGCTTCTTTTCCTCCTGGCCGTCGCTCGGCGAGGCGTACTTCGCGGCTGCGAGAATGTCGAACCTGGGAACGACGCGGGTCATCGGGCAGATCCTCTCGAAGGCAGGACACCGAACGCTCGGGACGAATCAAAGTGGGCTTCGCCCACTGGCGCCTCAAGAGCCAACGTGTCATTTTTGCATAAATAAACTTACGCTAAATGTCATAGATTTACTTTCCAGATCTGGAAATTCTGCGTGAACCTGATCCGCAGGCCCCACGAGATCGGAGCCATCCGAACGGCTCTGGACCACCCGGGTCCGGGCCTGATCCAGGTCACCGGACCCCGAGGCGTGGGGAAGACCACCCTCGTACGCGAGGCGGTCCGGGGAATCCAGGCCGTGGCCCACCGGGTCCCTCCCCTGCCCGAGCCGAGTCAGCTCCTTGAGCTGACGGCACAGGTGGACCGGGAGACGGGCCCCCGGGAGTCACCACCCGACACGCCCACGTGGGACGGCGTGTTCGATCACCTCGCCAGACTCGCCGCGGAGCGCGCGCTGGTGCTGGTCCTCGACGACGCCCACTGGCTCTCGGAGTCCCGCTCCCGCGCGGGGCAGGCCCTCGCGCGCGTACTTGCGTCGGCGCGCGAGGGCCCCGTTCCCTTCCATGTGATCCTCGTCGGGCGCGCGGGCGGCCTCCCACCGGTGGCGCTGCCCGGGAGGCCACCGCTGGGCCGCCCCCCCGAGGAGCCACCCACACCTCTCGAGGTCCGCGTTCCACCCCTGCCGCTGCGCGGGGCGATCCCTTTCCTGCCCGGAGGCACACCGGAGGATCGGATCCGAGCCTACGCGGTCTTCGGAGGCGTTCCCGCCCACCTGCTCCGCCTCGACCCCGACGCTACCCTATGGACGAACGTGCGCCGCACCTTCTTCGAGGCGGGTGCGCCGTTCAACGAGCGAGGCCTCGACCTCCTGGAGCGCGACGTCCAATCCCCCGCGCGCTACGCCGCCATCCTGGCGACGCTGTCGGCCGGCGAAGCGGATTGGGGGATCGTGCACGGGGGCGTCCCCGACCTGACCAAATCAGGACAGGTGGCTCCTTACCTTCACAAGTTGGAGGAGTTGGGGCTGTTGGAGACCCGCCGGTCGTTGGATGCAACGCCCCGGAGCCGCAACCGACGGTATCGCATCGTCGATCCCCTGTTGGCCTTCTGGTTCCGCTTCGTCCTTCCGTTCCTCCACGGTGCCCGGGAGCCCGATGTGGCTCACTGGATGGCGGAGACAGTGCGGCCCCACCTGGACCGGCACGTCGCTTCCATCTTCCCGGAGATCTGCCGTCGACACATGGCGCTGGACGCCATGGAGTGGGCCGGCGCGAACGCCCGCGAATGTGGCGGCCTCTGGGGATCCGACTACGACATCGACGCCGCGGGCATCCTGTCGTCCGGTGCCACTTTCTATGGGAAGGCCCCATGGGGCGAGCAACCGGCCGGACCCGAGATCCTCTCGGATCTGGACGCCATGATCGCCGAGACCCGCTACGGGTTCGGCCGTGAAAGCCGCCTGCGCATCGTCTTCTCGGCTCAGGGTTTTGCGCCGGAGTTGGCACGTCAGGCCGCCCGTCGCCACGACGTCGCCCTCGTGGACGGCGAGGCGCTGGTGGGAGGCGAGGACTAGGCGTTCGCAACCTATTCGTTGTCGGAGTTGAGGGACCCACCTACTATTCAACCAGTGAAGGCCTGCCCCTTCGATTCGCATCTCCTTTCAGGGGGGGGCGCCCATGGTCCTCAACGCTCGTCCCTTCTTCGCAGGCGTCTCAAGACAGTTGCTCGCTCGTGGCACCGCAGCCGTCTTCGTGCTCGCTCTCCTGACCGCCTGCGCCGACTCCACGGCTCCGGAGCAGAACCAGGACGAGGCCCCGTATTGGAATGCGTCCCAGGACCAGATCTTCTTCGTCAGCACCCGCACCGATAGCACAGATGCGAACGGCCGGATACTGGAAGACATCTACCGTATGAACGCTGACGGCACCGGCACCGGGCGACTGACAGGCGAGTCCGCGCCCTACTACGGTCAACTCCAGCTCTCGCCCGATGGCGAGAAGCTCGCTTTCGCCACCGATCGCTCTGGTTGCTACAACGTCTGGGTGATGAACGTCGACGGCAGCGACGCGACGCAGCTCACCAGCGTTACCACCTATGAGCGATGTAACGAGGTGCCCATCTGGTCACCCGACGGCACGAAGATCGCCTTCGGCAGCTCGCGGAATCCGGATTTGGGGTCGGACGTGTACGTCATGAACGCCGACGGCACCGCTGTCGCGAACGTGAGCAACAACCCCAGCACTGATCCGAGTACCTACAATGACCTCTTCTGGGGTTGGTCACCCGACGGGCGTGTCGTGATGCAGACCAACCGCGACGGCACGGATCGGACCTATCTGGTGAATGCCGACGGATCCGACCTCCAGCCGCTGTTCACCGAGCCATTCACCCAACCCTACTGGTCCCCGGACGGCGCGAGGGTCGTCGCCACAATGGACGGGGACGTGTACGTCCTCGACAGAGACGGCACTGACGCGCTCAATCTGAGTGACGATCCGGCGTACGACTCCTACGGCGCAGCGAACCCCTGGTCCCCTGATGGTTCGAAGATCGCATGCAGGAGAATGAGCGCGGGAAACGGGGATCTCTTCACCGTGAACGTACACGGCACCGGTCTCACGGACGTGACCAACAGCCCCGGATCCGAGACCTTCCTCGGATGGTCCCCGGACGGGACACGGATCCTGTTCGTCGGGACGAAGACCGGAGACAACGAGATCTACGTCATGAACGCCGACGGCACGGGAGTCGTGAACGTCAGTAACGACGCCACCGCCGACGACGACCGGGCCATCTGGGTCCCGAAGCGGTAGGAGCCATCACCCGATGGACACGCCTTCGCCCTCAGGAGCGGAGCCCTCCATGCGGCGGAGCGCCATGGGCCTCCTGGCCCTCGTGCTTCTGGTCCCGGTGCTCCTCTTCGCGACGGCAGGAACGCTCGCGTGGCCCATGGCGTGGGCGTACGTGGCGCTATCGACCGCCGGTACGGGCGCCGCCTACTTCATCGTGGCTCGGCTCAGTCCCGACACCCTGAGAGAGCGTGCTCGGGGATTCAGCGCCGAGGGTGTCCAGCCGTGGGACCGCCTGCTCCTGCCGCTGGTCATCTGGAGCTCCGTCCTCATGCTGGTGGTGGCCGGGCTGGATCACCGCATGGGATGGTCGTCGCTGGGCTCGGTGGGGTGGCGGGCCGTGGCCTTCGTACCGGCGGCCGCGGGCTACGCGCTCACGTCGTGGGGCATGGCGGAGAACAGGTTCTTCTCCGGCACGGTACGCATCCAGACCGACCGGGGACACACGGTGGTCTCCAGCGGCCCCTATCGTCTGGTGCGCCACCCGGGGTACGCCGGCTCCGTGTTGGCGACCGTCTGCGTGCCGGTGATCCTCGGCTCGTGGTGGGCCTTCGTGCCGGCTGGCGTGGCCATCACGGCGCTGGTGATCCGCACCTCCCTGGAGGACCGGATGCTGCGGGAGGAGCTGGACGGCTACCAGGCCTTTGCGGAAAGGACGCGGTGGCGGCTGATTCCGAGGATCTGGTAGGCGACACAGGAGAACTCCACCGCGGCGCGCCGGTCGTCGCGGTGGAGCGGAGGGATGATGCGGCACCCGTCGGCCGGTGCCCACCCACACACCCCTACACGTCCAGATTCCGCACGTACTTCGCGTTCTTCTCGATGAAGTTCCGTCGGGGCTCCACCTCGTCGCCCATGAGACGGTCGAAGAGATTCGACGCTATGGCGGCGTCCTCGATCTGCACGCGCAGGATGGTGCGCGCCTCCGGGTCCATGGTGGTCTTCCAGAGCTGGTCCGGGTTCATCTCACCGAGACCCTTGTAGCGCTGGATGTTGATCCCCTTGCCCTCGCCGTCCTTGCCACCCAGGCGCTTCGAGTACTCGTTGCGCTCCTCCTCGGTGTATGCGTAGAGCTCCTGTTTGCCTTTCTGCACGCGGTAGAGGGGTGGCTGCGCGATGTAGACCATCCCTTCCTCAATGAGCTCCGGCATCTGCCGGAAGAAGAAGGTGAGGAGCAGGGTGCGGATGTGGGCGCCGTCGACGTCCGCGTCGGTCATGATGATGACCTTGTGATACCGCGCGTTGTCCAGCTCGAACTCGTCTTTGATGCCCGCCCCGATGGCCGTGATGATCGCCCGGATCTCGTCGTTGGACAGCACCTTGTCGATGCGCGCGCGCTCCACGTTCAGGATCTTTCCCTTGAGCGGCAGGATCGCCTGGTAGGAGCGATCACGTCCCTGCTTGGCGCTGCCGCCGGCGGAGTCGCCCTCCACCAGGTACAGCTCGCACAGGGTCGGGTCCGAGATCGAGCAGTCGGCGAGCTTGCCCGGAAGCACGCCTCCTTCGAGGGCGCTCTTCTTGCGCGCCAGATCACGCGCCTTACGCGCCGCCTCGCGCGCGCGCGCCGCCTGCAGGGACTTCTCGATGATGGACTTGGCGGCTCGGGGGTTCTCGTCCAGGAAGGTGGAGAGGTGCTCGTTGACCGCGGCCTCGACGGCACCGCGCACCTCGCTGTTGCCCAGCTTGGTCTTGGTCTGTCCCTCGAACTGGGGCTCCATGACGCGGACGCTGAGCACGCACACCAGACCTTCGCGCACATCGTCCCCGGAGAGGCTCTCGTCCTTCTTGAAGAGGTTGTTGCGGCGGGCGTAGTCGTTGATGGTGCGGGTCAACGCCGCCTTGAACCCCGTGAGGTGCGAGCCCCCCTCGTGGGTGTTGATGTTGTTGACGAACGTGTGCGTGTTCTCGGCGAAGCCCTGGTCGTACTGGAGGGCCAACTCGATCTCCGCCTCGGGCTTGGACGCCTCGAAGTAGCATACCTTGTCGTGGAGCGCGCCACGCGGGCCCCTGAGGTATGTCACATACTCGGCCAGGCCGCCTTCGAAGAGGTACTCCTCGCGGACCGGCTTGCCGTTCCGCTCGTCGGTGAAGACGATCTGCAGGCCCTTGTTGAGGAACGCCAGCTCGCGCAGGCGGTTGGAGAGGGTCTCGAAGCTGAAGACGAGCTCGGTGAAGATCTGGTCGTCCGGCTTGAACGTGATGGTGGTGCCACTCCCCTTGGCCTTGCCCAGCTCCTCGAGCTCCATGGCCCTCAGGCCGCGCTCGTAGCGCTGGTGGTAGCGCACACCCTTACGGACAATCCAGACCTCGAGGTACTCGGATAGCGCGTTCACCACGCTGACGCCCACACCGTGGAGTCCACCGGACACCTTATAGGTGTTCTTGTCGAATTTCCCGCCTGCGTGAAGCGTGGTCATGGCGAGCTCCACCCCCGGCACCTTCTCGGTGGGATGGATGTCCACCGGGATGCCGCGCCCGTCGTCCTCCACTGTGACCGAGTTGTCCTCGTGGATGGTGACCTTGACCTCGCTGCAGAAGCCGGCCATGGCCTCGTCGATGGAGTTGTCCACCACCTCGTAGACCAGGTGGTGCAGCCCCCTCGCGGACGTCGAGCCGACGTACATGCCAGGACGTTTGCGCACGGCCTCGAGGCCCTTGAGGACCTGAATCTGACCGGCGGTATAATCGTCACCACCATCCTGCTTCTTCTTCTTGTTCGCCATGTCCGCTCCGTGAGCAGTTATGCCCTACTCCGTCTCCGCCAGCACGAAGACGATGCGATCCAAGGGAGTCTCCGGAAGGCGCTCGTTCACCCGCCGCAGAAACTCCTCCCTCATCATGTTCAACTCGGTGAGCCACGCGCTCGTCCGTACCTCCACGAACAGCGCACCGCTCACAACCACCTTCGCATGCGTGACCGCGGCGATGTGCTCGCCCACCAGCTCCGGCCACGCGTCCACCACGCTCGCCTGCTTCACCTCGTTTCGGAGGCCGTGCTCCTCGAGGACGCCGCTCAGGACGTCTCCCAGCCGGACGGGTCCCTTCTTCCTACCGATCACGCCGACACCTTGCCGGCGCTGATGCGCCACCGGGGCAGCGCGTCCCGCCGAATCCGGACGTCGCTCTCCTTCGGGGCGGTCAGCACGACCTGCCCGGTCTCTTCCCGCTCCATCAGTTCCAGCACCCTCTCGCTCCTGCCTCCGTCCAGCTCCGCGAACACGTCGTCCAGCAGGATCAGTGGCTCCTGGCTTCGTGTCTCCCGGATCGTGCGGGCCTCCACCAGACGCAGCGCAAGCGCCGCGGTCCTCCGTTGCCCGCCGGACCCGTAGTCCCGGAGGTCCAGCTCGTCTCCTTCGTTCTCCAGCCTCAAGACCACCTCGTCCCGATGCGGGCCCACCACGGTGGTCCCGTTCCTTCGCTCACGCTCGGCGGACGCCACCAGCGCGTCCCTGTAGGCCTCCGCCACTTCCTCGGCACTCCGTGCGCCGTCGAGGTGCACGCTCGAGCGGTACGCCATGCGCGCACCCGCGCCACCCGATACCGCCGCGTAGTACTCGCGGAAGGCATCGCACCGCGTCTCGATCCACTCCCTCCTGGCCGCCGCCACGGCGGCGCCGGAGCGCACCAGCCCCTGGTCCCAAGCCATCACCACTCCGCCCGGCTGCTCGTCCTTCAGAGCGGCGTTGCGCCGCACCAGGATCTTCCTGAACTCCTGGAGCGCACGGAGATACCCCGGAACGCTCAACGAGAGCACGATGTCGAGGTACCGTCTGCGCTCTCCCGGGCCTCCGCTCACCAACTCCACGTCAGCGGGTGAAAAGACCACCGCCGCGACGCGCCCGAGAGCGTCACCAACGCGTTCGGGCTCCACCCCGTCCACCGTGATCTTCTTTCGCTTCCCCCTCTTCTGGTACGCCGCCGTCACCTGGACCGGAGGTACTTCTCCGACGTCCGCAGCCAGATCTCCCGTCACACGGAAGACCTCTTCCCCGAACGCCACGAGCTGCTCATCCCGGGCGCCTCGGAAGCTACGGAACGTCTCCAGGTAGTAGATGGCTTCGAGGAGGTTGGACTTCCCCTGGGCGTTGTCACCCACAATGGCAACGCCCTCCGGCGGGAGCTCCAGATCCTGGGTCCCGAGGTTCCGGAAATGCCGGAGCGTGAGTCTGCTCAGGTGCACGGACCGGCGGCCGGGGAGAGCCCTCGAAACATGGAGAAATTTAACCTTTCAGGGGGAGGTCGACCACCCCGGGGATGCACAACGGAAGCTGTTGGGAAGCAATGACTTGCGCCTATCTGCGAGGCCGTCGCGCCGAACGCGCGATGGGACGCGAAACGCCCCCCTCCCGCGCACCGTCGATGAAGGCCGCTCAGCGTCCCTTGAAGTCCGCTTTCCTCTTCTCCAGGAAGGCGCTCATCCCCTCCTTCATGTCCTCCGTCGAGGCGAGCAGGCCGAAAAGTGAGGACTCGAAGTCCTGAGCCTCCGAGAACGACGTGTCCACCCCTCGGTAGATGGACTCCAGCGCCATGCGCACCGCAACGGGCCCGTTCCGCGTGACCTTGTGGAGGAGAGCCTTGGCGCGATCGAGGAGCTCGGATCGGGGGACGACCGCGGACACGAGACCGATCTCCGCGGCCCGCTCCGCGCCGACGCGCTCGCCCGTCAGTGTCAACTCCACGGCGCGGCCCAACCCGATGAGCCGCGCGAGCCGGATCGTGCCGCCGTATCCGGGGATGATCCCGAGGCTGACCTCCGGAAACCCGAACCAGGCGTTCTCGCTGGCGATGCGCAAGTGGCACGCCAACGTCAACTCGCACCCTCCGCCGAGGGCGTAGCCCCCCACGGCGGCGAGCACCGGCTTGGGGAACCGCTCGATCTCGCGGAACACCTCCTGGCCCTGGCGGCTGACCTGGACGCCTCCCACGGCGTCCATCTTCGCCAGCTCGGCAATGTCGGCGCCGGCCACGAACGCCTTCTCTCCCGCGCCGATGAGGATCACACCCCTCACCTTGTCGTCCGCACGGAGGCCGGCGAACACGTCGCCCAGCTCGGAGATCAGATCTGCGTTGAGTGCGTTCAGCTTGTCCTGTCGATCGATGACGACAACGGCAAGGTCGCCGTCCCACTCGACGCGGATGTAGGTCAAGTCCGTCATGATGAGAGACCGGTAGGTGCGTGCGGAGAAGACGTCGGATCGACGCAAGATAGCGTCCCAGGGTACGATGGAAAAACGCGGTCGCGAGGCTTACCTTAGGCCCTCGCGGCTCCGACGGAGCCGTCCTCGTCTCTCGCACCGGCAGGCCCACGCGGGCCGCATCAGGAGTCCTCCCCACATGAGTCGGTCACTCAACAAGGTCATGCTCATCGGCAACGTCGGGAACGATCCCGAGATCCGGGCCACTTCGTCCGGAGCCCGCGTCGCCAAGCTCTCCCTGGCCACGAACAGGAGCTGGTCCGATCGGTCGGGACAGCAGCAGGAGAAGACCGAGTGGCACCGCCTCACCGTCTTCGGGCGCTTGGTGGACATCGTCGAGCAATGGGTCCACAAAGGTGATCGGCTCTACGTCGAGGGTCGCATCGAGTACTCGCAGACGCAGGACGACCAGGGCGGCACCAGGTACTGGACCGATATCGTCATCACCGAGATGGTAATGCTCGGCTCCAGCGGCCCCGGGAGCGGTGGCTATGCCGGGAGCGACTACGGAAGCGGCGGTGGATCCAACCGCGGTGGAGGCCCGCCCGAGCCTCCCACGGGCAGCGACGTCGACGACGACCTCCCCTTCTAGGACCGACACATCGTCGGGCTGTCCACCAGAAACCCGAGCGTGTCGACTCGAGCCGGGCCCCCGGAAGCTACGGGGGCCCGGTGAGGTACCGCCCCACTATCGGTCTTCAGGGTTCAGGAACCCTCATTCCCCGCCCTTCGGCAATGGGGGCAACGATCGAAGGAAGATCCACAGCGCCCGCCGCTCGCTGTCGGTCATGGAACGAACCACGGGCCACGGCATCACCTTCGGGTCCACCTCTCGACCATCCGGCGTTCTTCCGTCGTTGAAGAACGACATGAACTGGCCTTCGGTCCAAGAGCCGAGTCCCGTGACCGTGTCCGGGGTCAGGTTCGTCGCCAGAGGCCAATCCGGAGGCGTGCCGGGGACCTTGCCGCCGGCGAAGCGCTCACCGTGGCACCCGGCACAAGGGCCGGCCAGGTAGCGCCCGTACGCCACCGTCTCACCCTCGGGGGGCTGTGAGAAGCTCCGGTCCGAGTGATTGATCATCTCGGCAGGGATGAGCGGGAACCGGCCGAAGAGGTAAAGCGCTCGCGCGAGGGGACCGATCGTCTCGTCTCGAGGCGGAGAATCGACGGGAGGGGCGGCTTTCAGGTAGCTGATCAGGGCCCCCAGATCCTCGGGCCCGATGGTCCTGTATTCGTACGACGGCATGAAGACGAGCGGAGTGCCGTCGGGTCGGACTCCGTCCCTGATGGCGCGCACCCAGTCCTCGTCGGAAGCGTACCGAGGGGCCACCCCGTTTCGCCCGGACGTCAGGTTTGCCGATTGGATTCGCCCCAGCATGGGCATGGCATCGATGACGACGCGCCCCGCGAGGTTGGAGCCGTGACACTGTGTGCACCCGCGGATGTCCGCGACGTGAGCCCCCCGCGCCAGCGTGATGGAGTCCGACGAAGTCGTCACCTGGGGGACTTCGACGTCGTACTTCCTGCTGAGGTGTCGGTCGCTGATGACGTAAACCGCGATCAACGCGACGATCAGCAGTACGACCAGGCTCACCAAGAGCCCGAACAGGATCTTCAGAATCTTCACTTGTTGTCGATTCGGATGACACCGGCGTCGCTACGATTCATCCATCACCTCGGCCTCCGTCTCCCATAGGCCCAGGAGGTACTCTTCGTAGCGTTCCGGATGTTGACGATAGTCCTCGACCCAGACATCGAAGGGGGGTAGCGCCAGCTTCCCGGAAAGCCAATCCGTGGCTATCCGCACCATCTCCGCATAGGAGAGATCACCCCCCCCACCGCCTTCTCGATGGGCACGCTGCGCAAGAAGGTAGATCTCGTCCGGGCTCAGATAGAGGAGCATGTCGGCTACCTGGGCCGAGCAGTAGTCGAGATATTTCGCACGCAGGACTTCGAGGGGCTCGCGTGAGCCCGCCTGACCTGCGTCCACAGGCGACCCTCCAGCTGGACGTGAAAAACCCCTTCGAATCGCCGTACGCGTCGTGCCCCGAAGGGCTCGACTTGCGCAGAAGCTATGACTCGAAGGGGCTTGAAACGCAAGCCTTCAGGATGTCGTCGCCGCGATTCCCGTGTCGGGCGGAGTGGGCAGGGCCTCCGTGCGTTCACGGAGATGACGATAGATGGATCGTCTCGTGAGGCCGTACAGCACCACGCGACTCAGGAACTCCGGGTCGGTCCTCTGGACCTCCTCGGCCTGCGCAGCGACGTCGCGGGGCAACCGCACATTGAGCTGTACGGAGCACGTTTCCCACATGGGCACACCTCACCCGTCTCTTGGATGGAAAAATGCTACACTTTCACGGTACTGATCGCGTGAAGCGGACCGTGTGCTCTCCCGTGTGGGAAGGAGCTGACTGCCTCGAGGTGAGCACCATGTTAAAGCCCATTTTCGACCCGCGCAACCCCCTCGAGCCGCAAATCACATTGCCGCAACATATCGGCAAGTTGTTGTGTCACAATGACTTACAAATAGACGTTTCGCGCGAAACCAGGTGTTCCTCAAGAGCGAGACAGCTCCCACACCAGGAGGGGATCGAGCCGAAAACCCCGATGAATGCTAGGATATCTGGGGGCGCAAGCCCCCGCGCCCCGAGAGGATACCGTTACCGATTTTTTGCAAAAAATCGACTACGGCAGAGCGGAGCGCAGGAAGGCCTCCAATGTGGCCGGTTCGAAGTCCAGGAACCGCCTGCGGAGGTTCCCGGCATCACGTTCGCAGAACACGGCGGTGGTGCGATGCACGTGTCCTTGGCCGACCGGCTCGAACGTGATGTAACCGCGCCAGAAGCCACCGTCACGGAACGCGCGCAGGCGCGCCAGCCACTCGCGGCCCGCGAACCTCATCCCCTGGGTGGCCATCGTCGACGGGGCGTCGGCGGTGGGACCGTCCGCAGATTCATCCAGATCCGCGAGATGGGCATCCGGATTCTGTCGGAGGTCCTCGTACCAGATCTCGAACGGCGGAAGTGGCAGCAACTGCTCACAGTACCGGACGAGGAGGGCCATGGGATCGTCCGACACGGACTCCGGTGCGACACCGGAGTCGAGGGCGGCCGTGCGCGCACGTCGATACAGCGGCCGAATGGCTTCTCTCGGAAGCAATTGGAGGAGCCGTGCCGCCTGCCGGCGGCGATACGAACCGTATCGTACACGCAACTCGGTGTTGTCGACCGCAGGTACGGCGACTGGCTGCCCGAACACGAGCGAACTCTGGACCATCAATGGACGACCAGCGAGCCCGCGACCGAGGCCGCTACCCGCACGGACTGAACCCTGGGCTCATGTCCGTGAAGCGCACCCAGGGTCTCGCGCGCTCCGAAGGTATTGAGCAGTCGATCGACTGACCGGAATCGCTCCGGCTCGAAGCGAGCGATGAGGGCGGCCAGCCCCCGGCGCATGACGGCGACGCTCTGGCGTGTCTCCATCAGGGACTCCGGGAAGGGAAGGCGGACCTGGTAGGCCAGCGCGTCTCCCGCGGAGACGGGAACCAATCGCCTGAGGTCACCGTCGGGGAATGCGTCCAGGAGCGCATGCTCCAACTGGGCGTCGGGCTCCTGGAAAGCGGTGCGGAAGACGAGCGCCCCGAGGTCGTAGTCGAGGTTCGCGCGCGTGAGCCTGCCCGGACCCATGACGATCCGGATGGACGTCCCCTCATGCAGGTCGAGATCCCGGCACACGTCCCGAAAGCCGATACGGAAGAACGTGGGACGCGTGAGGGGGCCGAATCCGACCCGTCCGAGGACACGCAGACCGAGACGCAGGGCATACTGGCGAAGGGGGACCAGGGCTGCGGGGTCGGTGGCCGCACTCGTGACCAGAGCGTTCATGTGCTCGAGGGTGGGCTCGTAGACCCAATCCAGAACGACCAACTCGGTGCTCAGGTCGAGCACCTTCAGCTGGCCGCTTCCCAGATCCACGGACTCGGCGGAGGACGGGTACCTGCCCTCCACCACCAGGGCCAGCCCGATGTCTTCGATCCTCCCTCCCGGCGTGTCCAACTCGTGGACGTCGCGGTACTGCACCACTGCTCGCGTCAAGGGCAACTCGCACACGCCCGGGACGTCACCCATGGCTTCGGGGAGGGTGTCGGTCAGCACGCTCGGATCCATCGGCATCTCCACCGCATGTCGGTCCCGAAAGGGGACGATTCACCGACACGGGACGGCGCCTGCGGGCACACGCGCACCTTGACACCCGCCGGACGGTCCGAGTAGCTTCGCCTCAGCGAACGAGGAAGCTCGGGCCGCCAACCCGTGCCTTCAGAGAGCGTCTCCGGTGCCAGCCGGGGACGCTCTCTTTCGTTTCATCATTTTCCGCTGCGGAAAAGAAACCCGGCCTCCGCCGGGTACCCTTGCCGCCCGACAGGACCTTCGGCCTGCCGGCACTGCACCCATCAGGACTCCTGCCAGGGAGCCTGCCGTACGATAACCATCTGTTTACGCGGCGGGCAAGGAAAACGTCCGGCACCGCTCCGTCCCGCGCTCCGGCGCCGGCTTGCCGGGCGCGGGCGGCTTCCTATCTTCCGGCATCCTCACGCCACGGAGCTCTCCACTCCTCCATGAGCACGGTCCACGAGCGCAGGCGGTCGGTCGCTTTCCTCGAACACGAGGGCGAGCCGTGGTCCTGCTTCCTGGTGACCTACTCGGCGGCCCGCGATGCCTGGCACGGGTACTTCTCTTTTCGTCCCGGAAACGGCGAGACCGCGGAGGACGAAGTCCGGACCACGGACATCTTCATCGAGGCATCCGAGGCCGAGATCCACGACAAGGCCCGGGGGCTCGGCCGGCCCTTGTTGGGAGGGCTCCTCGCGTCGGCGATCCACACCAGCCGGGCCGGGCAAGCCCGGTCCTCGAAGCTTCGCCTCCGCTTCCGCGAGCTCCTGGCTGAGAACGCCCGCGAGATCTCGGGGGATTGGTCGGAGGAGGGGCACGAGCTTCCGTCTGCAGAGGATCTGGACGGGCTGCACTCGCTCTACGCGTCGTACCGCCTGGATCAGGTCTGCCACTTCATCGGTCTCGTCGACCCCCAAGACTTCGAGACGGCCGTCGACCGCATTCTCGAAGGGGAAAGCGTCGACTTCCGTGCTTCCGACCGGATCCAGTTCGCCATGATGGTGGTGGAGCACATCGAGCGACACCTCCCGCTGCCTCCTTTCGAGGTGTGGGCCAAGGACTACCTGTGCAGCCCCGATGCCTACCGGCTCTACACGCATACGCTGCACCGGGAAGGCCGACTCCCGTAGGGAAGGAGAAACTCTCGTCAGTGCGCTTCGCGCCGCGGGGCCGGGCGCCTCCGCTGCCCGCCGGCCGTTGCCTTCCCAATAGGTCAGATGTAGCTTTTCAATCTTGTCGAACTAGGGTGTCTACCTGAGGAGCGTGATCGTCTTGGAAGTGGTCGTACTGGAGAACGAGAGCCTCGAGAGGGCGCTGCGCCGCTTCAAGCGGAAGGTGCAGCGGTCCGGCCTCTATTCCGAGCTGAGGAAGCGCCGGTATTACGAGAAGCCGAGTGCCCAGAGGAAGCGGAAACGCGAAGCGGCCATCCGGCGCGAGCGCCGGCGGCAGCGACGGAATCGGCGCTGAGGGTCTCCAGCCCCTTGCCGAGACGGTCCTTCCCGACGGGAAGGGCCGTTTTTTCGTGCACTGAGAGCGCCTTGCGGCTCGGGCCATCCGGCTGACGAAGAGATCTCGCCCGCCGTGTGCGGGGCTACTGTCGGTCGTCGGAGAGGTCCTCTTCCTGCTCCCGACTCAGGAGCTCGTGGGCTACGCCGTGGAATTGACGTTTCACCCACCGGCGCCAGGACGCGGGGGGCGGCTCCAGGGATTCTCCCAACTCTAGACGATCCAGGATCCCCTCCAACTCGGCCTGGACCTCCAGGAGCTTCTTCTTGTGGGATTTCCCCACGAGGTACGTGATGCCCCCCGTCGTGGCGCCACCCCCGACCAACCCCAACGGTATGGCCAGCGCCACGGCCCCCCCGGTGGCAAGCACCGCGAAGGCCAGGCCGCCGCCGGCGGCGAGTCCCGCGATACCGCCTCCGAACGTCGCCCCCGCGACGTTGTCGCCTCGCGTGCCAGGATCCATGAGTAGCTCGACCAAGGTGGAGTTGTCATCGAGAGCTTCGAGGTGAACCTCCACCGACTTGGCCGACGCCACGTAGTACTTACGGGACGTGAAGCTCGCGGCGCGTGCGAGCTGAGACGCCCAATCCAGCGCGGGCCGGTACTGAAGCACGTTGGTCGAGCGTCGGACTGGCTGGAGCAGTTGGGTGCCGGCAAGGAAGTCGTCCAGCTTGGCCCCGAGCTCTTTGGGCGTGCCGGGGACCACGCGCATGGCGCGCAGGTGAGAAGGCCCGAAGATCCGGTCCAGGGCGCCGCCGTGGACCTCGCCGGACCGCACCTCCGACAACGCCTGCCTCACGTGGCTCTCGCTGAGCCCCACCTCTCGGGCGATGCGAAAGAGCTCGGCTTCCGTGAGTGCGCTCTCGCCGGTCTCCGAGTCCGAAGACGCCAATTCGGCGGCCCGCCGAATGACGGCGTCGAACTCGTGCCTGGTGAGGCTACGCCCCTTCTCGTCGGTCATGCCGGCTCCAGGTCAGGATCGCGTTCCGAAGGGCCAACGCGCCCACCCATGTCGGGCTCGCGCAACTCCACGGTATCCAGGAGTCAATCTAGCAGGTGCCCGGCATCCACGGGTCTAGCAGGTCGCTACGACTTGGCGGAAGCGGTAGCCACGCGATCCGCGAGCCAGCTTCCGACTTCAGAAGTCGTGAACCCTCCGCCGAGGTCGGGCGTCGTCTTCCCCGCCGCGATGGCAGCTGCCACGGCTTGCTCCACCCGCTCCGCCGATTTCTGATGGCCGAAGTGGTCGAGGAGTAGAGCAACGCATCGGACCGCCCCCATGGGGTTCGCCCGCCCCTGCCCCGCAATGTCGGGTGCCGAGCCGTGCACGGGCTCGAACATGGCATGCCGACCGGGATTGAGGTTCGCCGACGGCGCGAGCCCGAGCCCTCCCGTCAGCTCGGCGGCCAGATCGCTGATGATGTCCCCGAACATGTTCGACGTCACCACCACCTCGTACCGCTCGGGACGCCGGACCAGATCCATAGCCATGGCGTCGACGTACATGGTATCCCGCTGGATGCCGGGATAGCCCTGGCCCACCTCCTCGAAGACCCTCCTCCAGAGACCGCCGGAGTTCCGCAACGCGTTGGCCTTGTCCACGAGGGTCACCCTTCCCCGCTTCCGGTCCCGAGCGAACTCGAAGGCAGCCCGCACGATGCGCTCGACACCCACGCGGGTGTTGATGTCTTCCTCGATGGCCACCTCGGAGGGGGTGCCCTTTCGGGAGACACCACCCATTCCCACGTAGAGGCCTTCGGTGTTCTCGCGGAAGATCTCCAGCCTGACCGGAACCTTCACCCGCTTCAGCGGGCTCAGCTCCGGAGCGAGGAGCACGCAAGGACGGAAGTTGACGTAGAGGTCGAGGCGGAAGCGAAGGCCCAGCAGGATGTCGCGCGCGTGTTCGTTCCCGGGCACGCTCGGATGCCCCAACGCACCGAGAAGGATCGCGTCGTATTCCTCCGCCAAGCTCCGGAACTCGTCGTCCGAGATGGTGACTCCGTCGCGGAGAAATCGGCCAGCCCCCAGATCCCACTCGACCAGATGAAGCTCGATCCCGTCGACCCGAGCCGTAGCCTCGAGCACTCGGCGAGCCTCGCCGACAACCTCGGGACCTATGCCGTCACCTGGGATCAGAGCGATCCTGAGCATCTGGATTCGGGGATGGGAATGCGGGACAGGAGGGCACACAGCCGCCCAGGGTCGAGCACATTAGCGATTCGGCTTCACCACCACCACCCCGCGCGCGGGGCCGCCGTTCCCCTCCACCCTGAACGGATATCGCCCTTCGGGAGCGTCTCTGAACGACACCACGAAACGCTGCCCCAGGTTCACCAGGGGCGGGGACGACATCTGGTCCGTTCGCTGCATGAAGGCCAGCGCCTCTGCACCCAGGCTGTCGGCTTCGAAGCTGACCTCGTGAATCCGCCCGTCGGCGGTGACGAATTCGACCCAGGCGCCCGGCGGTAACATCGTCTCCGCGGGATCGAGCACCTCCGATGCCCCGCCGGCGAGCGTCACCCGGTGAACCTCGTCCTGATCGGTGAGCCCGAGCTCCCTACGCAGGAGAGTGTCGGGCTGGTTCTCCGGCGGCGGGACGTCGCGCCCGCACCCCACCGAGACGGCCACAGCCAGCGTCACCGCCAACGAAATCGGCCCCGGAAACCGGGGCCGATTTGGATCCTTCGGGCTGCGAGGTCGCTTCAACGATCGACTTCGTTGCCGCAGGCGATGCAGAAACGCCACGCCGGCTCTATCTCCTCGCCGCACACGGTGCATGGGATCATGCGGATATCTGTGCCGCACCAGGGGCAGAAGTGCAGGTTCGGCTTGTTCGGCAATTCTTCCCGACACCAGAGGCAGGCCTCCGAGTGGGGCGGCGCCGAATCATCCGCCTTGACCACGGCCGGTTCCGGGCTGGGGCTCGGGACATGCGGCTCCTCGGAAACCGGTAGCTCCTCCGAGGGCTGCTCGTCGCTGTGGGAGATCGCTACCCACGACGGCCCGGGATCACCTTTGGGGAGAAGCTTCGGGTTGAGTCTCACGTCCACCGCCGCGAACTCCCGATAGGCGCCCACGTTCGGGTGGGATTCGTGCAGCTCGTGTTGGAGGAGCCGCAGGGCATCCTCGGATTCCAGGATGAGGTATCCGCCTTCGCCAGCGAGCATCCGGGTCAGGGCATCCTCGTAGTCCCCGTTCATCTCCACACCAATCAGGTCACGATGTGTCCCGTAGGGAACGAGGTTTTGGTAGATCTCCGCCACCGTGAACGGGCGCTGCAGATACTCGGGTCGACGAACGCGGATTTCCTCCACGAGCGCCTTGTGGAACCGCTCCAGGACATCACTCATGAGTCACCTTCCTCGAAGTCTCGGTCCGGTTCCTCGAACCGGTCGTCATCCCCCTCAAGATAGATCAGCCCCGCGGCGATCGCAGCCCGCAGGAAGGACTCCGCGTCCGTGAAGGGGATCTCCTCGCCGCTTTGCTCGTGCCACCGTTCGGCCAACCGTCTCATGTAGTGCCCAAGGGTCTCGTGCGAGAAGCCGGCCTGGTCACGCATCTGACGGACGATCTCGTGCCACGTGCCTCTAAATTGGTGACCGTCCGGCAATCGCACCACCCGGATGGTGTCCGACCTCGGCGAACTCTCGCCTGCGAACAGCTCCAACTGGCTGGGATCGTACGCGGGGACGGCGGCGACGCCACCCATTTTCGATTCCACCTCGCTGAGCAGTCGATCGATGGGATCCTCCAGATCCTCGATCTCCCGGAGCCGCTGCTCCCAGGGCGCCAACCGGGCGTCGCCCGATTCCAGGTGCCACAACGCCCGCTTCAACTCCATGAGCCTCCACACGGCGAGCCCGTCCCAGTGCTCCGGCGGGGGCACGCGCTCGAACTCCCTCAGCGCTCCCTCCCAATCTCCACGGTCGTAGAGGAGGTGACCAAGGTAGATCCGGGCCTCGTGAAGGTCTGGATCGAGGCGGAGCGCACGCCGGACCTGGCGACTCGCGCCCACATCGTCGCCCATGCGATGGAGGGCATATCCCAGGGAAGCGGCGGCTTCGGCGTTGTCGGGTCTCGATGCCGCAGCCTTGGCGAAGACGTCACGGCACTCGGCGTACATCGCCTCGCGGTAGAGGGCCCGACCCATCGTGAGCATCAGCTCGAGGTCGTCGTCGTATCCCATGGCCGCGACCTGATTGAACAAGCTCAGTGCCTGTTGCCGCTCACCGAAGCGCAAGAGGGTCTCGCCGAGCCCGACGAGCGCATCCTCGTGTGCCGGGTCAAGGACCGCTGCTCTCTCGAACGCCCTTCTCGCCCACGCGAACTCCTCGCGAGCCAACCGCGCGTAGCCGAGCCCGACGTACAGCTCCACGGCGTTCGGATACAGGGAAAGGCCCTCTTTGAGCATCTCGAGGGCCCCTTCGTAATCGCCGTCGTTGTAGAGCTTGTGCGCCTGCTCGTCGTATTCCTCCGAACTGAGGAACCCTTCGGGCATGTACGATGGCTCCTTGAAGGACTAGCGCGTGGCGAGAAGTGTGACGGGGTTGAACGGACAGGAATGTAATGCGCCGGATGGGGCGGTACCACCCTGCATCCGGGACGTCGATGCCCCCGTCCCGAAGTCCCGACGAATGGTCGCCAAAAGCCGGTCAGACCTTGCCGTACGGGATTCCACAGAGGGGACAGACCATGTCTTTCCCGGCCCGGACGAGGCGTACACCCTCCCCATGGCGGGGGCAGTCCGGGTCGTCCCCGTCGTTCTGGATCTCGCGCACCTTGGACCGCTCGGTGCGTGTGGCCGGCGGGATCTCCAGCCAGTACCGGAGTGACGAAGCGCTGCACTCGAAGAGCACGGACGCGCCGCCGTCCTCCTTCGGGCGAACGCCCAGCAGCATGAGAAACCCGCCCATGGGAGAGGGTATCTGCTGGTCACCATAGTAGAGACGGAGGACGTTCTTCTCGCCCTCCAGGATGATCACGCCGTCGGGTCCCATGCGCCTCTTCTTCTTGCTGTAGATCGACAGCTCCGCGGGAGCCGTCGCAGCACTCTTCTTGGCCGGCGACGCCGATGCCGCTCGCTTCGCTCGTACCTTGCCGGGCTTGCCGGTGTCGGGGGCCGCGCTCCTGGCGGCGGTCTTCTTCGCGACGGTCTTCTTGGCAGCCGCCTTTTTCGGGGCCGCCTTCTTGGCGGCCGTCTTTTTCGGGGCCGCCTTCTTGGCGGCGGCCTTCTTCGGGGCCGTCTTCTTTGCGGCGGTCTTCCGTGGAGCCGCCTTCTTGGCGGCGGCCTTCTTCGGGGCCGTC
>JAJDNI010000079.1 GCA_022340755.1 Gemmatimonadota bacterium
GAGCGATTCCCTGCGGGGAGGCCTGGAGAAGGGCGAGGAGGACCATCGTCGGGACGTACATGGTGTCCACCTGTGATTCAGGATTTCGGTTCCCCGGCTTCGGCGGGTGCCGGGAAGATCTCGGGCACGTACGAGTGCAGCATGTTGCGCCACGTCGGCCAGTCGTGATGCCAGTCCTGGCCCCAGGAGTCCACCCGGTTCGGGATCCCTCGGCGTCCCAGGGCGTCGGCCACCCTCCAGGACTCGCCGATGTCCTCCGCGCGCCCTTCACCCGAAGCCAGCAGCACGAAGCGTCCACGGAGGGCAGCAAGGTGGTCCTCGTCGCGCATCTCCGGAAGCCAGTGCAGCGGCGAGGCACGCACGAAATCGGCGGTGGGCGACGCCTCGAGAAAACGGAGCAGGTCGTAGGTGCCGCTCATACACAGCGCGTGCGTGAACACGTCGGGGTAGCGGCACACCGAGGCCAGCGCCTGGAACGCGCCGATGGATGCGCCGGCCGCAACGATGCCGATATCCTCGGTTCGGCAGTCGAGGCGGATGAAGGGCACGAGCTCCCGGCGCACGAACTCCTGGAACTGGTCCATGAGCCACATGCGATGCTGGGGCGAGCCTTCCTTGGCGAGCATGGCTCGCCCGGCCACGCTGTCACACGAGTAGACCTTGATGCGACCTGCGTCGAGGTATTCCTTCAGGGTCCCGACAACGTGGAAGCGCTCGATCTCTTCGGCGTCGCCGCCCGCGGTGGGGAAGACGAGCAGCGGCATCCCGAAGTCTCCCCAGCGGGTGACGGCCACATCCTTCTGGACACGCTCCGAGTACCAGCTGATACGCTTCTTCATGGCCATCCCCCAGTGCTGCCCCAGCGGCGCGGCACCCGGGGCCCGCTCATGCACCCGCCCCCGCCGCTTCGTCCGCGCGCCACCGCTGGATACGATCGAAGAAGAGCTCCGTGAACTCCTCCACCTCATGGGGCGGGAAGAGGGCGCCGACCTTGCGGCGCACGGCATCGAGGGCGTCGTCCGTCGCGAACCACTCGTGGGTGAGCTCGTCCAGGTGCGCCAGGTGCGTGGCGCAGAACTCGTCGAAGGCGTCGGCGTCAAACCGGCCTCGCACCAACGGAACGAGCGCGGTGACGCGCTCCATCAACGTCATCTCCGGATCGACGGCGTCGAAGAAGCTCTGCCAATCCAGCGGCATCATCCTCCGACGCGTGGTGGCGGCGAAGACGGCCCATCGCAGGTTCGCCTTGATGAGCCATGGGAAGTGATAGTGGAGAGACGTGACCTGCGAGTCGGGGCATGGGTTGGCGAAGTCGATGGGGTGCCAGACGCCGTCCTTGTGCAGCATCTCGCACGAGTTGAAGTCCCAACCGAAGAAGGAGTTGATGATCAGCGTCATGCCGTCGATGAGGGTGCGCTCCTCCGACGACAGGAAGTCGTGCGCCATGGTGTAGCGGTCGTGCAGCGGGGCCTTCGGGTCGTAGAGCACCTCGTGCGTCTGGGGCCCGAGGCCGATGCAGCGGACGAAGCGATCGAAGGGGTGCACCGCCGCCTGCAGGGTCATGACCAGCCTTCCGCTCCGGTCGTACGCCTCGCGCAGCTCCGATTCGTTCTCCAGCCTGCTCACGGCACGCCAGCCGCCGCCGTCGTACGGCTTCATGAAGATCGGGTAGCCGAGCTTGTTTCCGATGACCCCCAGGTCGAAGTGACGCGCGTAGCTCCGGAGCGTTACCTCCAGGTCCTCGACGGGCTCGTAGGAGTGCGGCGGCACGAGCCACGTCTCGGGGATGGGGAATCCCAGACGGATCATGCCCGCGTAGGTGGTGAGCTTCTCCATGGACTGCACCGTCCACGGATTGTTGAACACGTACACGTCGTCGAGGATTACCGCCTTCTTGATCCACTCGCGCCGGGTGTGGTACCAGTGGGTCAGCCGATCGATGACAAGGTCGTAGCGCTTCGGCTCCCGCACGTCGAAGGGATCGATGGTCATGCGCTCCACGTCGAAGCGAACGGTGTCCCCCTTCCAGGGGATGGCGAGGTCCAATCGCTCCAGGATGTGGGTGAAGGCGATGGGCCAGCAGATGTCCGCGCCGAGCGAAAGGCCGATCTTGCGGGTTACCTCGGCCATGGTTTCTCCTCCAGATGGTGGGCCGGGCGCCACGTCTCGGGCCCCGGCTCGACGATCAGTCGTATACGAGCCACAGAGGCCCGGGGAAGAGCCACGAGAGCCCCTCCCGGAGCCGGTCGCGCCAGTTCTCCCAGTTGTGTCCGTCCCTCGCCTCCACGAATCGCACGTCCATTCCGGTCCGCTCGAGCAGGGGCACCAGCGAGCGATTCTCGTAGATCAGGGATTCGTACGTGCCGCAGCTCATGAACACCTTCGAGCTCACCCGGGACGGGTTGCGGCGGAATTGGTTCACGAAGTCGGCGATGGGGTCGAACACGGGGCCCCGACCGTGGCCGCCGATATCCGAGAACGCGAACGATCCGGACTGGAGCAGAAGTCGCCCGAACATCCCCGGATACTGCACGGCAGTGGCGAAGGAAGCCACCGCTCCGAGGCTCGCACCCATGAGGCATCGCCCCTCGGGAGTGCCCAGCAGGGGCAGGTCCCGCTCCAACTGAGGTACCAGCTCCTCCGCCAGGTAGCGGCCGTGGGCCTCCGAGGCACGGTACTGCTCCATGCGATCCGGCGGGTGCGTGAGCACCGCGACGAGCTCGGGGATCTCCAGGCGATGGATGAGATTGTCCAGCACGGGCTCGAGGGCCGCGTAGCGGACGTAGTCGCCTCCGTCGTGGACCAGCAGCAGCGGGTAGCGGCGGGACTCCTTGAACCTCGGCGGCCGGTAGATCGTCAGCTCGCGCACGCCGAGGGCCCGGCTCTGGAACACCCGATCTTCCAGAGTGCCCGCCGGCACCGCGGGGTCGACCTTCGTCCATGGCGGGGCCTCGTAGCCGGGACCGCACGCCACGGAATTTGCGCCGAAGGGGTCCCGGGCCTCCCTGGAGTTTAGGGGATCGCGGATCCACTCGACCTCGTTCCCACGCCGCACCTCGAGCTTGTATTCGATGCGCGATCCGTCGGGAATGTCCAGGACGTACCACCACAAGCTCGTGCCGTCGATGCGGTGCAGGGGCTCCGAGGTCGGAAGCCCGTACACCCAGTGCCGTAGACGGACCTCGTCCGCAGGACCCAGGAAGGCGAACGTGCATCGGTTGCCCTCCAGGAGAGGAAACTCTCCTTGACCGAGGAAGGCGCGCACGTCTTCCTCCGAAGGTGGTGGGCCATCCAGGAGCCTGGCGATCGCCAGCCCCGAGACGTCGGGGTCGGGGAGCGCGGCGGATTCGGCGTCGGGGATCCACCTCATGAGGCGTCCGCCCATGCCCGGATGCCGCCCGACGCGTCGAGCCGGAGCGCGGCGTCGGCCCGCCACGCGCCGTCGCGGAAGACCAGCCGGGTTCCCTCGTCCAGCACCACGCAGTCCGCGGGAGCGAAGCGGCGCGCCATGCGGCCGACGCGTCCGGGATCGTCGAGTCGGAGACGAGCGGACCCGTCGGGAAACGGGATCACCGACGGGTAGAGCCCCAGGCCGTATTCGCCGACCTCCGCATGTCCCGGACCCCACGGCGGGGAGTCGTGGAAGAGGACCACCCGGGAGCCCAGGACCATGGCACCGCCGGCGCACGCGACGACGCTCTTGCCCGCGAAGAGCTCGTCCATCCCGAAAAGGCGCAGGCGGTTGAGCAGCACCGCTACGTGGCCTCCCGCAACCACCACCGCAGCGACACCGCCGAGGATGCGTCGGATCTCCTCGCGCTCGCGGACCACCGCGCCGCGCATGAGCGGGTCGTAGCGGTCGTAGAACCCCTGCCTGAGGTCGCGGAGGCGCTCCTCGTGATGGCGGTCCAGGGCGCGGACGGCGTCCATTGCGTCACCGCGCTCCGAGTCCATCACGGCGGAGTCGCCGTCCAGGCGCTCCAGCTCGATCCAGGCCTCCATGGTCCGGGCCAGACGCACGTTGTACGCACGTCGCAGCGCGCGGACGCGCTCTTGAAGCTCGTGATGTGCGGCAGCCAGCTCGGGGTCCGCGCTCCACACACGTTCGGCGCGACCGTAGAGGCGGAGATTCGCGCCGCGATCTCCCACGAGGGCGCGCACGCGATCCTCGTCATCCTCCCACTCCTGCCACCCTGCGGTGACGAGGGCCACCCGTCCCGTAGCGTCCAGGGCGGAAAGGGCCTCATCCACGTTCGGGCGGGCCTGCCGCGGGCCCAGAAGCGCAATCCGCGCCGGAGGTGGGTTCAAGTTGCCCTCACCTGGACGATCTCCCCGACGGCGTCGAGCATGCCCCTCAGCTCGTCGTAGTCCGGGTGCTTCATGCGGATCCACGCGTTGGCCATGTATCCCGCCTCCACCGGCTGGGTAGGCGTTCCCTCCGGGGGCAGGTGCGCATCCAGGATCCACTCTCCATACCGACGGCGGATCTCGTCGACGCCTTCATAGCCGCTGATGGCGCCGTCCCGGTCCGGACGAAGGGCGATGATCCCCGCGGAGAACCGTCGGGAAGCCTTGTTCACGGTGCGCCCGTAGACCACGGCCATCGCCCACTCGTGATAGATGTCGATCTCGTTGGCGGCGGCGTAGAGGTCCCACGCCCGCACACCCGGGGGTCGACAGCCGATCTCCGAGAACTTCAGCCCCTTGGGACCCACGAACCACTCCATGTGCGTGGCGGACGTGTCGATTCCGAGGAGTCCGTTCACGGCCCGCCCCATCTCCAGCACGGGTTGGTACCCCGCGGCGGTTTCGATTCGGTTGGTGGTGATGAACTGCGGTGAGATCCACCTCGTCCGCATGGCCTCGAGCACGTTGGGGTAGTAGTGGGTGATGAACTCGTGGGCCACGCGCCCGCCGATGGTGATGGTGTCGTAGAAGGCCTCGTGCCCCTCGATGAACTCCTCGACGGCGACGTGCGCGCCCTCGCCCACGCCCGCCCGCTCCAGCGCCGCCCGCAAGCTCTCCGCGGACTCGACTCGTTCGGTGCCCGAGGCGCCGGCGGCGGAGCGCGGCTTGACGATGAGCGGGAACCCCGTGCGCTCGGCGAAGGCCACGATCTCGTCGACGTCTCCGCTGCCCAGCGAGTCGGCGCAGGGGATGCCGCCCTGCCTGAGCACGTCCTTCATGGCAGGCTTGTCGCGGCACAGGAAGGCCGTGCGCACCGACGTTCCCGGGATCTCCAACCGCTCCCTGGCCTGAGCCACCGGGAGGATGTGGGCCTCCACGGTGGCTTCCAGCCGATCCACACGCAGCCTGTCGCCGATCCAGCCGACCACCTTCACCAGATGGTCCACATCGACCACGGTGGGAATCTGCTCGTAATGAAGGAGCCAGCTCCGGAGCTCGTCGTCCAGAGCTTCCTTTGGCCGCTCTCCCACCGCCGACACCCTTGCGCCGGCCCTGGCCAGGCCGCGCACGAACTCCCTCTGATTCGATGGGAAGAGAGGCTCGACGAAGACGACGTGCATGGGATGCTCCCTTGCCGATACCGACGGCGAAGGTGGGGCGGGGTGGACGACGCGCGTGGGAAGATAGGGAGCCGCCGGGAGGGACGGTACCGGAGGACAGGCTCCAGCCCCCCTCACGGACAAGAAGGATCTGGCGCTCACCGGCGGGGGTGTATACCTTGTACCTCAAGGTATAGAGATGACGAAACCGATCCCGATGTCCAAGGAGCTCGTCGCAGCCTCGTCGAGGCCGATGGTGCTGTCCATCCTGGCCGGCGGGGAGAGCTACGGCTACGAGATCCTCCAGCGTGTCAGCCTCCTCTCCCAGGGCCGTGTCCAGTGGTCCGACGGGATGCTCTATCCCGTTCTCCGGCGACTGGAGCAGGAGGGCCTCATCGAAGGGGAGTGGCGGACCGTCGAGTCGGGGCGTCGTCGGAAGTACTACCGGTTGAGCAAGAAGGGGAAGAAGCAGCTCGAGGCGGACCGGGCCGGGTGGCTCGCGATGTTCGGGACGCTCAGCCTGACGTGGGGGGACGGCCATGTTTGACCTTGACGACGCGGTGCGGCAGTGGCGCAGGGAGTTCAAGCGGGAGCGCGCGTTCTCCACCCGGGACCTGGACGAGCTGGAAGACCACCTACGGGCCGCCTACGAGGTGGAGTTGCACCTCGACCCGGGGCTCGCCCCGGCCCGCGCTTTCGCGGGCGCGTGTGAGGTTCTCGGGGCCCCTGGGACCCTCTCCGACGAGTTCGCGAAGGTAGAGGGGAAGGCGTGGCGCCGGCTCCTCCGCCTGGGATGGGTGGCGTATGCGGTGGCGTACTTCCTTCCGGTGGCGCGCTACGGCATCACCCTCGGGCAGGGCGACTTCCACGAGGGGCTGCTCCCCGGGATTGAGGCGCTCTGGCTCGCCCTCACGGGTGCCGGTGGGGTGGTGGGGATCCTCAGTGCGCTCACCAACGCCATCATGTTGGCGACCTTCTGGAAGATCGCCGACGCCGGAAAGAGCCGGACGTGGCTCCTGACGGTTCTCATGCTGAGCGCCACGGTCCTGAACCTCTGCTGGCTCGTCATCGTGGATACGCCCGCCGACCTGTTCGCCGGATACTACACGTGGCTGGCTTCGTTTGGGCTGGTCGGGGCGGGGCTCGCGCTCAGGGCCCGGGCGCTCCCCGGGGAGGGCAGCTCGACGGAGCTGATCGCCGAGCCCTGAACGGGCGCGACGCGGCGCTCCGAGCGAGGCCGCGGACCACCGCCGCCTGCGCACCTCAGTCGATGAAGATGGTCTCCTCGGCCGATACGAACAGCACGTCGCGGAGCTCGGGGAAACGCTCGAAGAGCCCGCGCCCCTTGTTCTCGAGGCGGGTGGTGGTGAAGCCCGTGAGTACCAGGTCCGCGGTGGACGAGCGTGCCTCGACAAGACGCTGGAAGTCGATGGTGTCGTCCGTGGGGATCACCTGGACGTTCTTCTCGCTGATGAGCAGGCGTCCCTCGATGATCATGGAGTGGAGCTCGTTGGCCCGTTGCTCCACTTCGCCACGGGGATAGGCAGCCAGGATGGTGATCTCGGCCCCGTGCCAGTCGTGGTGTCCAAGCAGAATATACGCCAACAGGATCATGAGGTTGGCGTTGCGCGCGTCGTGCCAGGTCAGCCAGACGTGGATTTTCTTTCGGGCTCCGAAGAAGTTCTCACCGTGTCGGAGCACGAGCCGGTTCATGCGGGGCACCCCGGCCATGAGGCATCCGGCGACGACCTCGTCGAGGACGTCCTCGGGGTCGTTGACGCTGAGCTCGAACAGGATGGTGTTGTTCTCCATCCCCGAGACCCCCGGCATCTGAACGCTTTGGGCCAGGGCCGACGCCATGGAGGGGCTGATCATCGTGTCCACGAAGATGGCGCCTTTGCGGTCCTCCATGGTCCGGATCAACCGCTTCCGGATGCGCCGGCTCTCCTGGAAGGACGCGGGCTCCAGCATGCCGGGGATGTAGTGCAGGTAGGTTCCGAAGCCGTATCGGTGGCAGAGCCACTCGAGAAGCTGCACCGGTGAGGACCGGTCGAAGGTGCGGGGCGTGAGGGCGATGACGCTGGGGCGCCAATCCCCCGGGGGGATCTTCTGCAGACGGATCTGCAGGTAGCGGGTCGCCTGGGTCATCACCCCGTGGAAGATGGAGGTGAGGTCGTCCACGCCGGAGCGCTGCCGTCTCACGAGCACGTAGAGCACCCCCATGGCCGCGATGGCGAGGATGGCGTACGCCAGTGCCATCTGGAGCATGAGGACCAGGCACATGACCGCCCCGAATAGGCTCAGATACCACTTGGAGCGGAAGCTCGGCCGGTAGGACGGCCGGGCGGCGAAGTGCTCGAGGAACGAGATGGCGCACAGGGCCCCGTAGGTCACCATGAAGAACATCGACACGATGCGTGCGACGATGTTCACGTTGCCGAGGAGCACGAAGACCGTCGCGATCACCGCCGTGACCAGTGTGGCGTTCCGCGGCTCGTTCTCCTTGCCGCGCCCCGCCGCGACGAAGGGGTTGGCGCCGGAAACGGGAACGATGCCGTCGCCGCCCAGCGCCTGGAGCGTGCGGGGGGCGACCAGGACCGACCCGATGGCGGAAGACAGCGTGGCCGCGGCGAGGCCGATGGGGATGATCGGTCCCCACACGGCGATGCGGCTCATGATGAGCTGGTCCTGGGCCAGATAGACCGAATCGGCGGACTCGGCGAGCTTCACCACCACCAGGACGTAGACCAGCATCCCCATGAGGGTTGCCGTCATGATCCCCAGCGGGATCGAGCGTCGTGGGTTCTCCAGGTCTCCTGACAGACCGACGCCCGCCGTCATCCCGGTGAACGCCGGAAACACGATGGCGAAGACCAGCATGAAGGGATCCGGATCGGACAGGCCCGAGATCAGCGGGAGGCCGTCGGGTCGGATCTCGGCGGGTGCGGACCCGAAGAAGAAGCCTGCCAGGGACAGGGCCAGAATGGCGGCCACAGCCCACAGCGTCTTCACCCCAAGGCTCGCTCCTCTCTTCAGGACCAGCGCGATGAGAGCAATGGTTGCGGGAAGGGAGACGATCCTGGGGTCGAAGGGGAGCCCCACCGCCTCTTGCCACATGCCGGCGAGGGGGCGGAAAGCCTCTGCGAAGGCGATCATGTAGAACGCCACCGAGATCGCCTGCGACAGGTACAGCGAGATGCCGATGGCACCGCCGATGGTGGCCCCGAACGAGCGGGAGATGATGAAGTACTCGCCGCCGCCCTCGACGCGTCGATTGGTGGCGATCTCCGCGATGGCGAGGGCCGTCGGCACCGTGACGGCGTGACCCAGCAGGATGATCAGGAATGCGCCGAGCAGCCCCACGTTCCCCACGGCGTAACCGAACCGAAGGAACATGATGGCACCGAGGATGGTGCTGATGCTGGCCAGGAAAACGGGCCCGGTGCCGAAGCCGTGGCCGCGCACCTCTCCGACGTGGTTATCCACGCTGATGGACTCCCGCGAAGCTCGGGGATCGGTTCCCCAAGTTCGCGGGAGGTCGGTGATTCCGACAGATGTAGTATTCCCTGCCCGAGCCGATCCCGGCCCGGGCGCGCGGTCAGGAGGTCACGCTGCCCACGGCTTCGGAGGTCCGCACCCGGGGCGCCCGGTACATGGGCACGGCGGCGAGCACGCCCGCCACCAGCGCGGTGAAGATCGATGCGACGCACACGGGGGCGTCCGGCTTGACGGCCATGACGAAGACCACAGCCACCACCAGGGTCAGAGTCGTCATCTTGGCGCTCCAGGCCAGTGGATCGCGCAAGAGTCGCCTCGCCCGCGACGACATGCCCTCCGTGGAGAGCTCACGGCCCAGCTTTCGGGCCCGGCCGGCCTCGATGCCGGAGCCGAGAAGGACGATGAGCCCGAGGCCCACCAGTGCCGTCTCGATCCAGGGGATCGACCAGCCCCATCGCTGGTGGGTCATGAAGGCTCCCGTGCCCAACAGGCCAAGGACGGAAACCGGAAAGGCGGGGACGATCCGCTGCGTCAGTGAGAGCCACAGGGTCGCCTCCGGAGCGTTGTCGGCCTGGCGCAGCCGTAGGGCCGCGAAGGTCGTGAGAGAGGCCGCGGCGCAGGCGACGAGGACGAAGAGAAGATGGATGAACAGGGCCAGGGAGTATGCGTTCACGGGAGTGCTCTTTCACGGGAGGGTCCAACATGCCATCTTTAGAAGCACGTTCAATTGATTAGAGTGTACTATATCGAAATGTCGGAAGTCAAGCGTCCCTATCGGTCCCCTCGGCGCCGGGAGCAGGCGGAGGAAACGCGGCGGCGGATCCTCGATGCCGCTCGGCGCGGCTTCGTCGAGCGCGGATACGGCGGTACCACGATGGAGTCCCTCGCCGACGCGGCCGGCGTTTCGGTGCAGACGATCTACGCCAGCCTGGGGTCGAAGCAGGGCATTCTCATGGCCCTCCTGGACGACATGAGCGCGGACGCGGACCTGCC
>JAJDNI010000096.1 GCA_022340755.1 Gemmatimonadota bacterium
TCTGCGGGTTCACCATGTGCCGGAACGTGAGCGCCATCCCACTGAGGGTCGCTCGGAGGTAGGAGTTCTTCTCCCGCTCCGGGCGCTTCATCACTTTCACCGAGATCGACATCGGGTATCCTTCGTCGCTCCGTTCTCGTCAACGAGTCTCGTGTTCGACCATACCCGCCCTCCTAGTCTCCCACATGCGTCGGAAGTGGAGCGCGGGGGCGCGCGATGCTGCGTTGTCCCGCCGTCGCCGCGGCACCGAAAATGGTGTGACCCCGATCCATGAAGACCAGGAAGCCAGCCGTGGCCAGGCCGCTCAGGACGGTGAGAATGAGTCCGTAGGTGAAGCCCCACGGTACCCCGAGCTGGTCCAGCACGAGGGTGGCCCCGGCGATGAGCATCACGTAGCCCAAAGCGGTGGGCAGCAGGACCTTCCAACCCAGGGCCATGACCTGGTCGTATCGGAAGCGCGGCACCGTCCAGCGCACCCAGACGTAGACCACCAGGAAGAACGCGGTCTTGAGGGCGAAGCCCACGAACGTGAGCAGGGTCTTCCAGAGGGCGGGGTGGGCGAGGATCACCGAGCCGTCCGCCGCGAAGCCGCTGATGAGCAGGCCGTGGTACCAGAACATGTTGTCCCAGGAGCCCGGCAGATCCCATCCCCCCAGGAAGAGCGTCGCCATGAGCGCCGCCGACGTGGTCATGTTCGCATACTCGGCCATGGGGAACATGGCGTATTTCATGCCCGAGTATTCGGTGTGGTAGCCCGCGACGAGCTCCGATTCCGCTTCCGGCATGTCGAAGGGAAGTCGGTTGGTCTCGGCGAAGGCCGACGCGATGAACACCACGAACGCCAGGGAGAGGGGCAACGCGAACCAGAAGTGCAGCTGCTGTTGCTGCCACACCACTTCGGTAAGCGTGACGTTCCCCGCCAGAATCAGCACCGCCACGACGGATAGGCCCAGCGCGACCTCGTAGCTCACCATCTGCGCCGAGGCCCGCATCCCCCCGAGGAGTGCGTACTTGTTGTTGGACGACCACCCCCCCAGCACCAGCCCGTACACGCCCAGGGAGGTGATCGCCAGGATGTAGAGGATCCCGATGGGCACGTCGGCCACGATCATGTCCACGACACCCCACGGCGTAGCCAGCGGCGCGGCGAAGGGGATCACGGCGAACGTGACCAGGGCGGGCGCCACCGCGATCATGGGCCCGAGCAGGAAGAAGACCTTGGCGGACTTCGCCGGAAGCGTCTCCTCCTTGAGGAGGTTTTTGAGGCCGTCCGCGATAGGCTGCAGGAGGCCGAAAGGACCCACTCGGTTCGGCCCGATGCGGTCCTGGATCCACGCCGACACCCTGCGCTCGGTGAGGGTCATGTAGGCCACCACAAGCAGCACGCCCGCGAAGACCGCAAGCACTTTCACCACCATGGCGATGAAGCCCGCGATCCCGGAGATGGGTTGAAGAGCGTCCATCCGGTCAGTCTCCCGAGAGCGGGACGGTGTCGCTCACCAGCGCCCCGCGGGTTCCGATGTCGTCGTAGGTCAGGCCCGCGAAGGCGCCGTGCGTCGCGACCAGTCGCGCGAACGCGTCGTCCGCCTTCCGGATCGAGTCGCTCTGGGTGCGCTCGGCGAAGAGCGCCCCCAGCACCAGCCATGCGGGACGCGCCGCCCCGGGGGCCGAAAGCGCGGGCCAGAATCGCTGCACCCGCCCCTCGTGGTTCGTAAAGGTCCCTTCCTGCTCCGCGAACGTGGTCACGGGCAGGACGAAGTCGGCCGCGGCCGCCGCCGGGCCGGAGTGGGTCCCGAGGTAGACAAGCAGCGCCGACCCTGCCGCGAAGTCCGGGCCCTGGTCCGCCAGAGCGTCTCCGAGGACGATGACCACGCCATCGTGACCCGACACGCCTTCCAGGCCGCCGGTACCGTCGTCTTCCCCCACGCGCCTCATGCCCAGGAGCTCGGCCCCGCGGCCGTTGGGCGCGAGGTCGCGGCGCCTCGCCATCGTGGGGAAGCCCTTCAGCACGATCTCGTCCTCGGCCCGGGGCATACGGAAGACGATCTCCCCACCGCCAAGGTCTTCCACCAACGCCTTCAGAGCTGCGAGATCCTCGTTGGGCGCCAGGGGTGAGGCCACCACCTTCACGCCCTTCTCGGCAGCATCGCCCAGTCGCTGCAGCAGCGCCGTGAGGGCCTCTTTCCAGCCCATGGCCCTTACGGTGTCGCCCTCTCGTACCAGCGGAGCCTCGAGCCGATCACCGTGGTTGATCCACTCGTAGTTGAGGCGCCCATGGTCGCACATCCAGAACGCGTTGACCTCCAGGTTCTCGCGTGGCTTCAGGCGTTGGACGAGGTTGTCGCGGGTATGCAGCTCGATGTTGCATCCCTGGGAGCAGCTCGGACAAATGGACGGGGTGTGATCCAGATCCCAGGCCCGGGCCTTGTACAAGAAGTCCTTGGAAACGAGCGCGCCCACAGGACACAGGTCCACGACGTTACCGGAGAACTGCGTGCCCTCCAGGCCGCGGTCGAAGAAGGTGTCGATCACGGACCGGTTGCCCCGCTCCACTACGGTGAGTCGCCCGTCCTGCTCCACCTCCCTCATGAAGCGTACGCAGCGGGTGCACATGACACATCGGTCGCCGTAGTAGAGGACGTCGCCACCGAAGTCGTCCCGCCCGAAGATCCTCTTGGGCTCGCGCGAGCGACCGTGGTCCCGACCTTCGGCATGCACGTAGTCCTGGAGGTTGCACTCGCCGGACATGTCGCAGATGGGGCAGTCCAGCGGGTGGTTCACCAGGTAGAACTCGAGGACGCCCTCGCGCATGTCCAGCGCCGCCTCGGACTCCGTGCTCACCACCTGGCCGTCCATGGCCTGCGTCACGCAGGCCGGCATGGGCTTGGGCGCTCCCTCCACCTCCACGAGGCAGAGCCGGCACTGCGCCGGCGAGGAGAGCCCGTCGTGGTAGCAGTAGTGGGGAACGTCCTTACCGACCTGCTTTGCGGCCTTGAGGAGCGTCGTTCCCTTGGGAACCGACACCTCCCGGCCGTCGATGGTCAGTGTGATGGTGTTGCTGGGCGTATCTGACATCAGGCGACTCCCACTCGCTCACCGCGGCGGATCAAAGCCAGGTACTCGTCCTTGAACTTGTTGATGGAGGACACCACCGGCGCCCCCACCGAGTCGGAAAGCACGCAGATGGTGGTGCCGGTCATCTGCCGGCTCATGTCCAGCATGGTCTGCAGATCCTCCTCGGTCCCCCGCCCTTCCTCGATGCGCTTGAGAATCTGGAGCATCCACGCGGAGCCTTCCCGGCACGGCGTGCACTGACCGCACGACTCGTGGGCGTAGAACTGCACCATGCGCCGTACCTGCTTCACGATGTCGGTGTCCTCGTCCATGACGATCACCGAGGCACAGCCGAGCATGGATCCGGCGGTCTGCACGCCTTCGTAGTCCAGGTTGCAGTCGGCGCACTCCTGGGCATCCAGGATGGGCACCGAAGAACCTCCCGGAATCACCGCCTTGAGGGCCTTGCCGTCCTTCATGCCTCCGCAGACGTCGTTGATGAGGTCCATGAGGGGGAAGCCCAACGGGAGCTCGTAGTTCCCGGGCTTGTTCACGTGGCCACTGACGCAGAAGAGCTTCGTGCCCGGGCTCTTCTCGGTTCCCCATTGGCGGTACCACTGACCCCCGTGCGTGACGATGTGCGGTACCGCCGACAGCGTCTCGACGTTGTTCACCGTGGACGGCATCCCGAACGCGCCCACCGCGGCCGGGAAGGGCGGCTTGACCCTGGGCTGTCCGCGCCGTCCCTCCAGCGAATTCATGAGTCCGGTTTCTTCACCGCAGATGTAGGCGCCGCCGCCCACGTGGACGGTGATGTCGATGTCGTTCCCGGAACCCATGATGTCCTTGCCCACGTAGCCCTTCTCGTAGGCGTCTTCCAGGGCCTTGGCCAGGATCTGGGTCGTTTCGAAGAACTCGCCCCGGCAGTAGATGTATGCCTGTTTGGCACGGATGGCGTAGGATGCGATGAGCACACCCTCGATGACCTGGTGGGGATCCCACCGAAGGAGCTCGCGGTCCTTGAACGTTCCGGGCTCGGATTCGTCTGCGTTGCACAGCAGATAGTGGGGCTTGGTGGGCTGCTTGGGCATGAACGACCACTTCAGGCCTGCGGGGAACCCCGCGCCGCCCCTCCCCCTCAGGCCGGACGCCTTCACCTCGTCGATGACGGCGTCCTGTCCCATCTCGAACGCCTTCTTCAGCGCCTGATAGCCGCCGCGCTCCACATACGTGTCCACACGGCGTTGCATGGGGTCACCGAAGTACTTGCTCAGGACCCGGACCTCGCGGTCGGAGACATAGGGATAGGCCATGGTCTAGTCCCCTCCTGCCCCTTCCGCCTTGAGGTGCTCGACGATCTTCGGCACGTCAGCGGGAGTCACGTTCTCGTAGTATCGGGAGTTGATCTGGACGCAGGTGGGAAAGCCGCACGCCGCGAGACACTCGGCCTCGACGACGGTGAAGTAGCCGTCCTCCGAGGTCTCCCCCAACTCGGTGTCGGTGTACCGGAGGAAGGCTCCCATGACGTCGTCGGCACCACAGAGATTGCACGAGATGTTCGTGCACACCTGAATGAGAAAACGGCCCACCGGCCGCTTGTTGTACATCGTGTAGAACGTGGCGACGCCTCTGACGTACGCCGGGGAGAGCCCGAGGAGCTCGGCGACCCCGTCCATGGTGTGGGGGCTGACATGTCCGCGGACCTCCTGGGCCAGGCCGAGAGTCGGCAACAAAGCCGCCTGCTTGTTTGGATAGCGCGTCAGGATCTTCTCGAAGCGATCCTTGTACGGGCCCTCGAAAAGCGGCGCCTCGGGATCTTTGTCCGGAAGCATGTACGGATAACTGGCTGATCCCGACGGATGCCCTCCTTCGATGGGCCGGGTCCCGACGAACTCGTCGCCCCTGACCTGGTCCTCGGTGAGGTCGTACTCCCCGGTGTTTCCCGCCCATCCGGGGTTCTTGAAGGGGACGTCGCTCATCGGTCGATCTCCCCGAGAACGATGTCCAGGCTCGCGTTGATCATGATCAGGTCGGCTATCAGGTGTCCCCGAGCCAGCTCGGAGATCACCGAGATGTTCACGAAGGAAGGAGGTCTCACGCGCCAGCGCACCGGCTTCGGGCCGCCGTCGCTCACGAGGTACATGCCCAACTCCCCTTTCGAAGCCTCCACGGGGAAGTAGCAGTCACCCGGCGGTCCCTTGATGCCCTCGGTGATGAGCTTGAAGTGGTGGATCATGCTCTCCATGTCCGACATGCAGTCGGTTTTGGAGGGCAGCGACACAGAGGGGTCCTCCACGTTGATGGGACCCTCGGGAAGGCGAGCGATGGCCTGGCGGAGGATGGCGACGCTCTGCTCCATCTCCTCCATACGCACCAGGTATCGGTCATAGCAGTCCCCGTTCTCACCGATGGGGACCTCGAAGTCGTAGGTCTCGTAGTCGTAGTACGGGTTGTCCTTGCGGACGTCGTACGCGACGCCGGAGGCCCGGAGATTCGGCCCGGTGAATCCGAAGTTCACCGCGTCTTCGGCGCTGATGGCGCCGATGCCCTGCGTCCGACCGATGAGGATCTGGTTGTTCGTGAGGAGCCTGTGCACCTCGGCGAGCGTGCGGGGGAACGAGTCCAGGAAGTCCTCGAGTTGGGCGATCCAATTCTCGGGTAGGTCCGCCATCATGCCGCCCACGCGGGTGGCCGACGTCGTGATGCGGCCGCCGGTGTAGGCTTCGTGCAGCCGGTAGATGCGCTCCCGGTCCTCGAAGGTGTACAGGAAGGGCGTAAACGCGCCGACGTCGATGGCGGTGGTCCCCAGCCACAGTAGATGTCCGAAGATCCTGTCCAGCTCCATGAGGATGACCCGCACCACCTTCGCCCGCTCCGTCACCTCGATGCCCAGGAGCTTCTCCACCGCCATGACGTAGGCGCAGTTGTAGATCAGCGGCGCCAGGTAGTCCATGCGGTCGGTGAGGGGTACGATCTGGTTCCAGGTACGGTACTCGCCGAGCTTCTCGAAGGACGAGTGCAGGAAACCGATGTGCGGCGTGACGTTGAGAACGGTCTCTCCGTCGAGCTCGCACACGAGCCGGAGCACACCGTGGGTGGCGGGGTGCTGCGGTCCGATATTGATGAGCATGTGCTCGGAGTCGAGCTCCGGCTCGGGAATGTCGAACGGTTCGAGCGGACTCGGAGTGGGCCGGCCGTCAGGCCCCATTTCCGGGGTGCGGCCCACAGCGTATTCGATGGTCTTCTGCGCCATGGCGTGCTCTCAGGCCCCGCCCTCGGAGCCCTCGTCGGGCCCCGGGGCGGTCTGGGAGGGAAAAGTCACCTGCTGCGGCTCGCGGCCCAGGGCCCGTTCCGCCGGGATATAGAAGCGATCGACGTCCTGATTCAGCGCCCTGCGGGTCTGCTCCGCCCTCGAGAACCGCCCCCGTAGGGGGAAGTCCTTCCGGAGCGGATGCCCTTCCGCGTAGTCGTGAGGCATGAGGATGCGACGCAGGTCAGGGTGCCCGCGGAAGGTGATGCCGAAGAGGTCGTACACCTCCCGCTCCAGCCAATTGGCGGAGTTCCAGAGGGGGACCACCGAGTCGATCTCCAGCACGTCCAGGGGAAGGAGGCACTTCACCCTGAGGCCCATGCGGTTGGGAATCGACCAGAGTTGGTAGACGACCCTGAGCGGCTGCCCTCCCCCGTAGTCCACCGCGGTGACGTCCGCCAGAAGGTCGTAGCGGTGTGCCGGATCGTCACGTAGCCACCCGAGAATCTCCGTGTTTCGGGCGGGGTCGATGTGGACCACGTGCTGGTCCCCGGCGTTCACCTCGTGGTGTCGGATCGCGTCACCGAAGCGCTCGAAAAGCGCCGCCACCGACGGATGATCGTTCTTGTCTGCGGGCGCACCCGCGGCCTGGGGGCCGGACCCGTCCGAGGGGACCGGCCCCTCGTCGACGGCATCCAGCCCGCTCTTCTTCTCGTCGCTCATTGCGTCAGGGGATGGGGTCTTCGGAATCCTGGTCCGCCGCTACTCTCACGCCCGTCGAGATCTTCTCCTGCCGCGTGGAGTTGCCGAAGGGTCCCGTGAGCCCGACGACCTCTTCGTCGGAGGCACGGGGCCGGGCCACCTGGAGGGGGTCCTCCTCGCGCAGCGCCTTGTGCTCCGTGAGGGACTCCTGGCGGATCTTCTCCTGGATCATCATCAGACCGTAGATGAGCCCCTCGGGCCGGGGTGGACATCCGGGCACGTAGACGTCCACCGGGACGATGGTGTCGATCCCCTGCACCATCGAGTAGACGTCGAAGACGCCCCCGGACGAGGCACACGCACCCATGGAGACGCACCACTTGGGCTGGGGCATTTGATCCCAGATTCGCCGCAGGACCGGAGCCAGCTTGTACGGCACCCGCCCTGCGCAGATGAGGACGTCCGCTTGCCGGGGGCTGAACGACATCCGCTCCATGCCGAAGCGGGAGAGGTCGAAGTCGGATGCGAACGCTGCCATCATCTCGATGGCGCAACAGGCGGTGCCGAACGGCATCGGCCAGAGGGAGTTCCGGCGAGCCCAGTTTACCAGAAAGTCGACCTTCGAAGTGAGGAAGGTGGGACTCCCGGCACCGAAGAGACCGCCTGTCCCGGCGCTGGTCCCACCTCCGGGCAGATTACCTTCTAATCCCACTCGAGGCCTCCCTTCTTCCATTCGTAGAGGAGCCCGACGGCGAGCACGATGACGAACATGGTCATGGCCAGGAAGGCGCCCCAACCGAGGGCTCTCGCCTGCACCGCCCAGGGGATCAGGAAGATCGTCTCCAGGTCGAAGACGATGAAGCTGATCGCCACCATGTAGAACTTGACGGAGAACCGAGCCCGGGTGTCGCCGAGTGGGATCATTCCGGACTCGTAGGGCATCTCCTTCTGCGGGGTGGGTCGCCGGGGGTTCAGGATCTGGGTCAGCACAACCATGCCGACCGCCGTCGCCAGCGCGACACCGAAAAGCAGCAGGAGAGGGAGATACGCTCCCGACATGACGCCGCCGATGTTTGTGAAATCAGTCACTTGAGACCCGAAAAGCTACCGGGAGTCGCTGAGGAGTGTCAAGCGAAGGAAGCCTGATTTTTCAATGTTTTCCGCCCGTTTGCTCCCGCCTCTGCCCTGCCCCTATCTTCCGCGGTTTCCGGGGCGCCTCGACACGGCACCTCACCCCCTCTTTGACGGCCTCCGGCCCTCTGGAGCAGGTCTCCGCAATGCCCATCAAGTGCGACAAGTGGATCCGCAGGATGTCCCTCGAAAGCGGCATGATCGAGCCCTTCGAGGACGGACAGGTGCGTGGGGGTGTCATCTCGTACGGGCTCTCCTCGTACGGCTACGACATCCGCGTGGCACCCGAGTTCAAGGTGTTCACGAACGTCCACCACGTCATCGTGGACCCGAAGGATTTCGACGATCGGTCCTTCGTGGACATCCACGAGAAGGAGTGCATCATCCCACCCAACTCCTTCGCTCTCGCACGCACCATGGAGTACTTCCGGGTACCCCGGGACGTGCTGGTGGTCTGCGTAGGCAAGTCGACGTACGCGCGGTGCGGCATCATCGTGAACGTGACCCCCCTGGAGCCGACCTGGGAGGGGCACCTCACGCTGGAGATCTCCAACACCACCCCGCTCCCGGCGAAGATCTACGCCGGAGAGGGAATCGCCCAACTCCTGTTCTTCGAGGGTGACGAGGAGCCCGAGACGGCCTACGCCGACCGCAAGGGCAAGTACATGAAGCAGCGCGGGGTCACGCTGCCGAGAATGTAGGGAGGGGCCGCCCCAGCCTACTTGTCAGGGGGCGCGTCAAATCGGATGCATGGCAAGGCGCGCGAGCACGACGACCGAGGCGTACTGGTTCGTGCGCCGCAGGTCAGCGCGCGGAGCGCAACGCAGCCAGGCGCCGATTTCAGGCGCCCGTTCCGCCTCAGCTCACGCCCTTCAACGTCATCTGGAACACCATGACGGCGTTCGGGGGGATGGGGCCGGAGCCTTGCGCCCCGTACCCGAGGGCAGGTGGAATCACCAGCTTGCGGACCCCACCTACCTTCATCCCGGTCACACCCTCGTCGAAGCCCGCCACCACCCGGTGCGCACCGAGGACGAAGTCGAACGACCCCGAATCGAACTTCTTGCCGTCGGGAAGCCAGCCCGTGTAGTCCACGCTCGCCTTGGAGCCCGCCGCTGCCTCGGCCCCTGTACCTACGCTGACGTCCTGGTAGTACAGGCCAGACGGTGTCCTCGTCATCTGCGACAGGTCGATGCCCAGGGCGGGAGCGTAGGTCTCCGTCGCTGGATCCCCGGTCCCGGCTTGCGAC
>JAJDNI010000238.1 GCA_022340755.1 Gemmatimonadota bacterium
GATCCAACTGTTGCCGCTGTTGAAGTCCTTCTTCACGCGCCCCACGAAGTAGTTGGCCAAGGGCTCCACCACCTGGGAGGCCTCGGCGCCGCCCCCTTCGGGTAGGTAGTGGGCGGTCTCCTGGTTGGTGAGCGCGTCGAGGACACCAATCGTGTAGCCACCCTGGGTGCGGCCGGTGATCTTGGCCGCCCCGAGGATGGAGGTGTTGTCGGGCGTTTTCGCGTAGGCAGCTTCGTCGTCGACGACGCCGTTGAGCTGCGGAGGCCGGCCGATGCGCCGGGAGTAGAACGCCGACAGGCTCGAGGAGTTGCTGCACATCATGCAGCGCATCCCGCCGAAGCTGAACGCGCTCGAGCCTGCGACGAAGAAGGGCCGCTTCTCGGCGTAGTACGTCTCGTACGCGGTGAGGTTGAGGGAGGCCGGGTCGACCTCGACCTGCCCAAAGTCCGGATTGAGCGTCGCATCCAGCGTCAGGTTCGACGTCAGCAGGAACTTGATGTCACCGCCCACCCCTAGGTGTGACTGTCGATTGTCGTGGTACGGATCGCCGATGGCTGCGCGCTTGAACGTGCTACCCGCCACCGCGTAGGGTAGCAGCTCGAGCTGGCGCGGCCGATGCGCGATGCGCAGCCCTTCGATATCGCCGAAGAATGCGGGCCCGCCCGATGCATTCTGCCGCCAGAACGACCACATGTCGCGCTCGTTCAGTCGATCGATGTAGCGCCAGATCTGCATTCCCCACACCTGGGTCGTATCACGGGAGAAGCGCAGCTGGCTGTAGGGGATGCGCATCTCGGCGGTCCAGCCCAGGGAATCGACGTGCGCTGCCGCTTCCCAGATCGGATCCCATGAGTTGTCCCCATTGAACTGATCCCCCTTCACGCCTGCAGGATTGACCTCGAACCGCGCGTCATCGATGTGGTTGTGGTAGGGGTCGAGGTCGATGACGAGCTTGTCCGTCGTCAGGGAGTTGAACGAGCCGTTGTCACCGCTGGCGTCCAGCAGCTGGTCGCGGCGGGCGAGGGGCGCGGCCACGCCGGTCGGCTGGGTCATGCGGGCGCCGATATAGAGGGCGTCGTCGTCGAAGAGAAGACGGACCTCCGTGCGCAAGGAGGCGGGTGCGCCTTCCTCGGGGGAGTACTGTCTGAACGCGGTGATGGGCGTCGCGCGTCGCCAAGCCGCCTCCTCCAGCCTTCCATCGATGACGATGGGCCCGACCAGGCTCGTGGCGTCGGCGACGGGCGGTGCTGCGTTCAGGGTCGAGTCCTGGGGAGTGTGCGCCAGCACGGGGGCCGGCACGGCAGTCAGGGCGACCAGGATGGCCGCGCAGGAGCGGCAAGTGGTCATTTATCTGTTCAATCAAGAGTGTGAGCAATGCTGTGCCTTTGCCTCCTAGACGGGATCAGGACGCGGATGGTTGCGAATCGGTCTTAGAGACCTTGCTGCCGCTTCGTTCTATCGAAGGAGATATCGTGGTGTGGTTGCCCGGTAGGCGCGGTACTGCTCACCGAATCGATCCTCGAGGTGCTCTTCCTCCACCAGCACCGTCAGGTGCACCAGGACCAGATAGAGCGCCACCCCGGTCCACGCCATCGGAGCGACACCCGTGAGCGCGTAGCCGACGGGAAAGGGGGTGTAGGCGACATACTGCGGGTGCCTGCTCCAGCGGTATGGGCCTTCGGTGACGAGGGTATGGGCGTCCCTTCCGACGACCATGGCCGGCGAGAAGCGGCGCCAGAGGACCAGGCCACAAGAGATGAGCCCGAAGGCCATGAGCGCATAGCCCGTCCACTGTCGAGGAGTGCGTGGCGGCTGGAACATGGGGAAGGCGAAGCCGAGCACGAGGTGCGGCATGAGCCACGCCGCGAGGAGCAGCGCCACGCCCACCGGGGTGGTTCGCCCGTGTCGCCGGAAGTCGTGGCGGTAGCGGAGGAGCCCGAGCGCCATGACCGGAGGGGAGAGCAGCAGGCACAAGACACTCGTCGGCATGGAGGCCTCCCTACGTCATCCTGGATGGCGCTGATCCTGGTGCTCCGCGGACTCTCGTTGAAGCCCGCGGACGGGGGCTCGTCCTGCGACCCCGACTACCGCATCCCCGTCTCCCACCCCGTGAATGCCCACACATCGGCGAGCTGTGCGATCCGCTTGTCGGTGGGCATGTACCCGTGGCTCGTCTTGGTCTCCACGCGAATGAGCACGGGCCGGTCACATCCCTGAGCGGCCTGCATGGCCGCGGTGAACTTGTACGAGTGGCCCGGCACCACGCGGTCGTCGTGGTCGGCGGTGGTGACGATGGTGGCCGGGTAGCAGGTGCCCTGCTTCACGTTTTGCACGGGCGAGAACTTGATCAGGTACTGGAACTGGTCCTCGTTGTCCGATGATCCGTACTCCGGCACCCAGCCGACTCCGGCGCTGAACTTCTGATAGCGCAGCATGTCCATGACGCCCGCCCCCGCATAGGCCGCGGCGAAGAGCTCGGGGTGCTGCTCCTCGGTGGCGCCCACGAGCAGGCCGCCGTTGGAGTATCCGTGGATGGCCAGGTGCTCGGGAGACGTGTACTTCTCGGCGATCAGATACTTGGCCGCCCAGGCGAAGTCGTCGAAGACGTTCTGCTTCTTGTCGAGACGACCGTCGTGGTGCCAGGCCTCGCCGTATTCGCTTCCGCCACGGATGTTCGCCACCGCGTAGATGCCCCCGTGCTCCAGCCAGGCCGCCACCGTAGGGCTGAAGCTCGGCAGCGTCGGGATGTCGAAGCCGCCATAGGCGTACAGGATGGTCGGATGTGAGCCGTCGAGGGTCACGCCCTTCTTCGCGGTGATGAACATCGGCACGCGCGTTCCGTCCTTGGACTCGTAGAAGACCTGCCTGGTCTCGTACGGCGTCGCGTCGAAGAGCTCGTTGCGGGGCAAGGGGCTGAACTCGGAGGACTCCCCGGTGGCGAAGTCGTACCGGTACACGGTGGTCGGAGCCAGGTACGACGTGAAGGAGTAGAAGAGCTCGGGCTGGTCGGCGTGGCCGCGCATACCCTGCACGGCACCGACACCGGGGAGCGCGACCTCCGCCACCAGGGTGCCGCCGGCGTCGTACATGCGCACGTGGCTCTGCACGTCCTCCAGCGTCTGCACCACGATGCGATCCCCGGCCAGGAGCGAGGCCACGATGCTGTTCTTCGTCTCGGGTACCACGGTCTTCGCGTGGGCCAGGCTCGTGTCGGGGAGCGCCAGGGAGATGATGCGGCGGTTGGGGGCGTCCTTGGTGGTCTGGATGAATACCGTGGAGCCGATGTTGCCGAGGACCGCGTACTCGGCGTCGTTGGACGTGTTCACGGGACGGACGGGTGCGCCGATCGTGGGGTGCATCGGATTCCCGAGGTCTGCGTAGAAAAGCAGGTTCTCGGGGTCGGTGCCGTGGTTGAGCGTGATGAAGAGGAAGCGCCCGTCGTCCGTGACGGCGGCCCCTTCATACCAGTCGGGCAGGTCGGGGCGCTGGTACACGAGTCGATCCTCGGAATCCGGCGTGCCCACCGCGTGGTAGAAGATCTTTCCGTTGAGCGCAGCGGCGGTGAGCACCTGGTCCGCGGGTGGTGTGGGGAAGCGCGTGTAGAAGAAGCCGGCGCCGTCCTTCGTCCAAGCGATGCCCGAGTACTTCACCCAGTGCACGGTATCCGCCAACGCCTGGCTGTTCGCGAGGTCATGGACGTGCAGCTCCTCCCAATCGGAGCCACCCACGGACATGCCGTACGCCAGGTACCGTCCGTCGGGTGACGGCGAGAACGACGCGAGGTCGACGGAACCGTCGGGCGACAACGTGTTGGGATCGATGAGCTGCGTCGGCTCCGCGCCCACCTCGGTCTGGTCGTACAGCACCGATTGGTTCTGGAGCCCCGAGTTCATGCGGTAGAAAAGGCGCCCGGAGACGCGTGAAGGAACGGTCACGGTTGGCGTGTTCCAGAGCTCGGTGAGGCGCTCACGGAACGTGTTTCGCAGGGGGATCTTGTCGAGATACGCGAACGTCACCGCGTTCTCGGCCTCCACCCACTGTGCCACCTCCGGCGAGTTCTGGTCCTCCAGCCACCGGTACGGGTCGGCGACCTGGGTACCGAAGTAGTCGTCGACGACGGTGTCCTTGCGTGTGACCGGGTAGTCTGGTGCTTGGCGCGCGCAGGCGGCCGTCCCGATGCATAGTGAGAGTGCGAGGAAGAGGGACGGGCGCTGCAGCGGATACCTCGATGACATCGTTCGACTCCGGAAGATGAGACCCCGCTATTCTCGGCGCCGCGGGCGTGCGGCGCCAGGCGAGATGTGCCGACAGTGTGGAAGCTCCCCCGGGCCCGCCTGCGGCATCCGCTTGCCCAGGGGGCCGCCGTGCCGCTCCGAATTGCGGGGACACGGTCCGGCTGAGACCTTCCCGTGGCACGCGATGAAGTTGCTGGAGACGCGGTCATTGTCGT
>JAJDNI010000116.1 GCA_022340755.1 Gemmatimonadota bacterium
CGGGTGAAGCCGAGGTTCACCTCCTGATCCAGGTGGCTCATGCGCTCGTCCACGGCGATCATGCTCGGCTCCAGGCGCGGCATGGTCTGGTAGTGATCGAGGTGCATCTTGTCCGTGCGGATGATGGCCCTGGGGTCCTCCTGTACCTGGGTGTCCAGGAAGCTCCGCTCGATGGCTTCGGCGGCCCTGCGGCCATGACCGACGGCATCCGTGACCAGCGCCAGGTTGGTCACGTCGCCCCCTGCCCAGACGTTGTCCATGCGGGTATGGCCGTAGTCGTCCACCTTGATCCAGCTCTTCCCCTCGATTAGCTCCTCGAATCCGGCGAAATCGGGATGCTGGCTCACCGCGGAGATTACCGCGCTGGCGGGGATCTCGAACTCGGATCCTTCGATGGGCACCGGCCGACGGCGACCCGAGGCGTCGGGCTCGCCGAGCTCCATGCGGATGGCCTTCATGGCTGTCACCAGCCCTTCGGGTCCCCTGGTGAAGCCCACGGGCGCGGCCAGGAACTCGACCTTCACGCCCTCGTTGATGGCCTCCTCCACCTCCTCCTTGATGGCGGGCATCTCCGCCAGAGTACGCCGGTAGAGAACCGTGACGTTGGCACCCAAGCGCTTGCAGATGCGCGCCGCGTCGATGGCGGTGTCGCCGCCCCCTACCACGATGGCCACCACGTCCTTGCCCAGGTCGAGCTTCTCGCCGTGGTGGAAGCGGTTCAGGAAGTCCACGCCCGAGAACACGTTCGGGGCATCCTCCCCTTCGACGCCCAGGCTCACCCCCTGCTGCGCGCCGAGCGCGACGTAAACCGCGTCGTACTCTTCCTTGAGCTCGCCGAGGGTCACGTCGCGTCCCACCTTCACCCCGCAGTGCAGGTCGACACCCAGGTCCAGGATGCGCTGGATCTCCTTGTCCAGGACGCCTTCCGGAAGCCGGTATCCGGGGATACCGTAGCGGAGCATCCCGCCGGCCTTCTCGTATGCCTCGAAGACCTTCACTGGATAGCCCCGACGGGCCAGCTGATAGGCGCACGACAGGCCGCTCGGCCCCCCGCCGACCACCGCGACGCGCTGAGGCTTCGGCTCGGTGGAAAGCGCCTTCAGCGGGAGGTTGTGCTCCAGTCCGAAGTCACCGATAGCCCGCTCCACCTTGTTGATGGAGACGGCACTCTCCTTCTCCTTGCGGTTGCACTCGGTCTCGCAGGGAGCCGGGCACACGCGGCCGCACACCGACGGGAACGGGCTCGTATCGGTGTAGATCTCCCACGCCTCCTGGAAGGCCTGATCCATCGTCTTCCCCAGGTCCTCGGCCTGGGCGATGGTGGTCAGGAAGCCACGAATGTCGTTCCCGCTTGGGCAGGTGTGGCTGCACGGCGGCTTCTTCTCCACCAGGCGCGGCCGCAGATGGGACTGCTCGCGCTTGCCGCCGGCCGAAAATCCCCCGCGGGATCCGAAGCTCTTCTTCTTCTTCACCACCTTCTTGACTGCCATGGGGTCACCTCGCGCGGTCGCGCGTCACGGTCGGTTCGTTGTGTGCTCGACAGATCCACCCACACCCGCGGGGCGCGGGGGGATCGGCATCTCGTTTCCCGCCGGGGAGGGGCGACGGGGTGGTGGTCGGCCCCGGGGTTTGCCCGGGGCCGACTCTACGTCACCCTCCGCTCGCCGCGCCTTCCTCATGTGGCAGCTCGATGTAGCTGCCGCCGAAGTAGGTGTAGACGCACCGATCGTTGTCGATGAGATCGCGGATGGCCGCCTTGCACATCTTCTTGTCGCAGCCCTCCGCTCCGTACCGATCGATCATGGCGTGAGTCAGGTCCATGGCCTTGAGCTTCTTCTTGCCCTGGACCTCTTTGACCATCTCGTACATGGCGTCCGCGATCTGCTCGGTTGTGACGGCCATGATGTACCTCCCTTTCGAGACCTCTAGTGTCTCAACTGCGCCGATCTCTTGTAGCTGAGGCCGGCATACCGATAGTCGTCGATGTGCTCCTTCTGGAACTCGATGCCGGTGAGCTTGAAGAACTTCGGCCACCCGATGCGCTCGATGAAATCACCCATGCGCTCGTAGGGCCGGGCTCCGTCCGCCCACACCTCGACGATCTTCCGTACCGCCTGCACCACGGTGGGCCAGCGCGGCGGCTCGTTCTCGATGAACGGCACCGCGAGCTTCGAGAACATCGGCTCGCTCCGCGCGTTGGATACCTTGCCGCCCACCCAGATGGAGACGCCGTCGTTGAGGGCGTCGGCCATGGGCAGCGCCGGGCACACGCTGAAGCAGTTCGCGCAGAACATGCACAGGCTCTCGTCGATCTCCACCGACGGGTTCCCGTCCACGGTGCTGGGCCGGATGGCCGCCGTGGGACACGCCGCGATGACGTTGGGAATCTCGCAGACCTTGTTGAGCCCCTGCTGCACCTTCGGCGGGCGGCGGTGCACGCCCAGGATGGCGATGTCCGAGCAGTGCACGGCACCGCACATGTTGAGGCAGCACGCCAGAGCGATGCGCAGCTTTCCGGGGATCTGCTTCGTACCGTCGAAGTACTCGTGGAGGTCGTCCATGACGGCCTTCACTACACCCGACGCGTCCGTGGCCGCGGAGTGGCAGTGTACCCACCCCTGTGTGTGCACGATGCTCGAGATGGCGGGACCGATGCCGCCCACGGGGTGACCAAGGTCATGGAGATCCTTGATGAGCGGGTCGATATTCGCCTCGTCGGTGAGCAGAAATTCCACGTTGTGCCGGCTGGTGAAGCGCAGGTGTCCGCCACAGTACTTGTCGGCGAGCTCCGCGTACTTGCGGATGCGCTTCGTGCCGAGCAGCCGTGGTGATCCCGCGCGCACGGTGAACAGCTTGTCACCACCCTCACCGACGTGGACCATCACACCGGGTTTGAGGATTTCGTGGTACTTCCACTTCCCGTAGTTGTCCTTGATGACCGGGGGCAAGAACCTCCGAAAGTCCGGAGGCCCGAAGTCCGTTCTCCTTTGCGTGTCCATCTATCGTTCTCCCGAAGTCCGATCAGGGTTCGTATTCGCGAATTCCGGCCGTTCCATGACCGGCCTACGGGACGGCGGCGGGCTCTTCCTCCTCCGCCTCCTCATCTTCCTCTTCGTAGTATTCCTCGTAGAACACGTACGGGTTGTCCCTCGGGGCAGCGATCATCTCGGGCAGTGGCTCCACCTCGATGGCCTCGAGGAAGTTGCCCAGGCCCACCCGCTGCATGAGCTCGCCCACGCGCTCGCGGTTCTTGCCGTGCTCACCCCAGAAGTCCCAGATGCGCTCCGCCAGGTCTTTGATCTCCTGGTACGGGGGCTCGAGCTTGATGAAGGGGATCAGCACCGAGGAGAGCTGCGCACCCTGCACGATGGGGGCCTTGGCGCCCAGCAGGATGGTCGCCCCCGTGTCGACGCCGGGGCGCAGGGCCTTCGGCATCGCGTTGATGCAGTGCATGCATTTCACGCAGTTGCTGTTGTCGATCTCCAGCTCGTTGCCGTCCCAAGCCATGCACTTGGTGGGGCAGTTCCCGCAGATGTCGCGCTCGATGTTCATCCCACCTTCGGCGTAGGCGCGCACCTCGTCCTGGTCGATGCGGATGTCGTCCCGCCAGGTGCCGATGATGGACATGTCCGACCGGGCAATGGATGCCACACAGTCGTTGGGGCACCCGGAGCACTTGAACTTGAACTTGTACGGGAACGCCGGCCTGTGGAGCTCATCCTGGAACGTCTGGGTCAGGTCATTGCACAGATCGAGCGTGTCGTAGCAGGCCCACTCGCACCGCGCCGGTCCCACGCACGCGCTCGGGGTACGCACGTCCGAGCCCGAACCGCCCAGGTCGAAGTCGGCTTCGGACAGCGCCTGGAAGGTGGGCTCCAGCTCGTCCGTCGTGGTCCCGAGGAGGATGATGTCCCCGGTAGAGCCGTGCATGTTGGTGAGCCCCGAGCCATGCTCGTCCCAGATGTCGCAGATCTTCCGCAGCACCTCGGAGGTGTAGAACCACCCGGTGGGCATGTTTACACGGAGCGTGTGGAAGTGGGCGATGGCGGGGAATTCCTCTGGCAGGTCGTTGTACCGGCCGATGACGCCGCCGCCATACCCATGGACGCCGACGATGCCGCCGTGCTTCCAGTGCCCGATCTTCTCCCGATACGAGCGTTCCAGCAGCTCCAGCAGCTGCTGACACTGCTCGTTTCCATCGGCGGCCATCTCCTTGATCTGCGTGACGAAGCTGGGCCAATCTCCCTTCTCCAGCTCGTCCAGCAGCGGGGTGGCGCTCCCTTTGCCATTCGTCTCTGACATCTTTCTCTCCTTGTGGCGCCAAAGCGGACGCCGTAACGGCCTCTCCGTCGGGGTTATGCCAACTGCGTCTTCTCTCTCACGTTCAAAACCAGCTTGTACAGCGCGGTGAGCACGAGCCCGCCCAGCGCGTAGACGCCCAGCGTGATGGCGATCTCGGGCGCCGTGGGCGCGTACTCCGTGACGATTCCCAGGGGCGACGGGATGAAGCCCGTCACCACGAGGGCCAGCCCCTTCTCGATCCACAGCGAAGCGAAGACCCCGCCGCAGAGCAGCACCAGCCAGCGCTCCTGGTGGCGGATCTTCGGAATGAGCAGCCCGGTGAGGGACACGACGGCCAACGCGTCCCCGACCCAGGTCCAGGGTCGGAGGGCCGCATGACCGTCCAGCCCCATGAACAGGTACCGGAAGGCTTCCTCGTCGTGGGGAATCCCGCTGTAGATGGCGGTGAAGGACTCCACCAGCACGAAGAAGACGTTGACGGCCATCGCATAGGTGACGATGGTGCCCAGCGAGCGAATCGCCCGGGCGCCCACGTCGAAGCCGCCGAAGCGGCGCACCAGCAGGGCCAGCACGATGAGGAGGCTGGGACCCGCCGCGAATGCCGAGGCCAGGAAGCGGGGAGCCAGGATGGCGGTCATCCAGAACGGCCGTGCGCTGAGGCCCGAGTACAGGAAGGCCGTCACCGTGTGGATGCTCACCGCCCACGGGATCGACAGGTAGATGAAGGGTCGCACCCAACGTGGTGGAGGTGTGCCCTTGCGCTCCGCCTCGATGGCCAGGAAGCCGATGACGAGGTTGAGGAGCAGATAGCCCGAGAGGGACATGAAGTCCCAGAACATCAGTGAGTGAAACTGCGGGTGCAGCACGACGTTCATGACCCGACGGGGCTGCCCCATGTCCACGAAGATGAAGAGCATGCACACCAGCACCGACGAGACCGCCAGGAACTCGCCCAGAATGACGGTCTTGCCGAAGGCCTTGTGGTCGTGGAGGTAGTAGGGAAGCACGACCATCACCGCCGACGCCGCCACGCCGACCATGAAGGTGAACTGCGCGATGTAGAGCCCCCAGGAGACGTCGCGGCTCATCCCCGTAACCTGGAGCCCGACGGCGAACTGGTGGCTGTAGGCGAGGCCACCGATGAGGATGAGCACCCCCCAGAAGGCCAGAAGACCCCAGTATCGCCGTCCACCGTGGAGGACGTTCTGGATCATGGAGCCACCTCCCCCCGCTCAGAGACGGGGTGGTTCCCGTCGACACCGGCCGACGGTGCCGCCGCGAGGGCCGGAAGGGCGTCCGGGACCAGGTAGTAGACGTTGGGGCCGGTGCCGAGGGTGGGCCGCCGCTCCATCACGAGGTGCTCGCTCAGGATGCGGCTCACTTCCGATTCGGGGTCGTTGACGTCTCCGAACACGAGGGCGCCCTCAGCGCCCGGGACCTGTCGCAACGCCTCCACGCACGCGGGCTCGCCGCCCTCGTCGATGCGCTCCGCGCAGAACGTGCACTTCTCCACGACGCCCTTCATGCGCGTGGGGAAGTCGGAGAGCGGCTTTCCGTTCTCGTCGTGCTCGACGTACGGACGTGGGTCACGCCAGTTGAAGCTGCGGGAGCCGAAGGGGCACGCGGCCATGCAGTACCTGCACCCGATGCACCGGTGCATGTCCATCATGACGATGCCGTCCTTCTCCCTCTTCCAGGTCGCTCCCGTGGGGCAGACTCTGATGCATGGCGGGTCTGTGCAGTGGTTGCACATGACCAGCACCGGCGCTTCACGTGCCGCTGCAGGGGTATGGGCGTTGATCTGGTCGGCGAAGATATCCCCGTACTCGTCGCTCCAGACCCACTTCACCTCCTGTTTCGGGTCGGGGATGCGGGGTATGTTGTGCTCTCGGTCGCACGCTTCGATGACGGCAGCGCGCACGTCATCCCGCAGGCACTTCTCGACGTCCACCACCATCGCCCACTGGCGTCCGGGCACCGCCGCGGGGGCGGTCTCGGCAGGACCCGATACCTGCGCCAGGACGGTCCCGGACCCTGGACGAAGGGCACGTAGCAAGGGGATGCCCAGGCCGGTACCCACGGTCGTGAGCCCCAGGGCCTTGAGGAAGCCGCGCCGCGTCTCATTCATGGCTCTGGCCTCCTTCGCTCTGCCCGCCTTCCGGCACGACATGACAGTTCCAGCAGGTGGGCTGCACGTCGGCGTAGTCGTGGCAGCGCGTGCAGAACGTCTCGGTATTCGCGTGACACTTCAGGCAGGTGCCGGTGAGGCTCATGTCCCAACTCGTTCCCGTGCTGGAGACCCAGGTGCGCTGTCCGTCGCGCACCACCGACGTGCGCCACTCGTTGAGGAGCTTCTGGTGGTTGGCCTTCATCCAGGTGGTGTCCTCGATGCACCCGGTGGCCCCGGCGGAGTCGACGGCACGCGCGAGCTCCGGCCGTTCGGGATCGGCGCTGGACGCCAACCCATTCCAGACCGGATAAGCACCGAGGAGGAAGAAAACCCCCAGACCGAGGGCGATGCGCGACCGGCTAGTCATGGGTGCCTCCCCGGTCTGCTTCGGCCGGAGTTCCCACACTCACGAGACCGCCCCCCTCGCCGGGGTCCATCCCTGGCGGTGCTCGGTCGTCGTCCGCTTCGTCCTCGGCGCCCATCCCCGGAATGGGCTCGAGCCTCAGGTTGTGGGTACGCCTTTTCTCGCCTTCGAAGACGGTGGCGTTGGCCACCAGCTCGCAGATGCCCGTGACTTTCACGCCCGGTGCCCAGTAGTCGCACACCGTGGGAAGGGTGGCGCGATCGATGGCGCACATGGCCGCCAACTGGTTCACGCCGTGCTTCTCCTGCACGTAGCGCACGGCGTTGCCCCGGGGCATGCCCCCCCTCAGGCGCATCTCCATGTTCTCGTCGGTGCCCAGCCCCGCCCCGCCCCCGCAGCAGAACGTCTGCTCACGGATGGTGTTCTCGGGCATCTCGTAGAAGTGGTTGCACACGCTGTTGATCACGTAGCGCGGCTCCTCCAGGATGCCCATGGCGCGGGCGGGGTTGCAGGAGTCGTGGAAGGTGACGCGGATGTGGTCGTTGCGGGACGGATCCAGCTTCAGCTTTCCGTGGCGGATGGCGTCCGAGAGGAACTCCATGATGTGCACGGTCTTCGTGGATCGGGCGTTCTCGAACACCGTTCCGGTGAGCGGCGACTTCGGAACTTCCAGGAAGTCCGCCGGACCGTTCATGGTGTCCATGTACTGGTTCACCACCCGCCACATGTGGCCGCACTCGCCTCCCAGGATCCACTTCACGCCCAGCCGCTTCGCTTCGGCGAAGACCTTGGCGTTCAGGCGCTTCATGGCCTCGTGGGACGTGAACAGCCCGAAGTTGCCCCCGTCGGACGCGTAGGTGCTCCACGTGTAGTCCAGGCCCAATTCGTGGAAAAGCAGCATGTACGCCATGCAGGTGTAGATGCCGGGCTCCGCCACGAAGTCACCGGACGGTGTGAAGAACAGGATCTCTGCGCCCTTCTTGTTGATGGGGACGTCGATCTTGATCCCCGTGGCTTCCTCGATGTCTTCGGTCATGAACTCGAGGGTGTCCACGAGGCCGTGGGGCTGGATGCCCAGGTGGTTGCCCGTCCGGAAGCAATTGGCCACCGGCTCGATGACCCAATTGACGTAGAGGCCCAGCAGGCCGAGTAGCTCCCGGCCCATCATGGTGATCTCAGCGGTGTCGATGCCGTACGGGCAGAACACCGAGCAGCGCCTGCACTCGGTGCACTGGTAGAAGTAGTAGAACCACTCCTTGAGCACGTCGACGGTGAGCTCGCGGCCTCCGGCGAGCTTGCCGAAGACCTTGCCGAGCGCCGTGAAGTCCTTGCGGTAGACCGAGCGCAGCAGCTCTGCCCGGAGTACGGGCATGTTCTTGGGATCGCCGGAGCCGATGAAGAACTGGCACTTGTCGGCGCACGCGCCGCAGCGTACGCAGATGTCCATGAAGAGCTTGAAGGACCGGAAGCGCTTCAGGCGATCGGCCATCCCCTCGAGGACAATCTTCTGCCACCCCTCGGGGAGCTGCCAATCCTCGTCGGTAACGGCCCAGTCACGGGGGTTCGGCAGGTCCAGCACCTTCAGATTCTTCGCCTTCCCCGGGTAGATGAACGTCCCGAGGCGGAAGTCCACCGGCGTCTCCATCCATGGGGTGGCCGGAGGCTTGGGCTGGATCTGGACCAGCTCTTCCTGCTTGTAGTAGCTCGGTTCGTCGAATCGGGACATCGGTTCTATTCCTCATCGACCGGTAGCCCGGCCGCGATCATTTTTTCCCGGAACTCGTCCTCGTACTCCTCGTAGGTGTGCACCTTCACCGGGTAGTCCCAGGGATTCACGTACCTCACCGCGCGGTTGTTGTTGGCCATGTTGCGGGTGGGGCTCAGGAACACGCCCGGTGCGTGCGCGAGCTTGCCGAGCGGGAAGTACACGAGAAGCACGCACACCAGGAACAGGTGCCCATAGAAGAGGGGCTCGATGCCCACGGGCACCGTCGGCGAGAAGTGCACCAGGGAGATCGCCAGCTCCTTCACACCCGCGATGTCGGTGTGCGAGAGGTGGCGCATCCAGATGCCGCTGCCCGCGATCCCCAGGAGGAGGAAGAGGGCGAAGTAGTCCTCCGGCAGGGAGATGTAGCGCACGTGGGCGTGCGCGAGTCGCCGGTACAGCAAGTAGAGCAGCGCGCACAGGAATACCACCGAGCTCACGTTGATGACCGGCAACCCGATCTCCAGAAACCCGTCGAGCTTCTCGGTGAACGTCACGAAGGCCGGTACCGGCTCCGTGAAGAGTCGGAGGTGTCTGAGGAGGACCACGGCCAGCGCCCAGTGCATGGCCATGGCCCCGGCCCACAGAGACAGGTCGGTGCCGTACACCAGGCCCCGGTCCTTCCTCAGCTCCGTCCTGGTGTTCCGAGCCAGGGACCGGAAGAAGAGGATCTCCAGGGCCATCCGCCCGAGCACGTGGATCTTCCGCGACGGGTTCTCCAGCCTCTGCTGGCGGATCCACGGCAGCGACTTCTGTTGTCCACACGTCGTGGGGATCCGGAATGGCACCGGGACCCCCGCCCACCCCATGACGCGAATCGCCAGCCCGACCACGAAGAGGGTCACGGCAGCGTACGGAAGCGCGACGGCGAACACCCAGGCCGGGGTGACGCCGGGGCCGAACATGCCGACCGCGAAGAGGCCGGCCACGAGCAACAAGGAGATCAGAACGTTCATCCCAGCTCCCGCTCCACGGCCGCCTGGCCTACCCGGCCGGCGTACCAGGGGATGTTTCTCTTGAGCTCGTTCATGCGGAGCTCCACCACTCGATCACGTTGCTCGGTGTAGACGTCGAACGCCGCCATCGCGACTCCGTCGATCTCCCGGTCCAGGCCGGCCAGCTCTCCGTCCAGCCGATGGCCGCGAAGGTCGTCGGCCAGCACGGAGCGCACGGCGTCCTTCAGCTGGAAGACGAAGCCCACCGCCACCGACGGGGACATCTGCTGGACCGCCCGGATGCGAACGATGTCGCGCACGGATTCACGAAGCGCATCGCCGCCAGCACCTTCGAGGAGAGCGTCGAGGATCGCACGGGTCCCCACGCGCAGGCTGTGGCCTACGGGATTCGCGAACGGGTCGGTCTCCCTCGTCCAGGCGGCGTACGCCCGCTCGGGATAGGTCGCCAGCACGGCATCACACCATCGCGCGGCGACGACGTCGGCCTTTCCCCTCAGCAACTCACGGAGCACCGGTATCTCTCCCATAAACGGCTCTCCATGTCCCTCCGACGGGCGGAGGGGCACAATGGACCGGGGGGGGCCGCCGACATCGCCGCGCGCCTGTGTGCCGCCGGCGAGGCGGCCGCGCGACGGTTCCGGCGGTCCTCCCGCCGGATTTCCTAGACGCAGCCGGTCGGCTTGGGAAGGCCCGCGACCTTGCAGGCGCCCTTCGCCGGACCGCTGGGAAAGAGGTCGTAGACTTCCTTCAGCTTGAAGCCCGTGGCCTTGCAGAGCTTCCGGACCATCGGGGCCATGTTGTACTCGAGGTAGTACTCGCGCAGGTAGTTCACGAGCTTCCAGTGGTCCTCGGTCATGTTGTCGACCGCTTCGGTCTTGGCCAGGTCCACGGCCACGGCCTCGTCCCACGCACCGGGATCCTGGATGAACCCGTCTTCGTCGATCTCGATGAGCTTGCCACCGAGCTGGATCTTTTCCATCAGTCCCTCCTGAGTTCGCGCCTCCGGCTCAAACCAGCACCGGATCTCGCCGTAATTCACGATCCATGAGGATCTCCACGTCCACTTCGGGGGGATTCCGGAGCGTCTCGTGGATCACGCACTTCTCCACCACGCGCCGGATCGCGTCGCGGTGGTCTTCGGGCGTACCACAGGGCAACTCGACGTCCACAACCACCGCACCGACACGCTTGGGCTTGGGCAGGAGCTCCAGCGCGATACTGACGCTGACGTTCCCCACCGGCCCGTTACGCGCCTCGCAGTAGGCCTGGACGGCCATGGCGATACAGGCGCCCAGGGAGCCGGCGAACATCTCCACCGGGGAGAGTCCCATGCCCCTGCCCCCGTCTTCCGGTGCCATGTCACATGTGATGCGGTAGCGTCCAGCGCGTATGTCGAACGCCATGCCGCTCTTGCGATTCACCGTGATCAGCTCCAAGGCACACCTCCCGATTCGACGGCTCCTCTGTTCTCCTCTCGTCGTCTGTCACGCCCCCGTAGCCGCGCGGTGCAGCTTGACCTCCACCTTCTCCTCGAGGGTCGCGTAGTATTCCTTCAGCAGGGCCAGGACCTCCGGGCGGCTGAAGTCCTCCGGGGGATCTCCACCCTCCGACAGCGTCTTCCGCAGTACGGTGCCGCTCAGGAGAAGGCGATCCTCCTTCCCGTGTGGGCATGTCTTCATGGAGGCCATGCCGCGGCATTTGTAGCAGTAGAAGGTCCAGTCGATCTTGAGCGGCTGGGTCTCCAGGCTTCCGGGCGGGATCTCGTCGAAGATCTTCTGCGCGTCGAAGGGCCCGTAGTAGTTCCCCACCCCGGCGTGGTCACGGCCGACAATGAGGTGGCTGCACCCGTAGTTCTGGCGGAAGACGGCGTGCAGGAGAGCCTCCCGGGGACCGGCGTACCGCATGTCCAGCGGGTAGCCGCCCTGGATGACCGAGTCCTTCACGAAGTACTTCTCGACCAGCGTCTCTATGCACCGGACGCGCACGTCGGCGGGGATGTCACCGGGCTTGAGCTTCCCGACGAGCTGGTGGATGAACAGGCCGTCGAGGGTCTCCAGGGCGATCTTCGCCAGGTACTCGTGAGAACGGTGCATGGGGTTGCGCAGCTGAAGCGCCGCCACCGTCTTCCAGCCGTGCTCGATGAACTTCTGGCGTGACTCCGCGGGACGCATGTAGACGTCCGCGAACTCCTCGGGGAAGTAGCTCTCGCTCAGCACTTTGATGGTGCCGCCGAGGTTGACTTCCTCTTGACCCATCACCATGGCAACGCCCGGGTGCTCCGGGTCCGCCGTGCGGAAGACCTCCTTGCACTCGAGCTCTTTGTCGATCTTGTACTTTTCGGTGACCGTCATGATGGCCATGTCGGTCCCGGTCTCCTCGTCCGTGAGGGTGACCTCCTGACCCTCCTTGATGGCCTTTGCGTCGTCGGCCGTGGCGGAGACGGTGACGGGAATCGGCCAGAACGTGCCGTCCCCCATCTTCATCTCGGTGACCACACCCTTCCAGTCGGCGCTGTCCATGAAGCCGGCTAACGGCGTGAAGCCGCCGATGCCCATCATGATGGCGTCGCCCGTTTCCCGGGACGTGATCTGCAGTCGCTTCAACGACTTGGCCCTCTCGCGCTCGTCGGCCAGCTCCTCGCCCTGGAGGAGCAGAGGCTTCAGCTCCTTGTCCTTGCCGTGCGGCCTGACCAGTTGATCCATCGTCGGTTGCCTCTAGTGGGTTTCGGTTGTCACGCCTTGTAGACGGAGCTCGGCGGGAGCGGCCGCGATCTGCGGCACCTGGGGCCGGTGGACCGGACGGTGCCGTCCGGTGTGCTCCGCGTAGACCATCGCCACCGTCCGGTACAGGACGTGGGCGAACTTCGAGAATGGCAGATAGGTGAGTAGTTGAAAAACGAGAACCAGGTGGACGAAGTAGGTGGCGTAGGCCGCCGTCCGAATCGTCGCGGCCGGCTCCGGACCCACCGTGAAGCGGAAGATCTCCACGGCGAAGCCCGTGACGCCCACGCCCAGGATGAGCCACACGAAGATCCAGTCGAAAGACGTGCTCGCGGCGGCTCCCGGGCCCTGGATGCGCTTGCGGTCGACCATCACCTTCACGGCCCCGTAGATCAGCGCCACTCCACCCACGTTGGCCAGGATCTTCATGGGGTGCATGAGGTCGAACGGGTAGCGGGACGCGATGCCCAGCATCGGGTTCACGTACAGGTCCACCACCGCCCAGGAGGTCACCACGAAGAGCGCCAGAAAGCCGTAGAAGACGGCCAGGTGGGCCAGCCTTCGCGGCTTCTGTGCCGTGCAGAACCCGAACCGATAGTGGGTGAGGATGTCCTTCAGCGCCCCCACCACGCTGGCGGGAATCCCCTTGGGCGTCGCGTAAAGGCCGAGTTCCTCGTCGCTCCTTTTCATGGCGCGCCAGAAGCGCAGCACGCCCACCACCGCCGCCACGAACGCGAGGCCCGTGAAGAACCCGTATAGCCCGATGATCAGCCAGTGGGGGAAGAATGAAGCGTAGAACGCCGGCTCCGTCTCCAGCCCCAGCGCCTGCGCGATGGGATCGCGGACCAGGAGGGCCACCGCCAAAAGCACGATGGGCACGAGGAACGCCAGAGGCAGATACGCCGAACGGTTGGCCAGGGATGCCATGAAGCGGGGCACCGAGTAGTGCGCCACCGTCAGGCGTCGTACTGCGGCCAGCATGTCACCCGGCCTGGCACCCCTCGGGCACCGCCGGGAGCAGTCGTTGCACTGATGGCACATCCACACGTCCGGGTCGGCCACCAGGCGGTCCTTCAGCCCCCACTGGGCCCAGACCATCTCCTTGCGCGGGAAGGGGCGGCCGTCGGACAGCTCGCACACCGTAGAGCAGTTCGCGCACTGCATACAGTGCTTCAGGTCGCCACCACCCGCGGCGATGATCTCCTCTACGAACTTCCGGTCCGGCCTCACCACAACGGCTTCGGCCATGGTCCCTCGCTCCTTCTAGAATCCCTTGAACGGGTTCATGCCGATCTCGTCGATCTGCGCTGCGAACTCGTTGATGATCTCGGGCAGGCGGTCGAACTCGTTGATGGGGAGCTGCTCCAGGCGCACCCGCTCCTCTTCCAGGGCGAGCTGCTTCAGCTTCTCCTGGATGTTGCTGCTCCGGGTCTCCATCAACTCGCTCCCCCGGATGAAGTGGCACTGGTAGTCCGCGCCCGAGCGGCACCCCACGAGGAGGATGCCGTCGTAGCCGCGCGAGAGCGCGTCGGCGATCCACACCGTGTTGATGGAGCCCAGGCAGCGAACGGGAATGAAGCGAATATTGGCGCTGTGGCGGATGCGCTTGAGGCCGGCGGTGTCCAATGCCGGATAGGCGTCGTTCTCACACAGCAGCCCCAACAGACGGGGCTTCTCCTCGAACTCGTCGGGGATGTCCACCGCCTTGATCATGGAGGACACGATGTCGACGGAGTAATCCTTGAACGAGATGATGCGCTCAGGGCACGCGCCCATGCATATCCCGCACCGGCGACACCGGATCGGGTTCAGCTGTGGCGTTCCCTTGACGTCCTCGTTCAGGGTTCCGAACGGGCACTCCTCCGTGCACCGCTTGCACTGTGTGCAACGCTGCAGGTTGAAGTCCGGGTAGGACACGTCGCCCCACCGCGGATGCACCGCCTCTCCCTTCTTGGCCAGGCGCACCGTCTGGATGGCCTTCAGGGCCGCGCCGGCGCCGTCCTCTCGGGCGAGCTGGGCGTCCTCGGGGGCGCGCACGCACCCGGCTGCGTAGATGCCGGTGCGCCTGGACTCGTACGGGAAGCAGATGAAGTGCGAATCGGGGAAGTCGTACTTGAGAACCGGCAGGTCCGGCCCCTGGCGATAGCCCAGGTTCAGGATCTCACCACCCTCCAGGTGCGCGAGGCTCGCCACGGTTTCCTTCGCCGTCTCGAGCTGGACGCCGGCTTCGCCCTTGGCCACCACGGACTTGGCGTCGGCCAGACGCCGGAGCGCCTCACCGTCCGCGGAGGCAGGCACCATGCCCGTGGCCAAGACCACGAGATCGGCCTCGAGCTGGATGTCCTCGCCCACCAGCGTGTTCTTCGCCCGGACCACGGGGTTGTGGTCGCCGGCCTCGCCGACGGTCTCCACCTCGGCCTTGGTGAAGAAGATGGCGGCGTCCTCCTGGGCCCGCCGGTAGAAATCTTCGTGCTGGCCCGGTGTGCGGATGTCCTTGTAGAGGACATAGACCTCGCACTCGGGATCGAGCTCCCGGGCCGTCAGGGCCTGCTTGATGCTCACGCGGCAGCAGACCGCCGAGCAGTACGGCAGGTGGTCCTTGTCTCTCGAGCCCGCGCACTGGATGAAGGCGATGCGCCGGGCCGGCTTGCCGTCGCTGGGACGGGTGGGCGGGCCGGACGCGAGCTGCTCCTCCATCTGGACGTTGGTGATGACGTTGGGGCAGGTACCGTAGCCCAGGTGGCCCAGCCGGGTGGCGTCGTACGGCTTCCACCCGGTGGCCTGGACAATGGCGCCCACCCGCATCGACGACGTCGTGTCGCTGCCACCGTTGGTGTGCAGCGTCACGTCGAACTGCCCCGGCTGCCCCGTGATCTTCTCGATGGTGGTGCCGGTGAACACCTGGATGCGGTCGTCCGCACGCACTCTGTCGATCTGCTCACCCACCGTCGAGGGCTGGGGATCGCGGTACGGTGGCTCGTGGGGAATGTGGCGCTTGAAGCGGCTCATCCACCCACCCAGCGATTCGGCCTTCTCCACGAGGACCACGTGGTGGCCGGCCCCCGCGGCGCCCAGGGCGGCGCTCATGCCGCTCACCCCACCCCCCACCACGAGGATGTCTTCGTTCACTTCCTCTTCGAAGGGCTCCGGCAGTGTCGCCTTCTGTGCCCGGGCGATGCCCATGCGCAGGTAGTCCGCGGCGAGCATCTGGGTGTCTTCGTCGTTGGGCTCGTGGCTCCAGACGACGTGCTCGCGGAGATTGACGCGCTCGGTCCTGCAACCGTCGAACGTGAAGGCGTCGATCATGAACCGGGGAGAGCACGCGGCGACCACCGGGGCGTTCACCCCGTCGAGCACATCCTGGCGGATGAGATCCCTACCCGCCGCCCCACAGAGGCATTCGTGCTCGTGGAAGGCGTCGACGCCCGCTTCGGACGCCACGTCCTTCAAGGCTTCGATGTCGAGGGACGCGCCGATGTCGCACCCCTTGCACACATAGACGGCCAGCTTTCTGTCCACGGCACTCTATTCCTTTACGAGCTCTGGCGTGCAGAACTGGAGAGCGTTCATCACCGCGCCGGTGGCGTCGCGCACGCACGTGGCCACGTCGGTGGGCCGCGCCGCGCACCCCGCCGCCAGTACGCCTCGACTGGGTTGCGTCCGGGTCAGGAACCCGTGCTCGTCGGTCCTCAAGCCGCCGTCGACGCGGATGCCCGTCGTGTCCGAGGGCACGATGCCGGTGGCGAGCACGACGAGATCCGCCGCCTGGCTCACCCGGGCACCGGAGAGCACATCCTCCGCCTGGACCACCAGCTCGTCCCCATCGACGTCGATGCGAGCCACCTTGCCCTTGATGAGGTGGATCTTCTCGTCCTCCTGCTGGGCCTGGAGGAAGTCCTCCAGGCGACCGGGAGTACGCAGGTCGATGTAGAAGACGTGGATGTCGGCGTCGGGATACTGCTCGCGTACGTAGCGCGTCTGCTTCAAGGAGCCCATGCAGCACACCCCGGAGCAGTGCTTCAGGTAGTTCTCGTCCCGGGAGCCCGCACATTGGACGAAGGCCACCGACTGCACCGGCTCCCCGCTCGACGGCCGCACGATCCGGCCCTGCGTGGGGCCGGTGCGGGAAGCCAGCCGCTCCATCATCACGTTGGTGACGATGTCCGGGTGGGTTCCGAAGCCCAGGCCCTCGATACTGGTGGCGTCGTAGGGCTCCCACCCCGTGGCGACGATCACCGCGTCCACGTCCTCTTCCACGGTCTCGTCCTTCTGGGCGAGATCGATGGCGTCGAACGGACAAGCAGGAACGCACTGTCCACACTCCGCTCCCAGGCACACGTCGGGGTCGATGGCCAGCCGCGCCGGGTAGGCCATCTCGAAGGGGAGGTAGATGGCCTTGGTCCTGGTCATCCCCAGGTTGTAGGCGTCGGGTCGCTCCACCGGGCACGCGTCGACGCAAGCGCCGCACATCGTGCACTTCTCGGTCACACCCCGGGGATGCTGCTTGATGGTGACGTGGTAGTCGCCGGGGGCGCCGTCGATCGCCTCCACCTCGGCCAGCGTCAGCGTACGGATGAGCGGATTGGTCTTGAAGCGTCTGAGGTTGATCTCGAGGCCGCACAAAGGCGGGCACATCTTCGGGAAGTATTGATTCGTGCGGGCGACACGCCCGCCCAGATATGCCTCCTTCTCCACCAGCACGACCTCGCACCCGGCTTCCGACGCCTCGATGGCCGCCGTGATGCCGGTGATCCCACCGCCGATGACGAGGACCCTTCCCCGCCCTGCCGGATCGCTCATGGCGCTACCTCTTTGACCTTCTGGTCGCTGGCTGCACTGGTGCGCATACGCTCGGCGCGCTGCTGCTCGACCCGTCCTCTGACGGCCTCGATGGCCTCCGGCCGAGCCTTCATGGTGGGCTCGCCGAAGAGGCTGAAGCGGAGCCACAGGAACGCGAAGCGCAGGAGCGCCTCGTCGTCGTAGCTCATCTCGTGGATGAAGTCCTCGTCCACGTCGAAGCGCTCCAGGAGCGTCGTCTCGAAGACGAAGGAGCGGAACTTGTCGAGGTCGTAGCAGGCGGTGAAGAACATGTTCAGCTTCTCCGGGGACAGCACGCCGCCATCCTCGAAGAACTTGTGGAGCGTGAGCTCCTTGTACGCATCGCCCCAGTCGTCGTACGGCTCCACGCCCTGATTCTCAAGCCACTCCTTCACCGTCCACGAGTTGGGCTCGTCGAAGCCCTTGCACGTGTCCTCGCGGAGCAGGAACCAGAAGCGCTCGCCGCGCCAGCCGTCCGGGGTGTCCTTGGCCGCGGCCATGCCCAGGGGGTACATGCGACACGGCCAGGGACGGTCGTCGTAGACCCCACACCCTTCCTCGGTGAGGAGAGGGCAGGTCCTCCCGGCGTCGTCCTTCATGCGCATCAGCACGACCGGTGTCTTCATATCCTTCTGCACCGGCATGAGCGCGTAGCGATCCAGGAACTCCCCCGACGTGATCCCCAGGCGCTTCCGCAAGCGGAGCACGTCGTACGGAGACAGGAAGATGTTCACGTCGCTGCAACAGCAGTTGAAGCAGGAGACACCGGGATGGCATCCGAACGTGAACTGGTCGTCGAGGCCCAGACGGGGGTACTCGGCCAGGATCTTTTCCTGGAGCCGTTGGCTCCCGTCGTCCGCTCCCGAGGCTTCGCGTCCGGGAGCGTCCTTCGCCTCACTCATGGTCGTCTCCTTCCCCTTCGTCGATGATCAACTCCTTGATGGCCGACGCGGACCACACGGGGAGTGCGAGGGATCCTCCGGTGGTGGGGTTGAGCGCGTATCGATAGGAGGCTTTCTGGGCGTATTCCTGTAGCATCCACCCCCAGCCTTCCAGGTAGTACGGGCACTCATCGTCAAAGCAGACGAAGAAGAACTCCTCGCTCCACGTCGCCCCCTCCGGCACGCGCCATTTCTTGAGCCGGGATCCGCAATGCGGACATGTAGGGACGGGACCTGACATCTGCTTCCTCGGTTCTCCGAGGCGGATGTGCCGCGTCGGTTCGGGTCATCTAGGTACTGCACCTCCGTCGTGCCCGGGTCTCCCGGGCGCCCCGACGGGCGCCCGGGGACCCAAGCACCTGCTTCACACGGTCAGGTACTTCACCGGCCGCTTCTTCATCTCCCACTCACCCGTGTCCTTGTGGTAGACGCAGTTGCAGAAGGCAAGCCAGTTGTCGTTGTCCAGGGTCGGCTTGTCGGCCCTGAAGTAGTAGCCGGGCCAGCGCGTCTCCTCGCGGAAGAGGATCGAGCGCATATGGGCCTCGGCCTGGTACATGCGGTGGACGTCCTCCCAGCAGCGCATGAGCTCGTGGAGGTTCTCGGCGGCCAGGCTGGTCGCGTCCTCCTTCAGGAACGTCAACAGCTCCAGACCCTTCTCCAGGAGCATGTCGTTCGTCTTGAATTGAGCGGAGACACCACCCGAGTACTCGTCCATGATCTTCTGCAGCCGATACATGAACTGCTTCGGACGGATGTAGTTCGGGTTGATGTCCGGGTCCGTGGTGGCGCCCTTGAACTGCTCGAAGGTGGCGAGAGGCTTGAGCACCTCGTCCTTCAGAGCCTCGACCTTGGCACCGTCCACCGTCGGGGCGTCGTTGTGGTCCACGACGTAGGCAAGCGCAGCCTTGGCGGCGATGCGGCCCTCGGTGTGGGACCCGGACGAGAACTTGTGGCTGGAGGCACCCGACGCGTCGCCGGCGGCGAACATGCCTTCGACGGTGGTCATGTTGGCGTAGCCCCAGAAGTACTCGCTCTTGGTGTCGTCGTTCTGCAGGTCCTCGGGACCCGACACCCACGCACCCGACGCGCCGGAGTGCGAGCCGATGAAGTACGGATCGCACGCCATGATCTCGGACGGCTTCTTGTCGGGCTCGACGTTCGTAGCGGCCCACAGGATCGCCTGGGAGATCGTCATGTCGAGGAAGTCCTCCCACGCCTCGGCCTCCAGCTCCTTGAGCTTCCTGGCCGCGGCTTTCTCGTCGGGAGCCTCGTCGGCGATCTTCTTGATGGCGTCGGCGGTCTGCATGTAGATGGGACCCTTGCCGTCCATCACATCCAGCATCATCAGCCAGTTGCGGATGTTGGCCGGGGAGGGCTTCACGTGCCCGTACGGCTCCCACTTCGCGAGCTCGTCCGCGTTCTCCTTCATGTAGTTCCCGCCGTGGGCGCTGGTGGCCAGCGACTTGAAGAGCAGGAACCACGCGCCCACCGGGCCGTACGCGTCCTTGAAGCGCACGGGGATGAAGCGCACCTCCTGGCACGTCATCTCGGCACCGCCGTAGATGGTGAAGAATGCGGATGCGCCGGAGTTGAAGGGCGGATACCACGAGCGGCCGAAGCCCTCGCCGGTGGAGCGCGGCTTGAACACGTGCACCGCACCACCCATGGCCACCAGAGTGGCCTTGGCCTTGAACACGTAGAACTTGTTCTCGCGGACGCTGAAGCCCACGGCGCCCACGCACTTGTTGTCTTCCACCAGCGGGTGGGTGATGAACACCCGCTCGTAGTACTCACCGCCGGCTTCCGCCAGGGCGTTCTTCGCAGCCTCGGCGACGATGATCTTGTACGACTCGCCGTTGATCATGAGCTGCCAACGGCCCTCGTGGACGTAATTCCCCTCCGTGTCCTTCCAGATGGGAAGCCCCCACTTCTCGAACAGGTGGACGGTGGAGTCCACGTGCCGGGCGATGTTGGTCACCAGGTCCTCACGGGTGATCCCCATGAGGTCGTTGCGCACATAGTCGCAGTAGTCCTTCAGGGTGTTGTTGCCCGAATTCAGGTCCACGTACTGGTTGATGGCCGAAAGGCCCATGGCGACCGCTCCCGAGCGGTCCATGGCGGCCTTGTCCACCAGCGTGACCTTGAGTCCGTGCTGTTTGGCCCAGTAGGACGCCTCGACGGCCGCACCGCAGGCAGCCATGCCGCCCCCGCAGATCAGCAGGTCGGTCTCGACCGTCACAGTTTCGAATTGCTCCATTGCTCCAAGTCTCCTCGGATGTGGGCGTGCACCGAGGCCCTCCGGCCCCAGGTGACGGCCTGCGGTCTTAGAGGGTGAGAACCTTGTCCATCTTGACCGGACCACGGTCCGTGTTGAGTCCGGCAGGCTCGCACATGAGCGTGGGGCTGTTCAGGTCCGAGTCGCCCGTGGGCCAATGGTCGAAGGGTTGGGCCTGACCCTCCGCGACCCCCCTTCGGATGGGGAACTTGAACCGCTTCGGCCTGATGTTCTTATCGCGGAACTGAAGGGTCCACATGATGTCCTCGGAGCTGCGCATCGCCGTCACGCTCGCGCCCATGGGCACGAAGTCGGCGTAGCCGCGCACCTCGATCGCCTGGTTGGGGCAGATCTTCACGCAGCTGTAGCACTCCCAGCACATGGAAGGATCCTGGTTGTACGCCTTCATGATCTCCTTATCGAGGACCATGAGGTCGTTCGGACAGATGTACTGGCAGGCCGTCTTGTCCAAGGCCTTGCACCCGTCGCATTTGTCCGGAATCACGAAGCTCGGCATCTCCTGCCTCCGGTCGAATTTGAAGAGGTTTGCGCAAACCTGACTTCACGTTCCCGCCACACGCTCGATGACCTTCACGCGGCTCGCGCACCCTGGCATGCATGCCTACGTCACAGGGTACGGAGGAGCTCGCCCCAGCGTAGGCAGGTATCCGGAGGCATCGTCATAGGCGGGCGCGCCCGGCTCGAGCGGGCAAAAACACCGTCCGGATGGGGTCGACGGTCGCCGTGCCGGATGTCCCGGCATCGGCGAGGGTCGCGGCCCTTCGCGATCGGCCACGGCGAGCCCCGGAAACGCTGCAGTGTGACCTTCCTCACGGACGCTGAAGGCGCTCCGTGATTTTTGTCACAGTTTCACCTGAGTCGAAGTCTCGTAGCCTTTTCATGTCACGTCAAGTCTATTCGAGATTTTTTTCTCAAATAGACTTGACGCGGAGCGAGACCAGGCGACGGCGAAAACGGGGAAGGCCAGCCTGGACCGCCAAGATAGAGGGGGGGCTCGGGCGTCCGGAGCCGGGAACGAGCGTCTCCATCGGCATCGAGGTCCAGAGCCAAGGCGGGCCCGCGGGAGCCCACACATCGGCCTCCGCGCCACCTTGAGCGCACAACGGAGCCCCCGGCGGGATCGCGGCAGGGCAGGCTCCGCCCGGCGTGTCGCCGGAGTTGGTCGGACCCTGCGTGTGGAGGACCCCTCAGTCCGTCAGGTAGTGCGCCAACTGCGCGAGACCCAGAGAGATGTGCTCGTCCCGTACCGCCACGCCCTTGGGGAGCGCGAGCCGTGTCGGGGCGAAGTTCCAGATCGCCTTGATGCCTGCCGACACGAGGCGATCAGCGACCTTCTGCGCTCCCTCCGCTGGCGTGGCGAGGATGGCGAGGCGGATCCGGTACTTGGTGATGAACGCCCGCATCCCACGGGTGTGACGGATGGGGCAGCCCGCAAGCTCCTTCCCCGTCTTGGCGGGGTCGCTGTCGAAGGCAGCCACGATACGCAGGCCATAGCGGGCGAAGCCACCGTACGCGATAAGAGCTCCTCCCAGGTGTCCCGCGCCCACCACGATGGCCAGATTGGTCCTGTCGAACCCCAGCACATGGCGGACGGCATCGGCCACCGCAGCCGCGTCGAAGCCCACGCGACCGCGGCCGCGCAAACCGATGGAGCCCAGATCCTTTCGCACCTGGGTCGGATCGATGTCGAGGGCTTCCGCAATCTGCGCGCTGGTCACGTTGGTGAGCGCCCTGCGGCTCCGCGCTTCCGCCAGATAGCGGTGGTAGAGCATCAGGCGTTCGAGGACCAGCGGTCGGAGATGTTCCACGGAGCGGGCCTTGCGAGACTTCCTTCACGAGAACCGGTAGCATTCTACCCCCTGCTCCGCCGGCGTCAAGCAGGGCGCTCTGCCCGCCTCCGACCTCCGGCGGTTGCTCCTCAGCGTGCCCCCGACAGCGCTCCTCGTTCGGCGGGCGAAGCGCTCCCCTGGGCTTGTCGCAGGCTCCTCGCAAGCCAGTCGGGGATGGCCTCCGGGTCGAGCGGGTGGTCCCCCGCCTTCAGGGCGTTCAGCACGCGATCCAGAGCAGCGTCGAAGCGGAGTTGGGCGTCCGAATCCGTACCCACCGCCTCGATCACCGGGTCGGCGGAGACCCTCGGGCCCCGGGCCGGCTCGTATCGGATCCTTCCCCGCAGCTCGACCAACGTGTCATGCAGGGCGAGGGCCGAGGCCGCCAACTCCCACGCCCGGGCGTACGCCTCTCCCCGCGCCGGAGCAGCGGCGTCGAAATCACGCAGCGCGGTCGCGAGGCGCAGCGACCGCACCGGCCCCGTCGCGCCCGCCTCGTCCAATGCGCCAAGGTACGCCCCGCGATAGAGACTCCCCTCGCTCGCCTTGGCCTGCTCGACGTAGCTCAAGTAGCGCTCCCAATAGCGCTGCACTTCCGGATGATCCGTGGGATTGGACAGGTAGCGCCCGGTGAGCCAGGCCGCGGGAACCGCTTCCACCCCGAGGTCTCGCCGGAGGTGGTCCACCGACTCGAGAAAACCCGCGGTCGCTGCGCCCCGGACCGCTTCCTCGGTGTCGTCCAGGTGGCGCCCCGGACGCGGGGTCACCCCGGGCGTCTCGGCGAGCTCCGGCATGCGGTCCCCCACCCTCGGGGACGGACGGGCAACCGCCGCGAATATGGCGAGGCCACCCAAGGACAGGGCCGCAACGAGTCCGGTCAGCGCGATCTTCCTCGTGGGGAGGAGCTCCGTCGAGCCACTACGGTCCGCTCCGGCATCCGGCCCGCGCGGGGCTTCTCGCGCGGTTTGGGTGGCGGACGGGTGCTCTCGTGGTGGCGGCGTTGACTCCCGGCCCTTGACCGGCTGCAACAGGGCTTCCGCTTCACGCGCGCTCCCGGCTCCACCCCGGCCCTCGAGCACCAGAGGAACCTCCCGGGACAACGCGGGCTCGTCGGGATCGGCCTGCCGCTCCTCCTCCATGCGCCGGATGAAGGCGCGGGCCTCCTCCTCCGGAGTGGTCGGCGGCGCATCAACGAGCTCCAGACTCGGCGCGAGAACGTCACCGCCCCCGACCCCGGCGTCGCCGGAATGCGCGCCGGCCGCAGCGGTGGCGGCAGGCGGGCCCTGGCCGGTGACCAGCGGGTCCCTGGCCAGCCGAGCCAGGGGATGGCTCTCCACTGGGATCCACTTGCCGGTCAGCGCGTCGAAGACAACGTCTTCGGGGCACACTACACCCGTCCGGATGAGCTCGGCGAAGACGTCCGTCGTCTCCGGACGGAGCTCCTTGCCGTCTCGCGTTCTGATACGGAAGCGCCCCTTCATTCCTCCGCCCTTACCGATTCGTCCCGCGGACCGAAGGCCCCCGGGCATGGACGCACGCGCCGGAGCGCCCATCTCTACGGGCGCTTTCCCTGGGGCCTTTGACGTGTGGGAGGAGTCCACTCGGGTACCGTGCCGGCCAGGAAGAGGCCCTTCCCTACGCAACCCCGACGCGAGAACACCCGGTCGGTCGGGCCGGCGCCCCCAACAGAGGGCATGAGGAGGGACGAAACGACCATCCCCCCTCTTTCAATCGTAGACACGCCGCTCGCCCGGATGCAAGGAAATCGACGATTCGAGCGTCGCGGGGGTGGACCGTCACGAGCTACGGGGCCACCTTGGAACTCACATGCGCATCACCCGGCCCGGGGCCCTGGTGGCCTCACTCCTGGTTCTTGCGCACCTGCCTGCCACCCCCGGGGCCGCGCAGCGTGCACCGTTCGGTCCCCTCCACTTCGAGGAGGGAGGCCCCTTTCAGCGTATCTCCTATACCCCCATGGTCGAGGGTGCCGACCCGGTTCCCCGCGGTCACCTCCGCGCCGAGCTGTGGATGGGGTACTCGAACACCTTCAACCGGGACTCCACGGCCGGCTACGACGTCTATCTCGACCTCGAGCGGCTCATCACGGCCGCCACGCTGCGCTACGGCGTCTCCGACAACGTCGAAGCGGGCGTTCGCTTCACCACCGAGACGAGCGGGGGCGGCTTCCTGGACTCCTTCCTGAACCAGTGGCACCATGTTTTCCATTTGGCGAACGCCGACCGTGGGCTGTATCCCATGAACGGCTACGGCGAGCGCATCGTCGGGCCCGACGGGAAGGTCATTCTCGACGTTCCCCGGCGCACCATGGCTCTCGAGGATGTTCGCTTGTTCGCGAAGTGGAGGGGCTGGCGCTCCCCCGACGGGAAGCGGACGCTGAGCGTCCGCGCGGTGGGGCGGATCCCGACAGGGGCGAACCGGGCCGAAGGACAACGGGACGACCTTGCCCTCATGGCCCTGGGGCGGATGTCATGGACACACTGGCATCTTCACGGAATGCTCGGCGGGTCCACCGCCCGCGTCGGTCCCCAACTGGCATCGGTGGTGAGGAGGTCCGGATGGTTCTTCTCCGCGGCCGCCGAGCGAACGATGGCACCCTGGCTCAGTGGCGTCGTGGAGTACGTGTGGTCGACCCCGCGCCTCCGGGGGATCGGCGACCCGGATCAGGAGAGCCCTTCGGGCAACCTGGTCTTCGGCGCCACGGGGTCGGCGGGGCGATCCTGGCTCTGGGACGTGAGCTTCCAGGAGGACGTTCCGCCCAACAGCCCCGCCGTGGACTTCACCCTGGGCGTGCGGGTGACCCGGCGGTTCTAGGGCGGTAGGACCAGCTCCCCGAGCCCCTCGCCATGGCCGCGGCGGCCGGGCTCGACTTCACCACGCTACGTCCACACCTCCTTCAGAACCCGGATCCAGTTCCCCCCGAGCATGAGCCGGATGTCGTCGTCCCCGAACCCTTCCCGGATGAACCCCTCGGTGAGATCGAACACCCTCTTCGGGTGATTCAGGCCGTCGATGTTGACGTAGCCCTCGTCGGTGAAGAAAGCGTGGTAGCGCTCGAAGTTCGCTTGGGTCTCCGGCCCCGGGCTCCCAGGCGGCACCCGGGGCGAACCGAAGCCGTCGATGTCGAGATCGGATCCGATGCCGACGTGCTCGACGCCCACCGTCTGCGCCACGTGCTTGAAGTGCGCCACGACATCGTCCACGGAGACCGGGGGGCCGTCCTTGATCATGAAGCGGATGAAGGAGATGCCCATCACGCCTCCGCCCCTGGCCAGCTTGCCGATCATCTCGTCGGTCTTGCACCGCGGGTGATCGGGCAGCAGGGCCCGGCAGGCTGCATGGGTGACGAGCACCGGCCGCGTGGCCGCATCGAGGGTGTCCAACGTCGTCTGGTCCCCGCAGTGCGAGATGTCCACGGCCATGCCCACCTTCTGCATCCTCTCGACCATGGAGTGGCCGAAGACGGTCAAGCCCCCGTCCCGATTCTCGAGGAAGCCCGCTCCGAGACGATCCTCGAAGTTGTAGGTGAGCTGTGCGACGCGTTGCCCGAGCCCGTACATCGTGTCCACGTCGTCGAGGCCCCGAAAGTAATCGGCGTTCTGCGTCGTGATCATGATTCCGACCTTCCCGGAATCCACCAGCCCGTCGAAGTCGGAGGGATCATCGATACGGGTGAACCAATCACTGTGCGACGCGATGAACCCGTTCCACTGGGCGCAGTACCCGAGTGCCCCCTCCCAGGACTGCGAGCCCCGACCGAGTGCGATGACGTTGACCCCAGAGCTCTTGTATTTCCGGAAGTCCTCGCCGGTGAAGCTCTCGGGCTCGCTCAGCCAACGCGTGAGAAGAGGCTTCCCCTTCTCCCGGAGATCGTCGAAGCGGAACTGACAGAGCATGTCCACAACGGGCGACTCGGTGACCAACCGCACGGCTCGACCCGAGTACTCCTGAGACGACTGGGCCGGGGACCCCGGACTCGACTGAGCCCAGAGGGAATACCGGCCGCGGAGCACCGCAGGCGCGGCAAGCGTCGAGGCCGCCAGGGTTCGTAGCGCAGTCCTGCGGTCCATCGTGTCCTCTCCTCTCGGCACGGAATCAGCTTCCCAGCATCCGCTGGGCAGCCGCCACCGCCCCCTGCGTCTCCTTCACCACATCCGGCTGCGGCGACTGGTCGCTCCTCTGAAGCTGCCGGTAAAGGCCCTCCAACTGCAGCACGAGCCGCCGGAACTCCGGCGTCGATGCTTCGTCCCGTCGATCCAGCACCCGCTTGATGGCCATGGAGAGGTCGAACTGGGTGCGCAGGTCCGCCATGGGCGTGGCATAGCGCGGATCCATCTTCAGATGCAGCGGCTCGGTGTACGTGCGCCCGTCCACGGTGAGGCGTACCGAATAGTCACCCGGTAGCGCCAGGGGCCCACGGGGCTCCGCCGGCGTGTAGCCCGCGATGGCGGAGATGGGATACCCCTGTCTCACCCCTTTCGGCGTGTCGTACCTCAGGTCCCAAGCGAAGCGGTGCATGCCGGGCTCCGCCGAGACCACCTGGGGCGGCCGTACCCACAGGGGCGGCACCTGCTGCCCCTGGAGCATGGGTGCGGGTGTGTCGTCGCTGGAAAAGCGGCGCACCACATCCCCGGGTCCGT
>JAJDNI010000239.1 GCA_022340755.1 Gemmatimonadota bacterium
AAGGCCAAGGCCAAGAGCACGAGTGAGGATCCACGGGCGAAAGCAGCGCAGCGCATGGGTGCTCCTTGTTGATGGGCTGGGTGTCTTTCTTCATGGTCGGTTCCACACTCCACGTTCAGAATCGACACTCTATGCCAATGAGCGTGATCCTGACCCGCGGAGCTGGCCCGCGATGGTCTTGTAGGGAAAGCCGTTCCCACTTCGGGTACCTGGATCCAACAAGTAGTCCGAGAGCTCCCCCGCCCACCGTGAGGCCAACGGCGACTGGGAGGATCTTGCTCGTATCGAGAGTCCGGGTCTCATCTGCGGCCGCAGATAGGATGCCTGCCAAGGCGCTAACCAGTCCCACCCCCAAACCAATGGCCAGACCCTTCCCCGCTTGACTGCCGCTCGAGATGTCAAGAGAGCGAATGTCGCCCAGGGAGACGTTGATCTCACCGCTTCCACGCATGCCCCGGAACGCGGTGTCTGTCAAAACCCCATCACGGCCGTCCACCCGCTCGCCCGTGGCGAGGAGGAGACGGAATCGCTCGAAGGTCTGTCTGTTTTCCTGTGCGCCGACGTTCGGGGACCAGACGAATGGAAGGGCAAGCAGACAGAGAACAAACAACCGCTGAACGGTCATCGGATACCTCTTCCTTCAGGGCCCTTCCATGATCGGAGGACCGGGCCGCGAACCACCTGAGGACGAGCTCTGGGTCTGTCTTTGGGCTCGCCCCTTGGTTTCCCTGATCCCCCCGGAGGCTGGCGACAGCTTCTCGACGTGTCCTGCCCTGGCCGCTTCAGGACCACGACGCCGGTAGACGCTACCCGGAATGGTCGACCTGCGGCGAAGAACACCGGACGTCGGCCCACGTGTACAAGAAGCACGCTAGCAGATCGATCCGCGGAGTGCATGAAGACTCGGTGGAGATTGTGTGGAGATTCTTCACTTGTCCTGCTTCATAACCCGATCGATGCCCTGGGTGGGTCGCATCGCAGGGTGCCCCTGGGGGGCTTCGGTGGGTCACCTGGCGCAGTTGACTGGCGAATCAGGGCTGCGCGGTGGGGCGACGTCTGACGCGCGGACCTCGGCGTTGGCGTCACATCGCCGGTTCGCAGTCCGGGACAAGGGGCAGGCATGGGTGACCCCAGGACGCGGGCTCGTCCACGTGGTATCCCCCTGCTCACGTGATCGTGAATCCGCAGCGCTCAAGCATCCAGCAGGTCGGGTGCCTGCCGAAAGCCTGGCAGTCATCAGCATTGGATCGGGCTCACCCCGAGTTAAGCGACGGTAAGGGCCCATCTAGCGCCCCTGACCCAGAGCCTGACCCAACCCCTTCGGGCCTCTGGGCACGAAAAAGCCGGGAGGCCGCGTCCTGCGCGGCCTCCCGGCAGTGCCCCGCCAGGGACTCGAACCCCGAACCTACTGATTAAGAGTCAGTTGCTCTAGCCAGTTGAGCTAGCGAGGCGATCGCTCCCGCCGACGCCTAGAGTGACACGAGCGAAGCGGCGGAGAGCGCAAAAAGGTACCGCTTCTCCCCCGAGGGTCAACCTCGCACGGGTTCCTGATCCTCGGCTTCCTCCACAACCCCTTTGGGCTCTACCTCCACCGCCACGTCGATCCCCCCGCGGACACTCTCGGTCACGACGCAGAAGTCCTGAAAGAGCTCCATGCACCGGGCAAGCCGCGGGCGCGGAATGCCGTCGACGTGGGGTTGAAGCGTCACCTTCAACCGTGCGTCGATCGAAGCCCTCGCCACGCGGCGGTACAGCGAACATAATCGCCCCCGGGCGCCCCTTGTTCCACGGGGCACTCACCCGCTGCGGGTGGGGGGCTTCTCCCCTATCTTCCCAGGGGTTTCGTCTGACGGACGCTCCCGCTAAGGTGCCCCACGGCGAACGTGCGGTTCTGGGGCGCTGCTCGGGAATCCGCTCTGATGGCTGTCCACATCGGGTCCACTCGGAGGTGCTTTCATGCGCAGACTCCTTCTCCTCGTCCTCCCTCTGGTCGCGGCTGCGTGCCAGGCCCCACCGGCCGAGACGACGCAGAGCACCACCGCCACCGAGGCTCCGGCTCCGCATCAGGCTGTCGCCCTTACCGCCGTCCAGAAGGCCGGTGAGACGACCTTCGAGACGGTGTGCTGGTCGTGTCACGGCACCTCGGGTCGCGGAGACGGGCCCGCAGTCGCCGCCGGCGTGGTCTCGGCGCCGCCGAACTTCCTCACGCCCCAGTACGCCGACGCCACCCAGGCGACCCTGGAGCGGCGCTTCCAGGCGAGCCTCCAGGGGAACGATCCGAGCCACCCGCACATGCAGTACGTGGCCTCGCTCCTGAAGCCGGAGAAGTTCAACGAAGCCCTGGCGTTCATTCCGGTTCTGTCGTGGCCTCCCGAGATTGCGGGCAGCGCCATCAACGGGCAGCGGATCTTCCAGTTCCGGTGCGCGGCGTGCCACGGCGTGACCGGCCAGGGCAACGGTCCCGCGGCGGCGTCTCTGGTGACCATGGCCCCGGCCAACTTCACCACGGATACGCTCATCGCGAAGAAGGACTGGCAGGGTGTCTACAACCGCATCAAGGAGGGCGGCCAGAGCGTCCACGGTTCGGCCATGCCGACCTGGGGCGTGATCCTGTCCGACAACGACATCTGGGATCTGGTGTCCTACCTCGCGACGTTCCAGCCCGGGCTCTTGAAGAGGCCCCGCTGGATCAACTAGCTGAACGCAAGCTGATCGGGGAAACGGAAGCGCCCCGGCCCTGGCGGGCCGGGGCGCTTCTCGTCGCCGGAGAATCGCCGGATCAGTTGGTCGGGCTGGCCGCGTACCCCCACCACGTCAGCACGATGATGTAGACCATCGCTCCGTACGTGAGGTAGGTCCAGAGCTTCCCGGGCTTGGCTCCGGGCTTGGGGCGATCCAGAAACGGCACCAGGAAGAGAATCACCCCGGCGATCCCGAAGGCGCCAATGCCCACGAGCTCCCCTTCGATGCCCAGGATCTCGGCGGGCAGGAGCTTCAGCGTCTGGAACATGAACATGAAGTACCACTCGGGACGGATTCCCGCCGGCGCAGCAGCGAAGGGATCCGCCTTGACGCCGAGGTGAGCGGGCCAGAACGCCGCGACGGCCGCCAGCATGGCCATCGCCGCCAGCCACCCCACCAGATCCCTCATGAGGAACTGGGGGAAGAACTTGATGGAGCGCTTCGCGCCACCCTGGGCCTCCACGCTCGGCGGCACGCTCATCCCGTGCTTCTGCACGAGGAGGACATGAATGCCGATGAGCCCGAACGCCACCGCCGGCAGGAACGAGACGTGGAAAGCGAAGAAGCGCGTGAGTGTGGCGCCCGAGACGTCGTCCCCGCCGCGGAGGATCTCCCGAAAGAAAGGCCCGACGACAGGAAGCACCCCCGGGATCTCCGTGCCGACCCGGGTGGCGAAGAACGCCAACGTGTTCCAGGGCAGGAGATATCCGGTGAAGCCAAGGAATAGCGCCGCGAACAAGAGTCCTACTCCGGTCATCCAGGTCAGCTCGCGAGGCTTCCGGTACGCCTTCATCAGCATGACGCTGAACAGGTGCACGAACGCCATGAAGATCATGAGGTTCGCGCCCCACGAGTGGATGGAGCGGATGAGCCACCCGAAGCGCACGTCCGACATGAGGAACTGGACGGACTCGAAGGCCCCCTCGGCACTCGGTCTGTAGTAGATGAGCAGCATGATTCCTGTCGCCACCTGGAGGAGGAACAGGAAGAGCGCCATCCCGCCGATGTAATACCAGAAGGAGTGCTTGTGGATGGGCACCTCCTTCTTCTTGATCAGGGGCTTCAGTGCGCTGAACCCCACGCGATCGTCCAGCCAAGCAATGACGTTCGCGACCACGCCACGAAGGCCTCGCGCTTCCGTGGTCCCTCCCGCCGCGCCGCGACCGCCGCCGTTTCCCTCTCCGTTGGCGGCCATCAGGTCTTCACGCTCACGATGATCTGGTCACCTCGGACGTTCACGTTGTACGAATCCAGGGGTCTGGGCGGAGGCCCCGAGATGTTCCTGCCGTTGAGGTCGTAGTGCCCGTTGTGGCACGCGCACCAGATGTTCTCGATGTCCGCGCGGAACTGCACCGTGCAGGACAGGTGGGTGCACGTGGCATTGAACGCCCTCAGCTCACCGGAGGGCGTCTTGATGAGGATCCCCGGCTTGCTCCCGAACTTGAAGATCCGTCCGGTGTTATCGGCCACGTCCGTCGCCTTGAAGGGCAGCGTCACGGAGCTCACCGCCGACTCCGCCACCACCGGGGGGACCCAATAGCGTACGACCGGATAGATGACCGCGAGGACGAAGCCTCCCAAGCTGGTGCCCAGCAACCAGTCGATGAAGCGCTTGCGGGTCAGCCCCCCGCTGCGCTCCTCTCGAGCCGTCTCGGACATCGATTCCTTCCTTCCCCGCCTAAGAAGAAGAATGCTGCTCGTCTCGTGCTTCCTCGGACTCTCCGGCCCGGATCTTCAGGATCAGCCCGGTCATGAGAAGCAGGACGAATAGGGTGAACACCGCCAGTCCCTCTCGGCGGTATGTGTGTTCGGCCAGAGCATCGTCGCCCCGGGTCAGCGCATTCGACGTCACTTCGAAGCCGGGCGCCGCCTCCTTCCGGACCGCCGCAGCGCTGAACGTGTGGATGGCATTGCGTGACCTGGTCTCCGCGTTCGTGACGTCCTGCAGCTCGAACAGCGCCGTGCTCACCTCCATGCCCAGGTTCTCGGCGTGGTCCAGGACCTCCCTTGCGCTGTCCGCCGCGTGGGTCAGCGAGTCGAGGACACCTTTGATCTCGAGGAACTGCATCCCCGCCGTGTCCGCTTCCTCGTGGCACTTCCGGCAGACGGTCTCCGTGCGGCTCACCAACATCTCGTCGGACGCGGGCTGGATGTCGTGGTGATTGTGGCAGGTAGCGCACCCGGGCAGGTCCTGATCCGCGAAGAGCCTCTCGTGACCGCTCTGGTCGAAGTTCTCCGCCATCACGGTGTGACAGTTGCCGCAGACGTTCCGCACCGAGGACAGGCCGGGAGGCGCGGCGCCATGGTTCCCGTGGCAGGTGTTGCACACGGGCGCGGACACGTCCCCCTTCTCCAACAGAAGCTTCCCGTGCACGCTCGACGTGTACTTCGCCACCTGGTCGGTGGGGATCCCTCTGCCCGCCATGCGCTTGGGATCCGAATGGCATCGGCCACACGTCTGCGGAACGTTCTTGGGGTACACGCTGGACGTGGGATCGGACGGTGCGCGGATGTCGTGCGCCGGATGGCAGTCCACGCACGTCGCCACCGAGGTGTCGTTCTCGGAGCGAAGGAGCTTCCCATGCACCGACGTCCAGTACTCCGCGACCTGGTCGGTGCGCAGGCTGGGATCGAACTGCCGCATGAAGGCGCCGTCGGAATGACACCGCCCGCAGAGCGCTGGAATGTTCTTCCGTTCCGGAGCGTGGAGGAAACCCATGGCGGGATCCAACACGTCGGAGCCACCGCTGCCGTGGCACGAGAGACACCCGAGCCCGATCTGGGAGTGGATGTCGTTGGGATAGGACTCGGCCGGCTGCGAGAGTCGTGCGTCCGGAAGCTTCAGGTGACAGGAGACGCAATCCTCGGAGACGGGCAGCGCCTGGGCACGCAGCAAGCCCGGAACGAGCAGACACCAGGCCAGAGCGGTGAGCACCAGAGCCAACAGCACTGCCGCGCCCCCAGATACCGATACCCCGGAGGCATGCGCCGCGGGAGATCTCGTGCTCATCGCTCGCCTCCCCGAAGCGCGTCGCCACCAGCCCGGCTCGGCAGGGCGGCGCCGGGCCGCACCTGATGGCAATCCTCGCAGACTCTGCCGGGCTCGTGGCTTTCCTTGTCCTGATGGCACACCAGGCACACGGAGCGACCCTCCGTCATGTGCTCCGTGACGGGCTCGTTGTGGCACCCAGCCGAGTTGCAGTTCAGGTGCGCCTCCAGGTTGTGCACGCCGGGGGACGGTTGCCGGTGACAGCTCATGCACCGCGCCTGGGGCTGGTGGTGCTTCTCGTGGCAGGTGGCGCATGGCTCCGTCGGCGTCAGGTTGGGCATGGCCTTGTGGCACGTGCGGCACTCCTGCGACGCATGCCGGGCGTGATCGAACGGGAGGCTACGCATCCGCGGCGCAGGCCAAACCGACAGCTTGATCTGGGTTTCCACCAACAGCTGCCCGGGAGGTGTCTTGTGGCAGTCCAGGCACGTCCGACCGTTGGTGCCCCCGTGATGGCAGGTCAGGCAGTCGGCCCTGGTGAGCACCTTGTCCGTGACGAAGGCCGCCGACCGGTGGCAGCTGGGGCAGCTGACGTTGGCATGCGTCGTGTGCCCCTTCGGGGCCTGGTGGCACACACGGCAGTTGATGCCTACGTGGTCCTCGTGGGGAAACCGCTCCGCCCGGGTTGCCCGGCGGGCTTCCGTGGGCAGAAATCTCGCCATTGGCGGAGCGGTGTCCGTGGGCTGAGCTACGGGCTGTCCAGCGGCTTGAACCGCACCCTGTCCCTCTGTCTGCGCCGCCGTGTCGGCGGCGGCTTGCTCCTCAGCGGCGGGCTTCCCGCCACCGCAGGCATTGAAGAGGAGGAGCGAGGTGACGAGGAAGGCGCGGGCAGGTACGCGTGACACTACGATCCCGCCTCTCCCCCACCGATGTGGGGCCGGAGATGACTCTGACGAAGGAAATGGAGGGTCGCCCACACGGTGGGCAGGGCCACCCAGAGCGTGACGGCCACCGCAAGCGCCACGGCTCCGAGGCCGTTGACACGCAGGTCGGTGCCGACGATGGGAGGGCGCAGATATACGAAGAGGACTGTGGTTGCCCCGAGGATGGCGGTGAGCAGGACCGACCCCACTCGCCCGTCCGGCCATCGACTCATGGCCGTCCTGAGGGCTTTCCACCCCTCCACGAAGGCCCAGGCACAGAGGGCGAGACCCAGGATCCACCCGCCCACTGCTACGAACAGCCATGAGACACGCATCTCCGTCATGAGAGCGGCGGTGAGGGTGATGGAAGCGGTCACCAGCCAACTGATGCCCAGCAGCGGCAGGGACACGAGAGCCGCGACGATCGCGTGCTTCGCTGCGGCTCCGCGGGTGAGGCACGTGGGGCGGCCCAACAGCGACAGGACGACGCCGTGCAGGAGACCGAGAAACGCACCGGCCAGGAAGAACATGGGGGCCGCAAGCAGTTGCAGCCCGGGCTCCACGAGACCCGCGATGGTGAGCGCTCCGACCAGAATACCTCCTCCTGCGACACCTCCCGCCACGGTCCAGGAGAGGACCAGCCGGACACACCTCCCCCTGGAGCCCACAACGAAGCTCCAAAAGGTGTGAGCCTGACCATCGGCGGGCAGTCGTCGCATTGCGCCACTCTCAACCGGAACGCGTCTCCGCGACATCGCGGACGTCCCGGCCTCAACCCCTGTTATATCTCACGTCCTCCAGCAGGAGGACCTAACCGCCTATGTGAGATCCGGGTGGCTTGCGCCTCGTCGGACCGCTCGACGCCGGTCCCGCTCACAGGATCCGGCGCCAGGTTGCCTGAATCCGGCATATGCCGGATGCAACCGTGCTCTCATCTTGGTTTTGACGGGGGGTAGCCCGCTGTAGGGTCTACGCGGATACCGCTGTGGGGAGAATCCCCCGCCCTCCGTAGAAATACGGATACACCGAGGGCGGGGGCAAGTGCGGAAGGTGGGGTCGTTGACTAGGAGCCAGGCGCCGGCTTCGGCGGAAGCGTCACGCTGCCGGGGTCCTTCTTCACGAGCGTCCGGATGTAGCGGGCGATGGCGAGCTCCTCATCCTTGGTGAGGACGCCCTTGTAGGGCTTCATGAGCCCGATGCCGTTGTCCAGAAGGACGGCCGTGGAGTCCAGAGACACGCCCTCGTAGACAGCGGGGTCGTTGAGCGGTAGCAGGTTCTTGACCCGACTGGCGAGAACCTCGGGTGGCACGCCGTCCTGGCCGTGGCATCTCACACAGTTGGCCTCGTAGAGAGCCTTGCCGTCCGGCTGCTCCTGTGCCAGCAGACCGGTTGCCCCGAGGGCGAACCCCAACGACAAGGCTACTGTCGTCTTGGTGAATCTCATGTGAACCTCCGAGAGGGAAGACATGTCGGTGGCAAACAACCCACGGGGAGGCAAGAAGTGGGCCGGCTACTTCTTCCCCTGTGGGGTACCCAGGACGTCGGGCCGTAGCGTATTGAGGATGTAGTCCGCAACGGCGTCGATGTCCCGCGGTGCGAGTCCGGCGACGCCGTAGATCGGCATGCCGCCGGTATGGCCCACGAAGATCCGATGTCGCAGCGAGTCGATCTGGGCCAGGGCCCAGTCCGGACGCACCAGCGACGGCACGTGGAGGCCGAGATCCTTCTCGTACTCCGTCCCGCCCTTGCCCATTGTACCGTGGCAGCGTCGGCACTTCTCGGCGTAGACCTCGTTACCCTCGAACGAGCGTGCGCTGTCGCTGACCCACGTCACGCTGTCGAAGAGCGCGGACGAGTACAGCGCCTGCGCCTGGCGTACCTGCTCCCCCTTGTCCGGGGGCTCGAAATGATGCCCGCACGCCGCGACGGTCAGGGCCGCCGCGGCCGCACAGGTGAACTTCGTCAACCTCATGGAGTCGTGTCTCTGGCAGTCGGATGAATGAGTGTGGCTCCGGGGGACACCTTCTGGGCTTCGGCCAGCGCTTCTTTGGCCGCGTCCTCGTTGCCCAGGGCGCGCTGCGCCATGTAGATGCCGAACCAAGCGGCACCCACGTCGCCCTTCATGTCCTTCGCCCTGGTATAATGCTCGAGGGCGCTCTGATGATCCCCGGCCCGGAACGCCTCGTTCGCGCTGTCGATCTCGGCGACCACCGCCGCCGGCAGATTCTCCCGCGCCTGTGCGACGTTTTCGGGATTGACGCTCTCCGTCTTCTGCTCGCTCGGCCGGCACGCCGTCGCCGCCGCCAACGCGAGCACGGCGATCAGGAACCCGGAACTTCTCGAGGTCTTCATTGCCCACCCCCGTCGAGAGGGTTCTTGATGTGGCAGAACGTGCACGGCCGAGGGTTGGTGCGCCATGCGCGCTCGGCGTCGAAATCCGGGCCGTGGGGGTTCACCTTGAATGCCCCCAGCACTCCGTGGCACTGCGTGCAGTCGGTCTGCTTGTGACAGCTCGTGCAGCTTTCCAGGCTCTCCCGAGCCGCCTGGCCGTGGCGGAGCAGCCAGAGCGGATCGGCGTCATGGTAGCTGCCGCCCAGGCGTCCGTGGGCGGTCAGCCCGCTCTGCATGTGACAGGCCCGGCAGAAGACCGTGGTGTTGTGGCAATTGGAGCACTCGGCCTGCCGCCCGAAGGCATCAGCGGCGTGCTTGGCCACGAATCCCGCGGGGTGGTAGCCGCCCTGGGAAGGCCCGTCGTGGCAGCTCACGCAGAAGGACTCTTCATGACACGTCGCGCAGGACTTGGCGTCGCTGGCAGCCAGCGTGCTGTGGTTCTTCATGAAGAACATCGAGTTGTGGCTCTCCGGCGGCCGGGGCGTCACCTCCACCCCCGGAGCCACGACCTGGTCGCGCGTGGGCATCGACTTCACGGGCTTGGGCAGCGGCTCCAGGTGACACGCCTGGCAGTCGTTCCGCGTGTGACACGTGGCGCAGGCGGTCCTCGACGCCTGCGAGCCGTGCTTGCCGAGCCAACCTCCGTCGGCGTGGGTCGCCGGCGTGGGATATTCAGCCGATGCCGCCGGAAGCTGCATCCCCTCCGGCGCTCGTGGAATTGCCTGGATCTCCTTCCTGTCCGTGTCCACGTGGCACGCCACGCACCGGTCCTGCGTGTGGCACGTCGCGCACCGCACCGAATTCTGGCCCGCAGCCACACCGTGCCCGCCGGCGAGGAAGTCGTCGGCAGCGTGGTCGGGCGGCGGTTGGATCGCTTCGATCTGGCTCAGGCTGAACCCCGATTGGGCCAGTGGCACGTGACAGGTGGAGCAGTCTGCGTCTACCTGGTGCTCGCTGGCCTTGTGGGCATGGCACGACAGGCACGTCTGCACGCGGGGAGCCGGGAGCACCTCCATGTGCAGCCCGCCGGGCTGTACGTGGCACGCCCCGCATTCCAACGCCGAATCGCCCGCCATCTCCAGGTAGGCGGGGTGGATGTTGTGGTCGAAGCGCAGATTCGTCGGCGGCAGTGTCGGCGGCGTGTAGCTCACCTGCGGCATGAAGGACCCGTCATGGCAGCGGGCACACACCTCCGGTGAGGGGAAGAACGAAGCGGTGTCTCCGTTGGGGATTCCCTCATGGCACCCCGTGCACACGGGGAAGAGACCCTCGTGACGCTGGTGGGGGAATGCCAGTGGGCGCTGCTGCTTCAGCGTCGCCGCCGTCCAGCCCGCTCCCGCGAGCACCACGACCAGGCCCATGACCGCCGGAATGCGGTAGGGGAACGAGCGCCACACTCGGCGCATCTTATGAGCCAAGGCGTTCATGAGCCCCTCCGATTCGCGAGCCCCGGATCTTCGCCGACGTTGATCCTCAGGGACGTCCATCCCCTGGTCTGATTCCATGGACTCAGGGTCCGCGTGCCCCCATCGCGGTGGCGAAGCATCAAGAAGCCCCCGGTCAGCCGAGCCCGCTCACCGAACCCCAGGTCGAACGACATCCCACCACCGAGGGCCCTGCCGTCTCCGACCCGGAATTCCTCTACCTGCTGGAACGTCTGTCCCGAAGCCGTGACGCCCCAGGCATCCGATGGCGCGTACCGCACCGAGGCGTCACCCGACTGCATGAAGCCACCCGGACCCCACTCCAATCGGTAGCTGCCATCCACCGACCATGCCCCCGAGGGCAACCATCGGACGCCTCCGTTGGCACGCCAGCCGTCGCCGGTGAGCGGCCGCAGAATCACCGTGGTGTGCGTGTCTCCATAGGATCTGTATCCTCCTGAGACCCACGCACCGAACGATCCCCCCGGCGACCACGAGGTCCGGACCTCGCCCTCGGAATAGGAGACCGGCTCGAAGAAGCCCCATATGGTGGACAGGTCGAAGTATGGCCGGTAGCGCCGTCCCACCAGCTCGACGAGCCAATGGCCCTCGTCGAACGGGACTCCCAGGGTGAGGTTGCCCTTGCCCGTCTTCTGCATCGCGAAGTCGTAGTCCAGCGAGCCGCTCAGGCGCCCCCGAGGCACCGGCGTGGCGAAGTCGAACGAGCCACGCTCGGAGACGAGGCCGGAGCGATCCGCCAACAGCTCTCGCTGATAGCGAGCCGTGAACGTCGCGGCGGACACGCGACCCCGGACCGAGCCCCCGTACAGGTAGCTGCTCTGATCCACGAGGTACGGGTCGAGGCCCTGGAGCGCCGTGTTGGCCGGCTCTCGAAGGCCCCGCGCCAGGCTGCGCCCCCCGTACAACTCTATGCCCAGGCCGCGGTGCGTGTAGACCGCGCTGGCGCCGTCGAAGGCCGGAAACCCGAGCCCCCCTCGGATCTCCTGTCGCCCCGCCCGCACGCGGACCGGCCCGCGCACGAGTTGGGCATAGGCGAGCAGGGCCTCGAAGCGATCGTTGGTTCGGGGCCAGATCAGCTCACTGCCCATGTCCGACCTCCCTCGGAGCAGGGTCGTGAAGCTGAGCCCCTGCACGCCGAAGCCCCAGGCCGTGAAGCTCACGTCTTCGGTGGCGGCCCAGGCGATGGTCGGGTCGGCGGTGCCGTACACCGTGCACAGCTCGGCTACGACGCACGATACGGCCTGGCCCTGATACCGGTAGGTGCCGTCGGGCTGGAGCTCCAGAGCCGATGCGGGGATGGTGTCCAGGATGAGCGGCCTCATCTGCACCGCCTGGACGTTCGTGCCGACCCATCCGCGAAGGGCCTGGGCGGTCACGCTCGCGGGCGTGAGCGCCCACATCCCGACCGCGAGAGCGGACAGGAGAAGGACGGCTCCGCCTCGCTTCGGTGGTCCGTAGCGGACAGTGGCCTTGTCAGGGGTGCTCATGGGCAACTCCAGTTAGTCACCGCCGGGCGTCGGCAGATGGCAATCCGCGCAGGACTGCCCGGGCCGGTGGTCCCGCAGGTCCTGGTGGCACACCAGACACACTTCACGAGTGCGTGGGACCGTCTTGAACGGACTCGACTTGTGACAGCTCGCGCCCGTGCACGTCACGTGAGCCCGCTCCGGCGGATGGGCGCTCGGGGGCGGCTGGCGATGACAGACCGTGCAATCGTTGTTGGGCTGGTGGTGCTGCTCGTGACAGGTGGAGCACTGCACCGCCTGGGCAGAGCGGCTCAGGCCCTGGGTATGGCATTGGGAGCAGTCGAGGCTCTTGTGGGGCGCGTGGGAGAACTGGAGGTCCCTGCGCACCGTCTTGCCGAAGGAGAACTTCATCTCCTGAGGCAACGTGAACGTCTTCGTCGGCTCATCCGAGCTGTTGTGGCACCGAGTACAGTCCTTGGCCACCGGATCGGTATGGTGACAAGAGCGGCAGTCCTGGAGCGTCTTGATGACCAGGCCGCCGTGGTCACCGGTGCTCTTGTGGCAGTTCGAGCAGGCCACCGTCCGATGCTGGGCATGATTGAAGGTCGGGCCCTGTCGCGGTACCTGCTGCGGCGTCTGTTCCTCCCGAGGAGCTCGCCGCGGCAGAGCCGCTACATCCCCGAGCGCTCCCGGCGCGTGCACGCGGCGCGCGACGTCGGCGGCGGCCAGTGGGCCGCCGACGCCTCCTTTCGGTGCCGCCACCGGCAGAGCGGTCTCGGGCAGCTCACTGATGGCGGCTCCGCCGGAGGGCGGAGCATGGGTCTCCGGAGCACGTCCGGTGTCCGGGACGAGCTGCATTCCCTCGCGGCGCATGCCGGGAGGCGGAGGTGGAATCTGACCGACGATGTTCTGATGGCAGGAGCCGCAGTCGTTGC
>JAJDNI010000118.1 GCA_022340755.1 Gemmatimonadota bacterium
GGAGTGGACGCCCACGGCCGGCGGCTCCCTTCGGGTCTCCGGGCTGGAATTGCGCTGGTTCGGGAGTGCCACCACGGGCTCGGGGCGGCCCGGTGTCGGATCCTGGCCAATCGCCCTCGCCGACGCTGCGCCCACACTGTCCAGCGGGGACTTCCTGGTGGCGCCGGAAGGCCCCCTCACCCTGCAGAACGCCACGGTGTGGACGCAGCAACTCTCGGTGAGGATCCCTATCCGGTAGGCACCCTGGTCCCCGCGTGGCCGGTCTTGCCCGGCTGCGCGGGGCGCCACACCATGGGCGCTGCTCGCCGAGCGTGGTCGGCCTGGGGCCGTCGCCGGCGCCGCCACTCCGATCAATCCCACCCGGAGGATCGATGACCGAGTTCATCGGCTTGTCCACGCTGGGTCAGATCCACATGAACGTCCAAGACGTGGAGCGGGCAAAAGCGTTCTATCGGGACGTGCTGAGGGTCCCGTTCCTCTTCGAGTTCCCCGGCCTCGCCTTCTTCGACTGCAACGGCGTACGCCTGATGTTGAGCAAGGCCGAGGCGCCCGAAGGGAACCATCCGGGCTCAATCCTCTATTTCAAGGTGCCGGACATCGAGGCGGCGCACGCCGGATTGACCGAGCGCGGGGTAGCCTTCGTGGACACTCCGCACCGGATCGCGGACATGGGAAGCTACGAGCTGTGGATGGCGTTCTTCCGGGATTCCGAGGCCAATCTGCTCGCCCTGATGACGGAAAAGCGCACCTGACCCTTGACCCGAAGCGGGGAAGGGCTCTATTCATCCCCCGCAGTGGGGAAAACGACCTTCCAGGAGCTACGATGTCGGAGAACGCCGGCAACCGGATCCGGGTGATCCTGCGTTGGATCCAGATCAAGGACAACAAGGAGGCGGCTTGGGACGACGAGGGTGAGTTCCGCTTCCGCTCGAGGATCACCACGGGTGGCCAGAGCCACGAGCTCAAGTTCCCGGAAACGGGATTCTGGTCGATTTCCGATCACCCGCGCAGGAACAAGGTCGACAAGATCGACAAGGTCCTGTTCGAGGGCGATGCCGGGGATAGTCTCGTGGTCGAGCTGTTCGGCGTAGAGCTGGACAAGCTCACCGCCAACGACCACCTCGAGGACTACCGTCGGGAGTTCACCGGCCCAGTCTCGTCGTGGGTCGGACGGCACTTCCCCTCCGACGAGGGATCGACCGATCCCGAGAACATGTCGGACTGGCGAGTCTGCTACGACGTCGAGATGGCCTGACGCGGACCTCACCGCAAAACGCGCGGGCCGGTGGGCCCCGTCCGGGTGACCGGGCGGGGCCCACTCGCGTCCCGGGGGTCAGCGCGGCCGGACCAGGACCGTCGCGATCTCCCAGGGCTGCAGCCGTATGGAAACGCGGTCGCCGGCGCTGCGGGTCCATCCCGACTCCTTCTCCGGTCGCTCCAGCAGATCCGCCTCCCGCCACTCGAAGGGCCACGGCAACTGGAGCGTCGCCGTGCTCGGCGCGCCGTGTCGCTCCACCAGGCGTACGACCAGGTCCTCGCCGTCTTCGGCCATCTTCAGGGCGCCCAGCTCCACCCCCACCCCTTCCAGGGTGAGGAACGCTCTGGCACGCCCCTGCCCATCGTGCACCGGCACCGCCACAGCCCTGAGGGGCTGGTTCAGATCGTCGGCCACCTCCTCCGTGGGCCCGCTCCTCCAGTCTCCGTCGTGCACAACCACGTCGTACCGGAAGTGGTGCCACCCCATGTCGGCCGTCGAGTCGGGCCACTTCGGGGCCTTGAGCAGCGTCAGGCGCAGGGTGTCTCCGCGCACGTCGTATCCGTGCTTGGAGTCGTTCACCAGGCTCACGCCCCACGTCCCGTCGCTGGCGTCGACCCAGCGCTGCATGGAAACCTCGTAGCGCGCGCTGTCCTGGCGACTGAGCGGGACAGCAGGCCGCTCGATGGCGCCGTAGGGGATCTCCGCCCAGGTGCTGTCGAAGGCGACCGCCAGGGGAAAAGACGCCTTCAGGACCCGGTGATCCGCACGCCACAGCGCCCGCGTGTCCACCTCCACGCGCGACTCCCCGTTCGGGAGCGTAATGCGCTGCTCGAACCGCCCATTCCCGTCGGCCCGCACGACGTCGACGAACGTTCCGAGGTGGTCGTGTCCGGGCTCTCCCACGCGTACCGTATCCGCCACCGGAATCCAGGGATCGTCCGTGTTGTCGAGGTTCCAGGCGTCCCACTCCAGGGGCTGATCGCGACGGGTGGCCAGACGGTTACCGCCACCCCCGGCCTCCAGCGCGTCCCGCCCCGACGCCTTGTCCACGATCCGGGCAATCTCCCCCGTGCCGCGTTCCACCTCGACACGCAGCTTCTCGTTCTGGAGCACCGCCCTTCCGCCCGGCTCGGGCAGAAGCGCCCCCAACGGCTCGCCCTGCGCCGACGTTCCGGGAACCACCCACAGCAGGCGAGCCCCGGTGGCGGGCACGTCTTCGACCCGCACGCGCAGGGTGTCCTCCCACACCCCACTGGATAGAGGGTGCCCGTCGCCGTCGACAGCGCCTGCCGCCCCCTCCGTCCACGGAATGGCGACCACGCCGCTGCGCGCGTGCCCCGACGGGTTCAGGGCTACGTACGGACGTCCGTCCTGCACCGGGGACCGCGTGTCCAGCGTGCCGGCGATCATCTCACCCGCCCGGTCCAGCTCCATGAGGGTGACCCGCTCGGCTTCGTGGTAATCGGCCATCGCATCCTGGTAGATGGGGGCGATGCCGGAGCCCGGGAGCAGATCGTGGAACTGGTTGAACAGCGTCTTCTCCCAAGCGGTGGTCAGGGCTCCACGCGGGTAGTTGTACCAGGCGCTCGAAGGAGCCACGAACGAGGCGTGCGTCGCGGCCACCTCGGTCGCTCCCAGAAGCCCCTCCATCCTCCGGTTCCAGAGCTTCATGTTCGACTGGGTCGTGTACACGCCCCGGTGGTACTCGAGGTACAGCTCGTCGTGAATGACCGGGGCCGCGGTGGCTTCCTTCGCCATGCGCTCCATCGCGTCCACCGGGAGGTCGCTCCTGAGCGCCGGGAACGTGGGGATGCGCTCGAGCTGCCTGGCGCGGTCGAGCATCTCCATGGTGGGACCGCCGCCGTGATCACCCACGCCGTACAGCACGAGCATGCGACGGGCCACCGTCGAGTCGCGCGACGCCTTCCACTCGTCCGCGAGGCTCTGGGCCCCGAGGTCGTGCGTGTATCCGTAGGGGATGTACGTGAGGACGCGGGAGCCGTCCCGCCCTTCCCACCAGAACAGGTTCTTGTCGGCGCTCCACTTGTCGGTGTCGTTCCAGCGGAGCTTCTGCGTGACGAAGAAGTCCATGCCCTCCTTTTTGAAGATCTGCGGCAGGCTGAACGCGTAACCGAACGTGTCGGGGATCCACGCCACCCGGGCCGTGGTTCCGAAGAGCGCCTGATAGGCACGCTGCCCGTACAGACCCTGGCGCACGAACGCCTCCCCCGAAGGTAGGTTGGCGTCGGCTTCGACCCACCAGCCCCCCACGAGCGCCCAGCGTCCCTCCTTCTGCAGCCGCTGCAGCTTTGTCAGGAGCGAAGGCTCGTACTGGGCGACCCACTCGTAGAACACGGCCGCCGACCCGGCGAACGTCGTGCCGGGATACTTCTCCAGCAGCTCGGCCGCGGTTCGCCAGGTGTTCCGCACGACGTCCACGGTCTCCGGCCACCGCCACAGCCAGGCGGCATCGATGTGCGCATTGCCCACGATGTCGATGGTGTCGGCTTTGATGGTCCGGGCGGCCGGCGCGAGGCGCTGCATCCATTCGCTGACGAGCCCACGGTACCGGCCCTTGCCGGGGTCCGTGCTCGCGGCCAGCAGCTCCCGCGCGACGTCGGGCCCCGGCGCCCCGGGAGCGACGCTGTCGGCGAGGAAGAAGCGGGCCCACCGGGCGCCCTGGGAGATCTCCATCCACCCGGCGTCGGGCACCACCAGCCTGGGCGCGTTCCACCACTGCCCGGCCGGGTCCACTTCCACCGAGAGCGTGTCTCCCATTCGGCAAGGAGCACACAGCACCACGCGGCCGTCGGCACCGATGGGGCGCTCCACGCCGCCCACCTTCACCGACGACGACGTCGCCCCGAACTCGGCGGCATCCATGTCCAGCGAAAGCCCGGCCAGCACCGCAGGCACCGGCGACCGGAACGCCAACGCCCTCGTCTCGCGCACCACCGCCGGATCCACTCCGTGATCTCCGGCGGCGGGAAGAGCGTGCCACATGCCATCCCCGTCCCGCCAGCGCCATCCCTCCACCCCGATGGGCCGCGCGAGAACGTCCATCACGGGCCCGGGATCGATGGCGTGACCGTAGGTGTCTCCTTCCGCGACGGTCGCCTGCACGCCCGCGTCGCCGGCGGCCGCCGCGGCGGTGAGGTCGCCCCAGGTCGTGGGCAGATCCACCGACGCCTGGAGTCCGTCGGTGGCTCCCGGCAGCGCGGCCTCCTGTCCGCCAACGCGTACCCGGACCGGACCGCTCAACCCTCCCCAGCGCGTGCCACGTGCCACGGTGGGGACCCGGATCTCACCACTGCTCGCCACCAGCACGGCGGACGAGGCGATGGAAAGCGGCCCCACGGTCAGCGCCGGCTGGGGCGTCGTGGCAACCTCGGCGTCCTCGGGAACGGTGACACCGAGACGGATTCCGTCCAGATCGCTTCCGGGGATGCCCAGCAACCGCGCCCCAAGACCGAAGCCTCCCGTCCTGTTCACCACCTTCATGAGGAGCCTGTTGGCGCCCCTGGCCAGCCGGACGGTGACCGTGTCCGTGCCTCCCCGAAGGCTACGCGCCACCTCCCGATCCAGGATGAGGGTCCCGTCCAACCAGACGCGCAGATCGTCGTCGGACTCGAAGCCGAACGTCACGGTGCGCTCGTCCGGACTCGTCACCCACGAGAACGCGTACGCGGCAGCCTGCTCCAGCGGTGGCGTTCCGATGGCGACCTTGAGGTCCATCCGGCCGAGGGTGTCGGACTTCACCTCGTGCCATGTCAGGTCCCCCACCGTGGCGTCGGGCTCCGGCGCCGCTGTCGCCTCGTCGGCGAGGTAGGGATGGGTCACTCGCTGGGGACCCGGTTCCACGGGGAACGTGCCCAGGACGAGCCAATCCGGGATGGGGCGGTCCTGCGCTGTGCCCTCGCCCGGTTCCTGTGCCCGGACGCCGGCCGGTCGGCCGGAGGAAGCCGCGGCCGCGAAGGCGACTGCGGTGACGATCCCGCGAGAAAGGATGGTGCGACGCATCTCATGCTCCTGAGCCCGACCGACGATCCCGCCCGGCTGCGCCCGCGCGCCCGGTCCAGCGGGACCCATCGGTCCGCGGGACTGAAAATGGCAGCGAACGGCTGATTTTGCAGGGTGGTTAGCTTGAAAGAGATCGTCAGACGCCAATTCGATCGGCTCCGGAGGAACCGACATGATCGCCTTCTACGGCATGGGACTTCTCGGATCCAACTTCGTGCGCGCCCTGCGGGAGCGCGATGAGACCGTGCATGTCTGGAACCGTACGGCTTCCAAGGCAAAGGCTCTGGAGGCCAACGGGGCCGTGGCCTTCGAGGATCCCGCCGAGGCGGCGCGAGGCGCCCAGCGGATCCACGTCACCCTCTCCGACGACGCCGCCGTGGACGACGTCCTGGAGCGCGCCCGCCCCGGTTTCGACGAAGGCGTCGCGATCGTCGACCACACGACGACGTCGCCGGCGGGAACCGCGGAGCGCATTCGGCGGTGGGCCGATCGCGGGATCGCCTTCCAGCACGCGCCGGTCTTCATGGGACCGATGAACGCACGCCATGGGACGGGCTACATGCTCGCCTCCGGCGACCGTGACCTCTTCGACGCCCTCGAGCCCGAGCTCGCGGAGATGACGGGCAAGGTGGTCTGGCTCGGCACGCGGCCCGATGCGGCGGCGGCCTTCAAGCTCATGGGCAACCTCTTCCTCCTGTCCATGACCACGGGAGTCATCGACATGCTCTCCCTGGCAAAGGCCCTGGAAATCGACGCGAAGGAGGCGGTGTCGCTCTTCGACTGGTTCAACCCCGGCGCCTCGCTTCCCGCCCGCGCGGCGCGTGTCCTGGAAGCCGATTTCCACCACCCCTCGTGGACGCTGGCCATGGCCCGCAAGGACGCCCGCCTCATGATGGAGGCCGCTGCCGGAGCGGACATCGACCTGGCGGTGATCCCCGGCGTCGCCGCGGAGATGGACCGCTGGATCGAGAAAGGCCACGCCCACGACGACTGGACGGTGATGGCCAAGGACGCCCTCGGCTGACCGCGCGCCGCCAGCGTCGGCGTCGTCTCCGCCGCACGAGGGCAATGGCGGAGGACATCCACGCCCTCTATTCTCTCCGCCGTGCGTCCGCCCGGCGGTAGGGCGGCTTCACCGACATCCTCGAAGGACGGAGGCGGGCCCTGACACACTTCACCCCACTCGACTGGTTCTGGACCCTGGCATTTCTCGTCCTGATGGTGGGCGGCGCCGGGTTCTTCTACCGTCTCGCGCGGCGTTCGGAGTCCGAGTTCTTCCTCGCGGGCCGGCGCCTTCCATGGTGGCTCCCCGCCGCCTCGGTCTTCAGCACGCACACCGCCACTGACACCCCCATCTGGGTCACGGGGACCGTATATCAGCACGGCCTGCGGGGACTCTGGTACACGTTCTTCGCGGCGTGGACCTCCGTGGCGTCATTCGTGTCCGCGCGCATCTACCGGCGCTCGGTGGCGTTCACCCAGGCGGAGTGGCAGGTGGTGCGCTTCCATGGAATGGGCGCCGAGCTTCTCCGGGGGTGGATGGCCGGGTGGCAGGTCTTCATGAACATGTTCATCCTGGGTTGGGTGGGCATCGCCATGGGCCGGGTGACCGAACTCGCCTTCGGATGGCCGGTGTGGGTGGGGCTGGTGATCCCTTCCGTCATCACGGCGTTCTACACCCTGGCCGCCGGATACTGGGGCGTGGTCATGGGCGACTTCCTCCAGGGGATCGTCGCGATCTTCGCCATCCTCCTGGTGTCCGCCGTGGGCATCGTCGCCGCCGGCGGCCCCCATGCCGTCGTCGCGGGCGTGGGCAATCTCGGGCAGGGGTGGAGGCTCAACTCCCTGGCCTTCACGGGCTGGTTCACCGGTGACTTCCCCATGGCGTGGTGGCTCACCATGCTCGTCATCGCCATCGTGGGCGGCTTCGGCATGGGCACCAGCATCGACTGGTACGTGGAGGCTCAGCGCATTCAATCCGCCAAAACCGTGCGCGACGCCGCCTACGGTATCTGGTGGGGCGGCGCAATCACGCTGCTGAGGAACGGGATCTGGGCGGCGTCCATCCTGGCCTTCTTCGTCATGGCTCCGCACATCACGAACGGAGCCGAATCGGAGCTGGGGTGGTACCGCATGGGCCTGGAGCTGCTGCCGGCCGGGCTGGTGGGGATGTTCTTCGCCGCGATCCTCGCCATCCACTTCTCGACGATCTCCAGCCACATGAACCTCGGGGCGCTCTACTTCACCAGGGACCTCTACCAGCGCTACTGGAACCCCGAGGCCTCGCAGAAGACCCTGGTGTGGGTGGGGCGCATCGCGACGGCGGTGCTCCTGGTGGGGTCCTTCTTCTACGGCCTCATGATGCAGGAGATCACCCAGTGGCTGATCTTCGCCCTCTGGCTCATGATGGCCGGCATCTGGCTCCCCAACATCCTCCAGGTGGTATGGTGGCGCTTCAACGCCTGGGGCTATCTGGCTTCGTGGATCGCCAACCTGGGCATCGCGTGGCTCGTCGTGTGGGTGCTCCCCGAGTTCCACGTCATCCCGGTGCTTCCCGACTACCTGCAGTTCTGGTCCCTCATGGCCCTCGGGGTGCTCATCTTCGTGCCGGCGACCTTCCTCACGAAGGCCGAGCCCATGGACCATCTCATCCACTTCTATCTGCAGACGCGGCCGCTGGGGTGGTGGGGTCCGGTGAAGGCGGAGGCACGCCGCCGTGGGCTCCTGCGCGACGAGCGCGCGACCCGGTCCGCCGACCCCAGGCCCTTCATCCGGCGGACGTGGACGGCTGAGGAGGCCGACGGCTGGAGCCGGGAGGACTGGATCGCCATCGTGCTGTCGCCCATCTCCATGGCGCTGGCGATGGTGGGGGCCGCCAACCTCTTCCTGCTGCAGGCCTCGGCCATCTGGGAGCTCACCCTGGCGGTGCTGGCCGCCATCGCGGTGTTCTGGGTCATCGACCCCAAGCTGAAGGCGGTCTCCGTGGAATACGAGAACCAGCAGGCCAGCTATCTCACGCGACTGGAAGAGCGCATGCGCTGGAGACCCGACACGATTCCGGAAGGGGGGGCCGACTGATGGAACGAGGCTTGGTCACGCTCATCGGCATGAGCATCGCCTATGTAGCGTCGTTCATCGGTCTGGGGCTCGCGTGGTACGGATGGAAGCGGCGCCACCGCGACGACGGCGGAGGGTCCTCGGAGTCCCGGGGAGCAGGATCATGAGCGCCGTCGTGTTGGCCGCCCTGTCGGCTCTGGCACCCATGGCGCAGGAGAATCCCCACCTGCAGCCCCTCCCCGCGACACCCCCTATCGGTGGGCCGATCTGGACCATCGTCGTCCCAGGTGCGCTGCTCGTCGTAGCGATCTGGGGCACCTGGCTCCTCTACCGACACTTCGCGAAAGAGGAGTAGGCCGCCACACCGACTGCGGCATCCCTGATAGCGAACGCACAACATCGAGCGCCTCCGACATGAAGAAGACCCTCGCTCTTCTCGCCACAGTGGTCATCGTCCTCGCAGGGGTCATGGTGGTGCGGGCGGCGCGCATGCCGTCGATGCAGGGCCCGGCCCCGGACGCGGTGGCCCCCATCGCCGTGGACACCACGGGGGCGGCTGAGCACCTCGGTTCCGCCGTGCGCTTCCGTACCGTTTCGTACGACAACGGAGTGAACACCGACACCGCGGCGTTCCGCGGACTGCAGGCGTTCTTCGACTCGACGTATCCTCTCGTTCGCCAGCACCTGCAAAAGGAGTTCGTGAACGACCTCAGCCTGCTCTACACGTGGGAGGGGACCGACCCGAGCCTGCCTCCCATCGTGCTCATGGGCCATCAGGACGTGGTCCCGGTGATCCCCGGAACCGAGGGCGACTGGACCCACGCCCCCTTCGGCGGCGAGGTTGCCGACGGCTCCATCTGGGGCCGGGGCTCCATGGACGACAAGGTGAGCGTCATCTCCGCCCTGGAGGCGGTGGAGGCGCTCCTGGCCGACGGCTACCAGCCCGGACGCACCGTCTACCTGGCCTTCGGTCACGACGAGGAGATCGGCGGCCTGCAGGGCGCTCGGGAGATCGCCCGCACCCTGCAGGAGCGCGGCGTTGGACCCATCGACCTCGTTCTGGACGAGGGGGGCGCCGTGGCCAAGGGCCTGCTGCCGGGGGTGGAGGGGGCGGTCGCCCTCGTGGGGATCGCCGAGAAGGGTTACGTGAACCTGGAGCTCCTCGTGGAGGGCCCCGGCGGGCACTCCTCCACGCCTCCGAATCAGACCAACATCGGTATCCTCGCGGAGGCCATCGACGAGCTCGAGGAGCACCCGTTCCCCGCCCACTTTGAGGGGCCGGGCCGGGCACTGTTCGACTACGTGGCACCGGAGATGTCGTTCGTGCCGCGGCTGGCACTGGCGAATCTCTGGCTCACCAAGCCCCTCGTCGAGCACATGATGCTCGGCGACCCCGAGTCGGCGGCCATGCTGCGCACGACCACGGCCCCTACCATCATCGAGGGTGGCGTGAAGGCCAACGTGCTACCCATCACGGCCCGGGCCATCGTCAATTTCAGGATCCTGCCGGGCGAGACCCCGCGGTCGGTGCTGGATCGGGTGCGCTCCGTGATCGATGACGATCGCGTGAAGGTGAGCATCTCCGGGGGCGATTCGGTGGCTCCTTCTCCGGTGTCGGATCCCGGGAGCCCGGCGTTCAAGATGCTGGCCGGCACCATTCGACAGGTCATGCCCGAGGAAGACGTGAAGGTGGCTCCCTACCTGGTCATGGGCGGCACCGACTCGAAGTACTACGCCGGACGCTCGAACGCAGTGTTCCGCTTCCTCGCGGCGCCCATCGGACCGGACGGGCTCAAGCTCGTCCACGGAACGGACGAGCACATGAGCGTCGAGGGGCTGGCCACCAGCATCGCGTTCTATCAGCAGCTCATCAGGAACGCCGACGGGGGGTGAAGCGGGGGCCACTCCCGCACCAGGGCCTGACGCGCACACCGGCCGGCAGAGCGGGAACGTCCGTGGGTGGTACGACGGTACGAGCCGCATGATGCACGCGTCTCGAATGCTGCCACGGATGTTCGCGCTGTTCCTCCTTCCGCTGGTAGCTTCGTGCGCCTCGGTGAGCATTCCGCGAGCGGGCCCCGGCTCGCCTCCCTTCGGGCCCCAGGATCCCAACGGTACGCGTGGCACCATGGGCGTCGGCCAGGCGTTCCGGGTGCGCTACGTCGCCGACTGCACACGGTGCACCATCGTGTACACCGGCCGTGACGGGCAGATGGAGCACGTGGACGAACGGTCCGGTCTATGGGAGAGGACCGTGGAGATCGCCGTCCGCACCGGCTCCGCGGTGCTTACGGCCACCCCAGTCGGGCAGAACGGGCGGGTGTCGGCGCTGCGCATCTACGTGGACGACCAACTGCGGGCACAAAGCGAGCCTGGTCCCGGGAACCAGGCCGTCTCCGTCGCGGCTCCGCTGGTAGGCGGAGCCGATAGTCCTCGCGTCCGGGTTCCTCAGAAGTCGACCCGGGTGCTCAGCCGTAGCGTCCGCGGCGGTACTCTCTCCAGCGGAGAGCCGAAGTACGCGTTCTGCGCGATGTGCACCATGCCCACGCCCCACGGGTTGGTGCCGTAGTTGACGATCTCCTGGACCTGGGTCACGTCCTTGTAGCCCAGGACGTTGAACACGTCCAGGGACACCGCGACCTCCCGTCCCGCAACCTCGAAGGATCGCTCCAGGTGGGCATCCAGGTTCGCCCGGGCCGGGAGTTGGTTCTTGCCCCGCGTGCCCTGGAACATGTAATCGCCCTCCAGCGCCGCGAAGAACCGCGTGTCCAGCGGCTCCACCACCAAGTTGCGACGCCATTGGTTGATCGGGTCCGCCTCCAGGTGCGCCGTCGAGTAGGTGTAATGCCCCAGCGTGGTCAGTCGGAAGACCGACGAGTACCGGTCGCCGGAGCGGTACGTCCAGAAGAGCCCGCCCTGCATCGCCGCCGGAAGATTCCCCCATACCGAGACCTTCGCCTCCACACCGGCATAGTTCTCCAGGTACCCGTAGTCGTTCAGCGATTCGTTGATGCGCACGTAAGGGCCCGGGTCGTAGGTGGTGGGATCCGTGTAGCCGGTGACGTTGTCCAGATTCCCCTTCAAGAGGGTCTTAACCACCGAGAAGCTCCCGCCCCAGGTTGGGCGGGACACGTTCACGACCATCTGGAACTGGCCGAACTCCCGGTGGGCGCCGGGCGCCGTGGTGACCACGTAGTCGGGGTTCCAGGACAGGTTTGCGGTGTCCGCGTAGGTGAGTCCGGGGACATCGACGAGATACGGGCACGTGCCCCGGGCACGGCAGCGCAGCCGCTCCAGCAGGACGTTGTTGGGCAAGTACACGGTGCCGACCGAGATGCCGTTCGTCCCCGGGTAGTGCTGGGACACGGTGTCGCCGGGGATGATGACCTCGGGCTCGCTTGTCCCGTACCCCCCGGCACGGAAGCCCCCGAACCGCGTGTAGTTGGTGGCGATGTTCCTATCGACGAGGGCCACCATGTCGTGGTTCGAGCGCCTGGTGTAGAGGATGGACAGCTTCGCCGAGTGCCCGAACCGCTTCTCCACCCCCACCAGCCACTCCTCCAGGTACGGCTGCTTGTAGCCCTCCACCCGCCCCGTTTCGTTCAGAGACTCCACCGCCTCCCGAGTGAAGAGCCCCAGCGCCGCCAGCGAATCTCGCTGCGCCAGCTTGAACACGGTCGATGCATCCGTCACCGGCGCCCCGTGGTAGTACCAGACCTCCTCGTTGGTGAAGGCGTCCGAGCCCGCCGCCCGGTCGAACATCTGGGTGACCATGTCCTGGTGATACCTGCCCCAGTGAGCCTTCGCCGTCCACGAGCCGTCGGGGACCAGGTCCACGGTCAGCCCGACCCGAGGATCGAGGGCCTGGTCGGTCACCGCCTGGAAGCGGCTCCCCGTGAGGGGCGTGATCCAGCCCTGCCACCGGCTCCAGCGCACCCCCGGCGACAACACCACGCGTGAACTCAGCGAGATGGACGACTGCACGTACGCCGCCGCGTTGGCCACGTCGGCATTCAGGTGCACCTCCCCACCCCACTGGGTCGCGGTCCACCCCGCGTTGGGGTCGGTCCAGGTGCTCGGAGCGGAGGGATCGAAGTCCGCTACGGGCGTGGGAAGCCAGGTCATGCCCCCATTGCGGGTGCGCTCGTTGTGGAAGCTCCCCCGGTTGTACTCCACGCCCGCCTTCAGCAGGTGCTGGAGGTCTCCGGTCTTCACCTGGAAGGACCCGCTGACGCTCGCGGAGGTGCCCGACGGTGCGTCGCGCAGCGTGAACGGGTTGTTCTGGAATGACGTGTACGGCGGGATGAGGGAGAAGAGGCGTACGCCGGGGACGCCGGTCCCGCCGTAGGCGTCCATGCGCTCGTCGAGGGAGATGTGGTTTACCCGCGCCTCCAGGACGCCATGGATCCCCAGCGTCTCCCGCCACGAGGCGTTGAACAGCCACGTGGGTGCCCGGTAGCGATGCGCCGCCCCTGGCGACTCGTATCCAGTCTGATCCCAGTTGTCCGCCGTCGTACCCAGGTACGCCGCCGACACGTTCACCTCCGTGGCGGGCCTGGGCGTCCACGTCAGCTTCCCGAAAAGCTTGTCCTCCGTACGTTTCTCCTGTCGGGGGGCGTACGTTCCGGCAATTTCCGTCAGGTGGTTCAGCGCCCGAAGCTCCTGGCGGATGTCCTTCGCCGACACGTAGTAGAAGAGTCGATCCCGGACGAGGGAACCCTGCGCCTCTCCCTCCAGCTCCCGACGTCCTGACACTTCCGAGCCGATCTCCGTCGATACCAGGTTCGTCGCGTTCAGCGCGTGGTTCTCCAACGACGTCCGCACCATCCCGTGGAAGTCGTTAGTGCCCCGCTTCGTCACCACGTCGATGAGCCCGCCCTGGAATCCACCGTCCTCCGCTCCCGCACCCAGCCCCCGCACCTCCACATGATCGATCCAGTTCAAGTTGGGCTTGATGAGGTCGCCGCCCATCCCCGGGTTGTTGTTCGACAGGCCATCGATCCGGTAGTTGTCCGCCTGGAAGTTCGAGCCACCCCACACGTGCCCGGGGCGAGCCCCCGGCACCAGCGCCACGATGTCACGGGCGTCGTGCGTCGCGGGGAGCAGCTCGATGGCCTTCTTGTCCACACGCGTGTTGAACTCGGTGTTCTCCCTCTCGATCTGCACCCGCTCCGAGGTGACCGTGAGCCCCTCGAGCGGCACCGCCGAGGACTCCAGGAAGAGGTCCAGGACGGTGGAGGCGTCCGACACGCTCACATTCTGCTCGACGTGGGGACGGTACCCGTACGCTTGGACTCGGACCTCGTACGTCCCCGGCAGCATCGCCGCGAAGCGCGCGGCACCTCTGGTATCGGTGTCGAGTCGACGCCAGACGGTGTCGCGCTGTGCGACCTCGACCGTCGCGTTGACGATGGGGCCCTTCTCCCCACCCACCCGCACGAAGAGGATCCCCTGGGCTGCCGCGCCACGCGGACCGACCGCAACCGTTGCAGCAGCTGACGTCAGGAGGAGAAAGGCAACAAAGAGGGAAGCGAAGAGGTGCTGCAGTCGCACCAGGAATGATGCCATGCCGGCCGGTCCTTCACTCACGGAGTGCCAGAGGGAGGGTCCCGACGATCCCCGCAGGGATCAACGGCGGTCAGTGCAAGCGCTGTGCCCCTGAACGTACGGGCGCGACGGCCGTAGCTTACGGTGCGAAATCGGGGCGATACCCATGGTGAACGGAGGAGACCCGACGGAATCGCCGTCCGGCTCCGGGGACGTACCGGCGCTGGCATGTCCTGGATGGAGGACATGCTACGCCGGACGAACCGGTGGGATCGGGATCACCCCGCGGCCTTTGTCTCGTCATCCCCCCAGAATCGCCAGCGCCTTCGCCTTGATGGCCTCGTTCCCCTTCAGGTCGTGGATCTTGGCGATGGCTCCGGGGAGATCGTCGCGCAGCGTACGCAGCTCCGACGCAGCCGTCTCCGGCCGCAGCTCGATGCGCCGCCCGGTCTGGGTCAGGCTGACGAAGGCGTCGGAGGGCCAGTCATCGGGCCAGAGACCTTCCAGCACGTCTCTCGCCGCCTGGATCCGAGCCAGCGTCCCCGCCACGCCCTCCACGAGGGACGGGTCCACGTCGGGAAAGTCCAGGTCCATCGAACGGGGGGTGGATACCGCGGCTTCGGGCAGACGGACCACCACCGCCATGGCCTCTCCGTCGTAGGACCACCCCGGGGCGCTCCCGTCGGTGACATGGGGCACGTCGACGCCTCCAACCTGGACCCGCTCCGGCGGGAACGAGCCCGGCATCCTCAGGACCAGGCCCCGCCGCTGGGGCATCCCCGGATAGGTCCCGTCGGCGGCGGACACGTCCACCCGCAGGTGGCGGCCACCGTCGGTCCAGGCGGACGCGAGCCGCGTCCAGGCGTTCTGCCCCTGGAGGTACCCCTCGTCGTTGCCCGCGTCCTGGTAGAGGCGCGCGGTGCCGTCTGCGCCGGGGAAGACGGTGACCACCAGCGGACCCTTCGCGGCGTCGCCCACCCGGGTGGTGGCTTCTTGCATGGGGATGACCGATCCCGCCTTCAGGAACAGCGGGATCTGGTCCATGGCGTAGCGCCGCTCCACGGTGGCCGGACCCTCCAGGCGGGCGCCCGTCTGCCACTCGATCCAATCCCCCGGCGGCAGCCAGGTGGTCTGCGTCGCCAACCCCGAGAGCGTGTCGGCCGGACCGCTCACCGGGTTGACCAACAGGTCCGGGCCCAGCATGTACTCCCCCCGGTGCGCGTAGGCCACGCCGTCCTCCGGCCAGTCGTAGTATAGGGGGTATAGCATCGAGACGCCGGTGTCGTGGGCGGTGCGCGCCGCGGTGTAGAGGTACGGCACCAGCTCCGTACGGAAGAGCATGGCCGCGCGCATGGCCTCGAAGTACGCCGGAGGGTAGGCCCAGATGCGCCGCTCGGCGTCGGCGTTCTTGGTGGTGTGGGTGCGGAGCACCGGGGACAGCGCGCCGAACTGGATCCACCGCGTGTAGAGCTCAGGAGACACCGGGCCCGGCAAGTGGCCACCAATGTCGTGGCTCCAGAAGCCGTACAGCACGTTGGCCGCCGTCGCCGTGAACTCCGGCTCGAAGGCGAGCATCTCCCACGTGGAAGCGGCGTCACCCGAAAACCCCACCTGGTAGCGCTGGCTTCCCAGCCCTCCGAAGCGGTGGAAGATGATGGGCCGCTCCTTCCCCTCCAGGCGCTTGTCGTTGAAGAACACGTGGTTGAGCCAGATGGTGGGGTTGAGGCCCGGGATCCCCGTGGTGTTCTCCTGCTGCCAGTCCAGCCACCAGAAGTCCACGCCCTGACGCTCCAGGGGGTGGATGACGTCGTCGAAATAGACCTGGGCGAAGTGGCGGTCCCAGATCTCGAAGGGGATGTATTCCTTCGTGGCGGGGTCCACCCCCATGTCGCGCGCCACCTTCTCGTATTGCGCCTCCCAAGGCTGGATCCCCGACGCCGGATGCAGGTTCAGCGTCACCCGGAGGCCCTGGTGGTGCACCCAGGACATGAATGCCTCAGGTTCGGGGAAGTACGCCTTGTCCCAGGTGTAGCCCGTCCATCCCTTCGTGTGACCCGCGGCGTCGCGCGCCGAGGTGCCCCACCGGAGCTCGAACGTGTTGTGCCAGTCCATGTCCACCACGAGCACGTCCAGGGGCACTCCGAAGGTGTCGAAAGCCCGCACCAGGCTCATCTCCTCCTGGTCCGTGTACGCCCAGTACCGGGACCACCACACGCCGAAGGCGAAGTGGGGCGGCAAGGGCATGGGGCCCGACACCTTCGCCCAGTCCCCCAACGCCGCCCGGTAGTCGTGCCCGTAGCCGAGGAGGTACCAGTCCTGGTGCTCCCCCTGGGACCGCGCTGCGACCCAGGGTGGACCCTCACCGACCATGAGGGGGCTGTCGGAGTCGTCCACCACCGCCCACCCGTCCCTCGAGACCAGCCCCTGACCCATGTCCACGGGGCCTTTGACGCCGTCCAGGGTGCGGATCGTCCCCCCGAGGTTGCCGGCGGGTGCGAGGCCGGGACGCCACGTCGTGTCGACGCTACCGGTGCCGATGTGCACCTCGAGATTGTCCGGAGCGAAGCGCCCGCTGCCCTCCCTGTAGCGCAGCGTCAGGGCGTCGGTGCGGATCACCCGCCACCCACCCTCCGTGGCCGTGCGGAACGTCGGCACCTGGAGCCGGCGGTTCACCACCACCAGGGTGCCCTGATCCTCGAAGTCCCCGTCCGCGGACCATTCCATCCGCACCATCCGACTGGTGAGGACGGTGAAGCGGGCCTGCCCCGCTCGCACCACGGCCGCGGAATCGGCAACGGGGACGCGCGCCTCCTGAGCCCCCAGCGGAACCCTCCAAGGGGTGAAGACGGTGACGGTTGCGACGACGAGACAGACGTTGTTGCGGACGCTCATGATGGTCTCGGCGCGGGGGTGGGGAGTCGGATGCTTGAAGAGGCTCTCTCATCCGGTCGATGGCAAGGCTATGCCAAGCCCGACAAGACCATGACACCGCGCTCCAGACGGCCTGCGCAGAAGCGCAGACGTGCCGCCGAGACCCCTCAGACCTCCGCCAGAGACCTGTCCTGTCTGGCGTCCTCCGAGTGCCTGAAGGTCCAGAGGAAGTTCGTGAAGCCCACGTCGTAGTCCGAGATTCCGTTCTGGCCGGTGATCTTGAGGCGCTCGTCGTAGATGCGGCGCATCACCGAGCCCACGACGCTCTCGTACGCCGAGGGGTCCGGCCTGAGGGAGTGGAGCTCCTCGGTCAGCTCCTGGCGGGCGCTGAGGCCCTCGACGAGGTCGTGGTACACGTCTGCATCCTCTGCGGCGAGGACCTTGAGCTGCCGGTGGAGGCGCTCCGCGAGGGCGGCTTGCACCAGTAGAGGATCTTCGGACGTGACCAGGGCGAAGTAGGAGAGCACCTGGGCGTGCAGCTCTTTCCAGTACCCCTTCCTGTGCACGAACTCATGGCAGACGACGTGGGGCTCGAACGCCCCGGTGTCCCGAAAGATCGAGACGTCGCCCGAGACGATGTCGCAGGCCCCCATGGCAAACGGGAACAGAAGCTGCGCGAGGCCGAAGTCCCGCACCGCCGAGCTGGTCTTCACCCGCTGCCCCGTGATGGATGCGATGAACTCGGTGAGGCGCCCGTTCACTTCCCTGGCCAGCTTCTCCCGGGGGCGACGCTCCGCGGTCCACACGTCGTCAAGGCGCCGAGCGATACGCTCGATCTCCGAGCGTCGCTCCTCTTCGGGCATGTCGTCCATCCAATCCACGTCGGACCCGAACTCGACCTTGAAGTCGATCCACTTCATGTCCTGTCGGGCCAACCAGTCCTTGACGGCGCTCCCGGCATACATGCCGAACGCCGCCGCCGACACCACGCGGCCGGGTAGGGTAGCACCCAGCAGCAGGGTGGAAGCGATGGGCGCACCCGCGATCAGGTCCGTGAGGGCCAGGGGAGCGTACGTGGCGTCGTTGGGAATCCGAATCTCGTCCATTTCCCACCTATACGGATAGCGACCCTCCAGAGGTTCCATCTCGAAATAGCGGCGCCGCCCGAGGTGCGACAGGGCGGCGCGTCAGGTGGGGTAGAAAAGCCGGCCCTGGCCGTGCCTACTCGTCCCTCGGGACGGGGCTACGACCAGGGCCTGTCAGCATCGCGGCAACGATGCGCTCTCCTTGTATTCCGGAGGAAGCTGGACGGGCGTGGTCACCGTCGCTTCGACCTGCTCCGTGGTGGGCGTCTTGTTGACGTCCGTCGTGTTGCTCTGGGCGTTCTTCGGCGCGCCCAGCGAAAGCAGAGCCACCAGGAGCGGGACGCCCACCAGGGGCGCTCCAAAGGCGGCCCACCACGGAACCGCCGAGCTCTTTTCCACGTGTGCCAGTATCATCATCCCCTCCCCTCGTCCTGTCATGGAGCAGGCTCCCTGCCCGTCCACACTGTACACTTCGTACGGAGCACCCCCGGAGTTTCATCTCTCTTCGGTCGATGGGCCCCGGGGGTTCCGGTCGGCGATCTTCCGCCCCGCTCCGCTTCCCGGTGCTCGTATTCTTGGACACGCCACAGCGACAATTCGTTGCACAGGACCACGCGCCCCCCGGCGGCGCAGGCCTGTCCTCGCGTCCAGGCCCGGAGCCGTGCATCTTCCCACCCGGTCGGGTGCCTCAGCAGGTCGCTGCTGCCCGGCGAAGCTCGTGAGTCGACCTCGCCGAAGCCCAGGGCGCCAAGTTGAAGGCCACCGAGCACCGTGGCCTCGAATCGTCACATTCTTCAAGGAGCACCTGGAAGGATGACCCGTCATCCACGCCCGCGGAGGAAGCCGTGAGCACTCCGCCCCTCGTCGTCCTGGCCGCCGGCATGTCCACCCGCTACGGACGACTCAAGCAGGTGGATCCCCTCGGACCCGACGGTGAGTCCATCATGGACTACAACGTCTTCGACGCCGCACGGGTGGGATTTTCCCGAGCGGTCTTCATCGTCCGCCCAGAGATCGAGGACAGGGTACGCGATCACGTCCACTCGGTCGTGGGGGACGCGTTCCCAGTGGAGTTCGTGGCGCAGACCCTGGACGACCTGCCGGAGGGATTCCGACCCCCACCCGATCGGACCAAGCCATGGGGCACGGGCCAGGCCATCGTCGCCGCGTCGCGTCACGTCGAGGGCCCCTTCGGGGTGTGCAACGCCGACGATCTCTACGGCACCGATGCGCTCCGCCAGCTCTTCGAACACCTGACTGCCGAACCCCTCCCGACGGAGGCGGCGATGGTTGGATACACGCTGAACGACACCCTCTCGGGTTCCGGCGGCGTGGCCCGGGGCATCTGCGTCCTGGGCAAGGACCACGTTCTGGAGTCCGTCACGGAGATCCGTGACATCCGGCGCGTGGAGGGATGGATCTCCGGCGTCGACGGCGACGGCGAGTCCGTCGAGCTGCGCGGTACGGAGATCGTGTCGATGAACCTGTGGGGCTTCAGCGATCCGGTGGTGGACATGCTCAAGCGGCAGCTGCGGAGGTTTCTCGGTCGTTGGGGAAGCGACACGGACGCGGAGTTCCCCCTCTCCACCGCGCTGTCCGCACAGGTCCGCACCGGAGGCGTTCGGGTGGCCGTGCTCACGGCGGGTGGCGAGTGGTTCGGGGTCACGCACGCGGAGGACCGGGAGCAGGCGGAAGCCACCCTCCGCGAGCGCGTCGCAGCGGGCCGGTATCCCGACTCCCTGAAGAGGGCCTTCGCCGAGTTGGCGGAGTAGGCCCATGCGTCTCACGCTCCTCGACTGGGCCGTCGTGGCCTGCTACGGCGCCGTGGCCCTCGTCACCGGACTGTGGTTCGCACGACGGGCCGGCCGGGGAACCGCCGAGTACTTTCTGGCCGGACGGTCCATGCCCTGGTGGCTGCTGGGGACGTCGATGGTGGCCACCACGTTCTCCACCGACACACCGAATCTGGTCACGGACATGGTGCGCACCGGTGGGGTGAGCCAGAACTGGCTCTGGTGGGCCTTCGTCCTCACGGGCATGTGCACGGTTTTCTTCTACGCGAAGCTGTGGCGCCGGTCGGGCATTCTCACGGACATCGGCTTCTACGAGCTCCGGTATTCGGGGCGGCCGGCCGCCTTCCTGAGGGGCTTCCGAGCCATCTACCTCGGCGTCTTCTTCAACGTGATGATCATGGCCACCGTGACGCTGGCGGCCATCAAGATCGGCGGCGTCCTCCTTGGACTGGACAAGTACGAGGTGGCCATCGGCGCCGGCGCGATCACGGCGGTCTACTCGGCCACCTCCGGTCTCTGGGGCGTGGTGGCCACCGACTTCCTGCTCTTCGGCATCGCCATGATCGGAGCCGTGGCGGCCGCATGGTACGCGCTGGACCTGCCGGTGGTGGGTGGGCTCAGCGGGCTGTTCTCCAACCCGGCCGTTCACGACAAGCTGGCGCTGCTGCCCGACTTCTCCGACATGAAGACCGCCGCCGCGGTGTTCATCGTGCCCATCGCCGTTCAGTGGTGGAGCACGTGGTACCCGGGCGCCGAACCCGGTGGTGGCGGATACATCGCGCAGCGCATGCTGGCCGCGAAAGACGAGAAGAACGCGCTCCAGGCGACGCTCTGGTTCAACGTCGCGCACTACGCCTTGAGACCCTGGCCGTGGATCATCGTAGCCCTGGCTTCCATCGTCGTTTACCCTACGCTGGGATCGATCCAGGCGGCCTTCCCCCACCTGGATCCGTCCATCGTCAGGAACGACCTGGCGTATCCGGCGATGCTCGTCTTCCTGCCCTCGGGACTTCTCGGGCTCGTGGTCGCCTCCCTGGCCGCCGCGTACATGTCCACCATCAGCACGCACCTCAACTGGGGCGCCTCGTACGTCGTCGACGACGTGTATCGCAGGTTCATCGTGTCGGACCGCGACGAGCGGCACTACGTGACGGTGGGCCGGATCGCCACCCTGGTTCTGATCGTCTTCGCCTGTACGGTCTCCCTCTGGCTGCAGAACGCCCTCCAGGCATTTCAGATCCTCTTGCAGATCGGGGCCGGCACCGGCCTGGTCTTCCTCTTGCGATGGTTCTGGTGGCGGATCAACGCCTGGAGCGAGCTCGCCGCGATGGTGGTCTCGTTCTGCGTGGCCCTCTACTTCCAGTTCATGCACGCACGCCTGGGCTTCGCCCCCATGGACCCGTCCCTCCAACTCGTGGTCGGAGTTGCCGTCACTACGGTAGGCTGGGTGCTGGTCACGCTTCTCACCCGGCCGGCCGCCCGCGAGACCCTGCAAGCTTTCCACGACCATATTCGCCCCATGGGTCCGGGATGGAACGGTGCCGGTATCGAGCTCGGCCGGCCGGATCCGTCGGAGAGCCCTGCCGCCGCGTTCCTGGCCTGGTTCCTGGCGTGCGTGGTGGTCTACGGCGCGGTGTTCGGGGTGGGGTATCTGCTCTACGGGCGCACCGCAGGAGCGTTGGCGTGTCTGGCCACGGCCGCGCTGGCCGCATGGGGAGTGCTGAGGACGCTGCCCCGCGTGGGCTTGAGATAGCGCTGCGGCGACCGGGGACGTCGACGCCGCACAGTTCGGTCGGTCCCGCTCACGCGTGCGACAGCCCCGGGCGAAACGGGCGACGTCAGCTCGACAGCGCCCGATAGCTCGCCCCCTCGGAGGGCGCCGCCACGAAGACCCGGTCGGCCGAAGCATCCCGAGCGCTCCGCGCGGCCCAGTATCGCTCCCTGAGCGCGGTCACGACCTCTTCCACCGCGCCGGCGGGAGCCAGCGCCACGGCGCAGCCACCAAAGCCGGCGCCGGTGAGCCGCGCCCCCACGGCACCCCCTTCCCTGGCCAGGGTCACCATCTCGTCGAGCTCCGGGGAGCTCACCTCGTAGTCGGTACGGAGGCTTTCGTGGGAGGCATCCATGAGCTCGCCCATCCCCGTCAGGTCGCCGCCCGCCAGCATGTCGACGGCCGACTCCACGCGTCGCGCTTCGGTGACCACGTGGCGGAAGCGCTTGAGCAGGTGGGTGTCGAGCGCGTCCCTGCCGGCGGCCAGCGCGCCGTCGAACCCCAATGCCGCCAGAAGAGCCGGGTACGAAGCCGGGGGCGTCGGTAGCTCGCCGCGACCGACGAGCGTCTCTCCCACGATCCGTAGGGCTCGCTCGCACTCCTCCCGACGGGTGTTGTAGGCCCGCTGCGCGGCACCCGACTTCTCGGCGCGCACACCGGTGTCCGCCACCACGAAGCGCCACTCTGCCGGAACCGGCACGTGGCTCATGCGCAGCGGGGCGAAGTCGATGCGCGCCGCGTGCCCGGCGCGGGCTCCCATGCTGATGGCCTGGTCCATACCGCCACCTCGCGTGCCCGTGTACCGCTCGGCGTCGGCCATGAGAGCCGCCAGCTCCAGCGGACCGGCCTCGACCTCGTTCAAGCGGGCCAGGGCGAGACCGATGGTGTTCACCAGTGCCGACGACGACGAGAGCCCCGAAGCCACCGGAAGGTCCGAGACGAGAACGCCGTCGAACCCGCGGCGGATGCCGAAGTGGGCGGCCAGGTGGTCCGCCGGGGCCTTGACGTAGTTCCCCCAATGTCCCGGAGCCGACCTGGGAATCCCCGGCTGGATCTCGAACTCGACGGGCTCGAACTCGGCGCTCTCGTTGGCGAGGCGCACCAAGCCGTCATCCCGTGGTCGCAGGGCCATGCGCACCTCGCGCTGGAGCGCCATCGGAAGCACGGGGAGGTCGTTGTAGTCGGTGTGCTCGCCGATGAGGTTCACGCGTCCCGGAGCTCGGGACAGGTGGGTCGGCCGAGTGCCGTAGCGCGCGGCGAACGCCTTCGTGAGGACACCGTCGTCCGGAGTGCTCAAGCCCGCCTCCCCTGGCGGAGGCCGTGACGATCCCGGCTCATGCCCGCAGGATCTCCAGCTTCGGCCAGGTCTTCCAGCGTCCGCGCGTGAAATCGGGGAAGTCGACCGGCTTGCCACCGTTCGCTACCGACCACTCGGAGAGGGGGCCCACCGCTGAGATGGATGCCGCGTCGTAGACGTTCATGTCCGTGGGCAGCCCCTCGTGCAGGCACTTCACCAAGCGGTAGTCCTCGATGTAGTCCATGCCACCGTGCCCCGCACCTTCGGAGCGCTCGGTGAGGTCCTTCCACAGGGGATGGTCGAACTCCGCGAGGCACGCCTGGTAATCCTGCCACCGGTCCTCGGGACCTCGTCCCTCGATGTAGACCCGGTTGGGGTATCCGTGGAAGAGCCCCTTCGTCCCCTGCACCATGTGCACGCGCGAATAGGGACGGGGGAGGTTCGTGGAGAAGGAGACGACGATGGTCTTTCCGTTGGCCGTCTTGAGGAGGCTCGTGTTCACGTCGCCGCAGACATACTGCTCCTGGCGCTTGGGATCCCCCTCCGGATAGTGGTCCTTCGCCCACTCCTGCAGTCCGCGAGATGGTGAGCTGAACGATACCAGGGACTCGAACCGATCGCCCCGGTTGTTATCCATGACGTTCGCCACCGGGCCGAGGCCGTGCGTCGGGTAGAGGTTGCCGTTCCGCTTCATGGAGTGGGCGCGTCGCCACAGTCCCTCGTGGGCATCCTCGAACTTGATTCCCCGGAGGTCGTGCAGATAGCCGCATTCGGCGTGGAGGATCTCACCGAAAAGCCCCTGTCGGGCCATGTTGAAGACCATCATTTCCGGGCGGTCGTAGTTGCAGTTCTCCATGAGCAGGCAATGCTTCTGCTCGCGTTCCGCCGTCTCGACGATCCTCCAGCAGTCGTCCAGCGTGTAGGCCGATGGCACCTCGCTCGCGGCGTGCTTGCCGTTCTCCATCGCCGCCACACACACCGGCACGTGCCACTCCCAGGGCGTGGCCGTGTAGACCAGGTCGAGCTCCTCGGTCTCGCACATACGCACGAAGTCCGTGGTCGTCCGTCCGTAGAGCCGAGGCTTCGGCCGCCCCGCCTCCACGACCCAGCTCGCGACTTCTTCGTTGCGGGGTTCGTCGATATCGCACAGCGCGACGATCTCCACTCCGTCGAGCTGGAGGAAATTCCGCACGTGTCCGCCGCCCTGGAGACCCACCCCCACGAACCCCACCCGAACCCTCTCGATGGGGGGCGCAGCGAAAGGCTGTTCGGGCGCGGGACCCCTGAGGGGACCCTCGGGGGGCGGGAAAGGGGAAGCCGCGTTGCTCATTGCAGATCCGCCGTGTGATTTGGGGTCGATGGTCGAGTCAACCTGCAGCCTCCGTCGCCGGCTCTCAAGAGCCGGCGACGCGGGCCCTTCCGACTTGCTTCCCCGCGAGGTGCCCGTACCTTCGTTATGGACGAACCGCCTTGCGGCCACCCCGCTGGTGGAGGGAGGTCGGTAATTCTATGCGTTCGTACATTCCGGTCGTCATCGCGCTCGCCTGGCTGGGCGCCTGTCGCGGCCAGCCCCCCCAGCCAGACCAGCAGGCCCTTCAGGCTGCTCGCGACTCGATCCAGTCCGACTCCGTGGCGATGGTCGATTCGCTGTTCTCACCTGAGGCCTTCGACACCATCACGTGGAAGAGCAAGACGGATCTCATCGACCGAGGCAGCACGGTCTACCGAATCAGCTGCTCGCAGTGCCACGGTGAGGGCGGAGGAGGAAAGGCGAGCTTCGTGTTTCGGGGGGATACGCTGTCCACGGAGTCGTTCCTGACGAAAGACTGGCCGCTGGCTCAGGACCCCATGCTGCTCAGGGAGCGGATCTTCACCGGCAACGTGGCCGGCATGCCTCACTGGGGCGTCATCGGCCTCCATTACCGGGACATCGACGCGGCGGCGCACTACATCACGGACTTTCTCCGCGTCAACTACGGCGAGAAGTGAAGTAGCGGGAACCGACGGGGGGTCGGCTAAAAACGACCCCCCGTCGCACCCCGGTGGACGACGGTCTCCTTGGAACGTCAGGTCGCCGGCTTCTCCCTCGTAAGGCGGTAGATGAGCAGAGCCGCTCGCTTGATCGCCAGGGGCAGCGTGCTCAGGTCCAGCCTCTCCTGCGGCGTGTGGCCACCTTCGCCGTACGCCCCCAACCCGGCGAGGGCATCGGTGTAGGGCGCCACGAAGGAGATATCCGCCGCGCCTCTGCGGGCCGGGTCCAGCGCAGGCATGGGAGAGCGGCCCAGCGCGACGTTGATGTCGGAGAGCACCGTGCGCAGCCGCTCGTTCCCGGGCGTGGGAGCCATGGCGGGATAGCCGTCGGTAAACGTGATCTCCGCCGAGGTCCGCGGAAGATGTCGTGCCACCACCGCCCGCATGGCTGTGCGAGCCCGCTCCGTCTGCTCCTGCGAGATGGTGCGCATGCCACCCTGCACCACCACCCGACTCGGCACCACGTTGGTCTTCCCGAAGGCAGTGCCCCGTGTTTCTTGGTCGTCGTAGGTGACTTCCGTTCCCCCGAGGATCGTGCCGGCGTTGAACGTCAGATACTCCTCGCCGCGCACCTCCTGGTAGAACCCGTCCAGGATCCGGGCGGCCTCGAAGATGGCGCCGGCGCCGGTCTCCGGGCCGAAGATGCCCGAGGAGTGGGCCTGCTGGCCCGTGACCTCGAGATGCCATCCGCTGGAGCTGCGTCGTGCGACGGTCGCCCACTCGGCCTGGTCGTCCCGCACCCCGTCCTCGAAGCCGAGGGCGGCGTCTGCCCACTTGCCCGCGTCGACGAGATCCCGCCGTGCCACGTCGAGCGGGTGCCCGGGGCTCTCCTCGTCGCCGGTGTACGCGACGACGATCTGGGTACCGTCCAGGAGGCCCGCTGCCGCGAGCGCCTTCAGGGCGAAGACGATGACGACGTCTCCCGACTTCATGTCGTCCACGCCGGGTCCGCTTGCCCAGCCATCGGCCTGGCGCTGGAATCGCTGGAAGGGATCGTTCTCCTCGAAGACGGTATCCAGGTGCCCGATGAGCAGGAGCTTCTTGCCCCGGGTGCCCGTGCGCCTGGCGAACAGGTGGCCCGCCCGGTTCGTCTCGGGCACGTCGATCCACTGTGTTTCGAATCCCAGGGAATCGAGCTCCGCACGCAAAGCCGCCCCCACGGAACGCACCCCGGCGAAGTTCATGGTTCCGGAGTTGATGTCCACCAGGCGTTCGAGAAGAGCCTCGGCCCCGGTGGCGTGGGCGTCCACCCAGTGGGTGATCTCCGCCTCCTCTGGTGAGAGCTTCTGCGACGCCGCTCCCGGCGGAGCCGCGAGAGCGATGATGGTCAGGCAGGCTGCGGTACGGCGCATCGGGCCAAGTCCCTTTTCGTGGATGGTGGTCTGCGAGAGCCTATCAGGGTGGGGGCGTGCTCGGGAGAAGGCAACGCTTCCTCTCCGGAGGGTGTGGGCCCGAGACCGGAACCCAGCGCCTCGGCGCAGTGGCGGACGTGAAGCTCCACCCCGATCCTCTACACCCGCAGCACCCTGCCGTGGTTGCGGTGGTTGAGGTCGATGCCCGTGGCGCGCTTGAAGGCGGTGAGCAGCCTGTACTTGAGGCGTTCGTCCTTGTGCCTCTGCGTGCGGATCCGTCCCGGCTCGTCTTCCCGGCGCAGGCTCCCGGCCCAATCCATTGCCGCGATGCGCCTCGCCATCACCGCGGGATGGGTCCCCTCCCAGAGAGGGAGACGCCCCAGGGGGCCATAGTCGAACTCCTCTGTGCCTCCGTACTCGGCCTCCACCTCCTCGATGCTCCGGCGGTGAGACCAGAACTCCCGCACCTTCGCCTGCATGAAGCGCGGGGGCCGCACCCACCCGTAGTGGAAGACGCGGGCGCGGGCGGGCGCCACCGTGATGCGCCGCTGGTCGGGATAGCGGAAGGACTGCGCGTCCCGGACCGAGCGCACGCCGATGCCCGTGCGGATGACACGGATCTCCTTCTGATACCAACCCTGGCCGTCCTGGATATGCCGGTAGTCGCCGAAGAAGTGGAGGTAGTCGAACAGGAGCCCCTCGACGCGCTTGTCTTCGAGGAGCTCCTCGCACCGCGACCGAAGCACGGGAAGGTCATCCTCGTGCAGCACCTCGTCGGCCTGGATGTACAGGGCCCAGTCGCCGGTGCAGGCGTCCAGCGCGACGTTCGTGAGGTCGGCGTAGACCTCCTGGTGGCGTGTGTCGTCCCACACGGCGTCCACGACCCTGATGCGCGGATCACCGATCCCCTCAACGAGCCCGCGCGTGTCGTCGTCGGGGTCGCCGGGCGCGACGGCAACCACCAGCTCGTCGACCACCGGGAGGATGGAGCGCAGCGCCTCCTCCAATGGGTAGTCGAGCTTCACCGCGTTGCGCGCGAACGAGAAACCGGAAATGAGCATGGACGATGGCTCCTCTGGGAAGCCGGGAGGCCGGTCACGCTCCGTGGCGCCCGACCTCCCGGCTTCTCGAGCCTACACCAGTCCCAGAATCCTCGCGGCGTTGCCGCCGCGGATCTTGGCCCGGTCCTCGTCGGAGATGTCCATGGCGTCGATGCTGTCGCGCATCTTCGACAGGCTTCCGATCATGTGCGGATAGTCCGATCCGGCTACGATGTGGTCCGCGCCGGCGAAGCCGAAAGCCAGAGCCAGGCAGGCCGGTTCGAAGTTCACGGTGTCGTAGTAGAAACCCTTCAACTGCTCGCTGGGCAGCACCGTGCACCGCTCCCTGCACTCGGGATATGCTTCGAACCCGCGGTCGAAGCGCTCCGCCATGTAGGGAACGGCGCCACCGAGGTGGCCAAGCACCCAGGTGATCCCGGGGAAGCGCTCCACCACGCCGGCATAGACGAGGGAAGCCGCCGCCAACGTCGTGTCCATGAGAAAGCCCACCATGGGCATGAGCATGTACTTCTCCATGACCTCCACGCCCACCGGATAGGTCGGATGGATGTACACCACGGTCCGGGCGTCGTGGAGGGCCTCGAAGAGCGGAAGGAACCGATCGTCGGAGAGGGGGACGCCGCTGGCATTCGAGAAGAGCATGACGCCGGGAAGGCCGAGATCTCCCGTGGCGCGGCGCGCCTCCTCGACAGCCGCGTCGGGTGCGTTCATCGGAAGGGTGGCCAGGGCCGTGTAGCGGCCTCCCCACCGGGCGACGTCCTCCGCGAACGCGTCGTTGATCACGCGGCACAGCTCGACGGCCCGGTCGGGTGTCTCGATGCTGGTGCCGGGGGCGGTAAACGTGAGCACCTGACGATCCACCCCCGCCCCGTCCAGCACGCGCGCCCGGAAGTCGAGGTCGCGGTGACCCGGTACCAGCACGTTGTAGTCGCCCGGTGAGTGCAGCACCGGGTTGCCCTCACCGTCGGTGGTGATCCGGAAGTGGCTCCCACCGGAGCGGATGGCCTCCAGGTACTGCGGCGGATAGTAGTGGTTGTGGAAGTCGATGAGCATGCTCGGAGAAGCTCCCTTCGTGCTATGGGCGTGACGTTCGGCGACGACGGCGTCGGGAGGGGACCGGGTGGAGGCGCCGACGCAGCAATAACGGCCCTATGCCGGAACGGCGCAACGGCTCAGGCCGTCGCTCGGCGGCGTTTGCGCGAAGGGCCGGTCACCGCCCCCGGTGGGTCCACATCACGATGGTCGCGCAGGGGCGCTGGAAGCCGGGGCGCAGGAACTCACCGGGCGTCTCCGAGCCCTTGTAGACCTCGATGGCCTCCAGGTCGCGGGCGTAGAACTCGTTCACCCCCACCGACGGGTCCAGGGGGTAGTACACGCCGTCGAGAAAGACGTCCGGATCGCACGTCTTCCCACGCACCTCGAGATAGGCCAGGACGCCGTTCCGGAAGACCGAGACACCCGGCACCTCGCGGAGGATGTCGGCGAGCTTGGCCTCCGGGCGGCGCTCCAACGTCTCCCGGGTGATGAAGTCGCCGAAGCCCAGATTCATTCGACGGATGAGCCCCTGGATGTCGTTGTTGGGGGCCCGGGGCAGCACGCTCACCTTGAGCCCGGGGAGCTCGATGGGCTGCTGCGTCATCTCGATCTCGACGTTCTGCGTGAGATTGCCCGCGATGTGCAGCGGGATCTCACGGGTCTGGTAGGCCAGGTGCTCCACCTTGATGGTATACGTCCCGTAGGGCTCCTCGCCGAAGCTGAAGTAGCCGCGCTCGTTGGACACGACTTGCTTCTTCAGCTGCTCGTTCGTCAGCGAAGCGCCTTCGATGGGCTGGCGCGTGTTGACGTCGATGATCCGCCCCACCAGCAGTCCCGGCTTATTGGGATCGGAGACCGCCAGGCGGATGTTCTCCACGTTGAGCATGCCCGCCTCGATTCCGACGGTCCGAGGTGGGGACGTCACCCTCAGATTGGCGGTGAGGAGCACGAGAAGACCGGCGGGAACATTGCAGAACGTGTAGAAGCCGTCCTTGTTGGTGTCGACCTCCGCCGTCCGGGCCCGTGGATCGTCGGGGCCCTGCCACACCAGCTTGACGTGGGCGTTGGGGAGCGTCACACCAGTGGTGGAGTCCGTGACCACACCGGCGATCACCCCCTGTGTCTTGGGGTCGATGGTGGTGCAGGTCCGGGCGATGGCGGCCCCGATGTCCTGCGCCGACTCGTTGGTCGGCTTGTTCTGGGCCGCCACACCGGCGACAAGCACCGCCGACAGCGCCAGCGCGAACACCGTCGGCCGGGAGGCACCGCCCCCTATGCCGAATATTGGATACGACTCTGAGATTCTCATGGGCTCAAGATACAGTGTGTCGAACAGCCGGTTCCCGGCACGTGAGACCGTCGGCGACACGGACATGTTGGCTCCGTACCCGCCTTGCCCCGAGCGACGGCCCGGGGCAGCTTGGCCCTCGTCCCCCCGCGGTCAATCTACCCGAGGTTGAGCCAAATGTCCGCACCGACGGCCCTTTCCCGCTCAGGCACGCCAACATTTCTCGGTGTCCTCGCCCTTGCCGTGGTCGCGGCGGCGCTCGGCGCTCAACAGGTCGACCCGTCGGTCTATGCCGGCCTCCGCTGGCGCACCGTGGGCCCCGAAGGCAACCGTGCCATCGCCGTCGTGGGGGTCCCCGGAGACCCGTTGACGGCGTTCGTCGGCGCGGCGTCCGGTGGAGTGTGGAAGACCGAGGACGGCGGCGTGCGCTGGCGTCCGACCTTCGACGACATGGACGCCCAGTCCATCGGGTCGCTGGCCATCGCCCCGACGGCGCCAAACGAGGTGTGGGCCGGAACCGGCGAGACGTTCATCATTCGCCCGGCCCTCGCGATGGGCAACGGGATCTACAAATCGACGGACGGCGGTGAGACCTGGACGCACATGGGTCTGGAGGCCACCGGCCGTATCGGTCGGGTCGTAGTCCACCCCCGTGACCACAACGTCGTCTTCGCCTGTGCCGAAGGTCACGGGTACGGCCCGCAGAAGGAACGGGGAATCTGGCGCACCACCGATGGGGGCAAGACCTGGAGGCAGGTGCTCTTCGTCGACGAAGGCACGGGTTGCGCGGACCTGGCCATCGATCCACGGCGTCCCGACATCCTGTTCGCCGGAATGTGGTCTCTGCGCATCGATCCCTGGAAGCTCGACTCCGGAGGAACCGGAGGCGGCGTCTACGTCTCCCGGGACGGCGGAGATACCTGGCGCAAGATCTCCGGCAACGGCCTTCCCGCGGCGGACCACGCGGTGGGCAAGGTCGCCGTGGGCATCGCACCCTCCGACCCCGACCGGGTCTACGCCCTCATCGAGGACGACGACCCGACCTTCTACCGGTCGGACGACGGGGGGCGACATTGGCGCCTCATGAGCCGCAACCACGACATGGCCGAGCGACCCCCTTACTACGTGCGCTTCGCCGTCGACCCGGTGGACCCGGATCGCGTCTACTTCACCTCGGTGCGGTTCAGCATGAGCCGGGACGGAGGGGCCACTCTGGCGCCGGACTCGCCTCGGGGCGGCGGTGATACCCACGACGTGTGGGTGGATCCGATGAATGCGGACCGTTTCATGGTGGCCGACGACGGCGGCGCAACCATCACCCTCGACCGAGGCAAGTCGTTCCAAAGGGTCGTCCTCCCCATCGCTCAGATGTACCACGTCCATACCGACAATGCCGTTCCGTACAACCTGTACGGCAATCGACAGGATGGTTACAGCTACGCCGGGCCGTCGAACTCGCGGAAGGGAGGAATCGTCGAGGGCGATTGGCACTCGGTGGGAGGATGCGAGTCCGGTTTCGCCATTCCGGACACCGCCCTGGACAATCAGGTGTGGTCGGGGTGCTACGACGGGGGGCTCGAGGTCTACGATCCCCGCACGGAGCAGAGCCGGAACGTGCGCATCTGGCCCGAGGCCGCGTACGGATGGCCCCCGGCGGACGTGCAGTACCGGTGGCACTGGACCTTCCCCATCATGATCTCCCCCCACGACGGGCACACCGTCTACGTGGGCAGCCAGCACGTGCACAGGACCCGTGACGGTGGACAGAGCTGGCAGGTGGTCAGCCCGGATCTGACCTTGAACGACAAGTCCAAGCAGCAGAGCTCCGGCGGCAAGACCACCGACAACCTCATGACGTACGACGGCTCCGTGCTCTACGCCCTGGCCGAGTCACCGGTGAAAGAGGGCGTGATCTGGGCGGGCACCAACGACGGACAGCTCAGCCTCACGCAGGACGGGGGTGATCACTGGGAGAACCTCGGCGCCAACCTCAAGGGCGTCCCGGCGTACGGTCAGATCTCCAACATCGAGCCATCCCGGTGGGACGCCGCCACCGCCTACGTGGCCGTCGATCTTCATCAGATGGCCGACTTCGACCCCTATATCCTCGAGACCACGGACTACGGGCAGACGTGGAAGCGCATCGATGAGGGCATCGAGCGCTCACCCTTCTCCTTCGTGCACGTGGTTCGGGAGGATCCGGTGCGGAAGGGCATGCTCTACGCCGGCACCGACAACGGGGTCTGGTTCACGCTGGACGACGGCGCCCACTGGATGAGGATCCGGAACAATCTCCCGGCGGCGCCGGCCTACTGGATGGTGGTGCAGCCACACTTCAACGACCTGGTGGTAGCGACGTACGGACGCGGTTTCTGGATCCTGGACGACGTGACTTCGCTCCGCGCCCTCAACCCCGAGGTGCTCGCCGGCGGCCCTCACCTCTTCTCACCCCGCCCCGCCTATCGCTTCAGGGACATTCACCAGGTTTCGGAGGCGCCCAACTCCAACGTCCCGGGGCAGGACCCCCCGTACGGAGCGGACATCGACCTGTACCTGCCGACCGGATCGGCGGGGCCGGTCAAGGTGGAGATCGCAGCCCCTGACGGGAGCCTCGTACGCACCCTGAGCCTGCAGGGCACCGAGGGCATCAACCGCATTCAATGGAACCTGCGCTATGAATCGCCGACGGCTCCCCGTCTGCGCACGCCGCCTCCGGGCAAGCCGTGGGTTCCGCTGGGTGAAGACCGAACTCGCCGCCTTCGGAGTTGGGACCTGGATCTCACCGGTGGACAGGTTGGGCCTCTCGTGGTGCCCGGTACCTACCAGGTGCGTGTGGACGTCGCGGGCCAGGAGCTCACGACGTCCGTGCAGGTCCTCAAGGACCCCCACAGCGCGGGGACCCTGGCGGACATCCAGGCGCAGGTGGCGCTGTCTCTTCAGCTCCGGGGAGACTTGAACCGGGTGGGCGGGATGATCGACCGCCTGGAGTGGGTGCGGGCACAGGTGGAGCAGTCGCTGAAGATGCTCCAGGGAGACTCGACGGCAACGGCCCTGCACGAGGCGGCGGACGCCTTCCGCGACAAGCTCCTGGACGTGGAGGGTCGGCTTTTCGACGTCCATCTCACCGGAGCGCGGGAAGACGCGTTCCGGAACCCCATGAAGCTCTACGGGCGGTTGAGCGCCCTGGCCAGCGATGTGGGCTCCAACGGAGCGGATTTCCCGCCGACGGACCAACAAAACGGCGTACACGACGTCCTCCGCCAGCGACTCGAGGAAGCGGCCGGGCTCATGGACGCCCTCATGCAGACCGATCTGCCGTCGCTGAACGCCAAGCTCGCTGAGCGGAACGCCCCCGTGATCTCGGACCGGGAGGACCGGGACGAGGAACGCTAGCTAGTCGGCCAACGAGCTCGCTCGCACCCCCGCCGAGCCGTCAGTCCTCCAGGAGCGGCGGGGGCTCCTTGGTGTCCTTGACCCCCAGGGCTACGCCGGTCCCCACCCCCAGTCCGGCGGCGATGGCGGTCCCCGCGCCGACGATGGGCAAGACGGCGACCACCGGCGC
>JAJDNI010000143.1 GCA_022340755.1 Gemmatimonadota bacterium
AGCCGAGCGCGCGGAGTTCGCCGATAACGCGCCGGCGCGGGCCGCGGATCTGTATCGGACGGCCCTGCAGGCGGCGCAGAGCCCGGTCCAGGCGTTGCACGCCCGACTGTTCCTGGCCAGGAGCCTGGCGGAAGCGGGAAGGCCGCGCGACGCGACGGCCCAGTACCGGAGGCTGCTCGCCCCAGGGCTCGACGTCGTGGATCAGCAGGGCATCCCCCTCGCGCTCTACGCCACCAGCCGGCTCCTGGAGATGGGGGTGGCGGACAGCGCCATGTTGCGGTGTCTGCAGGAAGCCACCGCCTCGGACCGGTGGCTGCCACCCCCGACGCTCTATCTCCTCCGGGATCTGGCGACGGATCTCGTCGAGAGCGCGCCCGACAGCGTGGCTCAGGGTGCCGCGCGGCGTCTGGTGGAAGACGTCTCCCGTGAGATCTCTCGCACGGAAAGAGCGCAGGCGCTCCAGCAGGACTTCCGCGGGCTGGGTCTCCACCCCCTCAACGGATCGGGCCCGTCTTCCCGACCGGAGTGGGCCCTTCACGGGTCTCCGCCCTGGCTCGCAGGCATGACATCGCCCGGTGACGGAGGGGATACCATCGCCGTGGCCGTGCGGTCCGGCCCGGTTCTGGCCTCGTTGGAGTCCGGGACGGCCTCGTCACGCGACGTCGTCGGCGAGGTCGAGGTCGTGTCGGAAGCACGCCCGGACGGAGAGCCCCTCGGCCCGGGATTCCCGGGCCTCGCCGTGCGTTTCGCTGCGCCCAACGGCGAGGGCAACGCCATGGTCGGGACCGTCCGTTGGTGGTTCTACCTCGCAGGCCTCTCCCTGGTCATCGGCGTGACGCTCTTCGGTGCGTACCTCTTGTGGCGGGACGTTCGACGGGAGGTCGAGTTGGCCGCGACCCGCTCGGGATTCGTGTCCGCCGTGTCCCACGAGCTGAAGACGCCCCTGTCGGCGATCCGCATGTGCGCCGAGACCCTCCAAATGGGACGACCCGCACAGCCGAGCGCCCGCACCGAGTACCTCGGCATCATCGTGAATGAGAGCGAGCGCCTGACCCGCCTGCTGAACAACGTCCTGGACTTCTCGAAGATCGAGGAGGGCAGGAAGACGTACCGCCGCGAGCCCCGTCGCCTCGGGGAGATCGTCCGGGTCAGCGCCCGAGCCATGCAGTATCCCCTGGAGCAGGGCCACTTCACGCTCCACCTCGAGGTCGACGAAGACCTGCCGCCGGCCCGCGTAGACGCGGACGCCATCGAGCAGGCGATCCTGAACCTCCTCGCCAACGCCATGAAGTACTCGGGCGACAGTCGGAACATCGATCTCCGTCTCCGGGCCGTGGACGGCGAGGCGGTTATCGAGGTCGCCGATCGGGGTGTGGGGATCGAGCCGGCCGAGCAGGAACGCATCTTCGAGCGCTTCTACCGGGTGACGACACCGACCGAGGACGGCGTTCCCGGGACGGGGCTGGGCCTCACCCTGGTCCGTCACATCGCCCACGCGCACGACGGCCGGATCACGGTGGAGAGCATGCCGGGCGCCGGAAGCACCTTCTCGCTGTTCATCCCCCTGGAGGAAGCCGAATCATGAGCCGCATCCTGGTAATCGAAGACGATGCCGCCCTCCTCCGGGGGCTCCGGGACAACCTCGAGGCGGAGTCCCACGAGGTCCTCACCGCCGCCGACGGCGCAGAGGGATGGCGCCTCAGCCACGAAGGGGAGCCGGACCTCATCGTACTGGACCTCATGCTGCCCAAGCTGAGCGGCTACGAGATCTGCCGGAAGCTCCGCGGCGAGGGCGACAACGTTCCCATCCTCATGCTCACGGCCCGCGGAGAGGAGGCCGACCGTGTCCTGGGTCTCGACCTGGGCGCGGACGACTACGTCACCAAGCCCTTCTCGGTCCGGGAGCTCCTGGCTCGCGTGCGGGCCATGCTCCGGCGCGCGAATCCCCCGAAAGCGCTTCCCGACCGTCTCGAGTTCGCCGACGTGGCCGTGGACTTCGTCGCCTACGAGGCCCGCAAGAGGCAAGCACCCGTCGAGATGACCCCCAAGGAGTTTGCCGTCCTCCGCTACCTGGCATCCCGCGCCGGGGAGGTGGTGCACCGATATGAGCTTCTCGAGGAGGTGTGGGGCTACCGGAGCCAGCCCACGACCCGGACCGTCGATACCCACATCGCATCACTGCGGGCCAAGCTCGAGGACGAGCCGGCCGAGCCCCGGCACCTCCTGACGGTCTACGCGGTGGGCTACCGGTTCGTACCTTGAGCGCTCCGTGCCCGGCTCCACTGATCCACCTGCGGGCGACACCGCCAGACGCTGCCACGGTGGTACCGTCGCCTCGGCTTCACACTTCCCTGACGAGTGGCCGACACCCGGATGAGAGCTCCCGGGCAGAATTTCTCCAAGCGACGGCCGGCGCGCTGACAACCCCAGCCTCGGGCCGCTTCATCTTCCCGGCAGCGGCAGCACCGATGCCCGGGAGGGGATCATGAAGACAACCAGAATCGGACTCGCGGCCATCGTCGGACTCACGCTGGTGCTGACCATCTTGACCGCGACCCCCACCCCCGCCCTCGCCCAGACCGGATCGGACCTCTTCCAGCAGGCCCTGGTCAAGGAGCAGGCCGAAGGCGACCTCCGGGGAGCCATCACGCTCTACGAACGGATCGTCCGGGACTTCTCAGGGAACCGGACCCTCTCGGCGAACGCCCTCGTCCAGATGGGCCAGTGCTACGAGAGGCTCGGGAGCCAGGAGGCCGAGCGGGCCTATCAGAGGGTCGTGCGGGACTACCCCGACCAGACCGAGATCGTCACCCTGGCGCGGGCGCGCCTGGCGGCGCTGCAGCGAGTGGAGCCTACCGGGATCGTCACGCGCGAGCTTCACTCGTGGCGCCACGGCGAGCGGAGCGGTCTCTCTCCGACGCCGGACGGCCGGCAGCTCGTGGCGATGGATTGGGAGACCGGAAACCTGGTGGTGAGGGATCTCGAGACAGATCGCTCCCGTTTCCTGACCCGCGACGCCACGTGGAGCGACCCGGAGCAGTGGGCGTACTCGGCGAGGGTCTCTCCCGACGGCCGCACGGTGGCGTACACGTGGGCAACGAGCCCGGAGGCCTCGTTGCGCCTGATCGGGCTCGACGGATCCAACCCCCGGGTGCTCTACGAGAAGACGGGTTGCTGGATCGAGGGTGCCGTCTGGCACACCGACAGCGAGAGCCTCGTGGCCTGGGAGAGCTGCGACGAGACCCAGCGCGTATTGGCCCTTCCAGTTGGAGGGGGCCCGCCCCACGTCGTGACGACGCTTCCGGCCGATCGCCGGCGTGCGGGGGCAGCCTCCATGTCCGCCGACGGTCGCTACGTAGTGTACGGAACCGCCGCGGAGGAAGATGCAGGCCGTCACGACATCTGGCTTCTCGCGCTCGACAGCGGCACAACGCTACCCCTGGTTCAACACGCTGCGGACGACCGCCTGCTCGGTTGGGTCCCGGAGACGTCGGAGGTCCTCTTCCTGAGCGATCGGGACGGCCGTTGGGACGTCTGGGCCGTATCGGTGGAGGACGGCAACCCGAGTACGCAACCGAGGCTCGTGCGAAGGGGCCTCGGAAGCGTGGAGCCAACGGGCTTCACCCGCGACGGCGCCCTCTTCTTCAACCGCAACACCCGCCGGAGCTCCCTGAGCATCGTGCCGGTCGACCTCGCCGGCGGAACGATGGACGAGGCGTCGGCGGTGGCGATCCTCGGCAGCAACTTCCAGCCAACGTGGTCGCCGGATGGGGAGTCCGTGGCCTTCGTCCAGGAGCAGGAAACCGTGGGGCGCCCCTGGGCGGGGCCGTTCCGGCGGCCCCTCCATATCCGCCGGCTCTCCACCGGAGAGGAGCGGGAGGTGACTGGCCTTGTCCAGACCCGAACACCCCGGTGGTCCCCCGACGGACGCTCCATCCTCCTGAACGCCCGGGACGTGACGAACACCGACCCGGAGTACCAGGGAGGCCTCTATCGTCTCGACGTGCAGACCAGCCAAGTCACACCGGTAGTCGAAGTTCGAGAGGGCACGTCATGGTGGTACGGGATCAGTGGGGTGTGGTCGAGGGACAGCCGCTCGATCATCTACGCGATGTACGACGATTCTCTGGGCACGGTCCGTCTCGTGCGCCACGACGTCGAAGCAAGGACCGAACGCGAGCTATATCGGAACCCTCTCCTGACGACGCGCCTTCTGGCCGTCTCGCCCGACGGAAGCCGGCTGGCGTTCGCGCTGAGGAGCTCGGTGGACGAGGGTTCGGTGGCCGCCATCCGTCGCGGCGGCCGCCTCATGATCATGAACCTGGCCAGCAGAGAAGTCCGCGAGCTGCATGCGATCCGCGAGCCTGGCGATGTGGGGGCCCTCCAGTGGAGTCCCGACGGGAGATACGTCCTCTTCGCGAAGACCGAGGCCGACTACGCACGAACCGGAGCATGGCGTGTCCCCGCCGACGGCGGGGATGCCGAGCTGCTCTGGACCTTCGGCGAGGACCAGTTCGCCGGGACGTTCGACCTGAGCCCCGACGGAACGCGGGCCGCCGTGATGACGTTCACCCAGGAGTCCGAGATCTGGGTGATGGAGAACCTCAAGGAAGCTCTGAAGGCAAACGACGGTGGCAAATCCACGAAAGAAACCTCCACGTCGAGGAGCGGATCATGAAGACGACGAGAATCGGGCTCACGGCCATCGCTGGGTTCACTCTCGCGCTCACCTTGACCACCGCCACGCCCATCCTCGCCCAGACCGGTCCTGACCTCTTTCAGCAAGCCCTGGTCAAAGAGCAGGCCGAAGGCGACCTGCGGGGAGCCATCGCCCTCTATCAGCGGATCGTGAAGGAGTTCGCCGGCGACCGGTCGTTGGCCGCCAGGGCCCTGGTGCAGATGGGCCGTTGCCATGAGCGACTGGGCAGCCAGGACGCGCAAAACGCCTATCGGAAAGTCCTGGCCGACTATGCCGATCAGACGGAGGAGGTGGAGCAGGCACGAGCCAGGCTGGCGGCCATCCAGCGTTCGGCGGCTCGAGCTGCTGATAAGGGACCGCCGTCCGCAATCCGGGTCCGTGAGGTCTGGTCCGGTCGGTACAGTCAGCCGGTGGACGACTCGGGGGGACCTACGCCCGACGGTCGACACCTCGTGTACGTCGACTGGGAAACCGGGAACCTGGCCGTCCGCGATCTCGCCACGGGGGCGTCCAGGCTGATCACCGAGGGAGGCTACCAGCCGGGCTACGCGCTCTCGGCCAAGGTCTCGCCCGACGGAGAAACCGTCGCCTTTGCTTGGGCCGACTCAGTCGGGATGAAGCTACGTACCACTGGAATGGATGGCTCGAAGCCCCAGGTCCTGTACCGGGCCGATGAGGTCTACCCCCTCTCCTGGTCGGCAGACGGGGGGTACCTGGCGGCCGGGACTATCGACGAGGACCCCCGGGAGTCGAGGATCGTCCGGATCGGCGTGGACGACGGGTCTGTAGCCACGCTCTACGCCTATCCTTATGGAGTCCTCGATGCCTCCTTCGCGCCGGGAGGTCGATTCCTGGCCGTGGCGCACCCCGTGGATAAGGACTCGGGTCGCTTCGACATCGAGCTCCTGTCGTTGGCGGGTGGAGACACCCTTCCCCTCGTCCACCATCCTGCAGACGATCGCCTGGTTGGCTGGGTCCCCGGAACGGACGCGGTTCTCTTCACCAGTGACCGATCAGGCAACCGGGATCTGTTCACCCTCCGTGTGAACGAGGACGGCTCGGCCGGTGACCCGGTGCCCCTCCGACGGGGTGTGGGAGAGCTCGGGCCCATGGGCTTTGCGGAGGATGGCTCGCTCTTCTACTCCAACTACACCCTCCAATACACGAACAGCATCGCGTCGTTCGATGAGCGCACCGGACGGATCGATGTCGCCGGGGCCGAGCCGCTCTTGGGCAGCTTCGACAACTGCCGGGCCGCCTGGTCGCCAGACGGGCATCAGCTTCTCCTCGTCACGCGGGAACACGAGCCGGGGTTCCCCAAGGGACGGGGCTTTGCCTTCCGACTGAGGAACCTCGCCTCCGGCACCGAGCGCGTCCTGACCCGAGACCTCAACCCGGGCACGATAGGTGGACCCCGGTGGCTTCCGGACGGCCGCTCGGTCCTGCTGGTGGCGCAGGAGCGGGCCGGTGGAGATGGGCGGGGCTGGAGCGATCACACGGCTCTCTACAAGATCGATACCCATTCCGGCGAGTTCGAATCCCTGTTCGATTTCGAGGCGAATTGGAGGTGGTGGTTCGACATCGGGTTCGTCCCCACGGTGTCCGGGGAGGGCGTCTACTACGTTCACGATGGACGCCTGGTGCTGCACCGCCTCGCCGACAACCAGGAGACCGAGCTGTACCGCAATCCTCAACTCGCGCCGGGAATCCTCGCGCTCTCACCAGACGGGTCCGATCTCCTCTTCGGCGTGAACGACGCGGACCATTCGCAGATGCCCCGCCTCCGGGAAGGCGGAAAGCTCATGATCATGCCTGCGGGAGGGGGGGAGGTCCGGGTGCTGGCGCAGGTCCAGGATTCGACGCCGATCGTGAACGCCTACTTCACGTCGGATGGGGAGCACGTCCTCTATCATCGAGGAGACCAAGACGGCCTGGTCGTCATGCGCGTGAGCCGTGACGGGGGTCAGCCCCAGCGGCTCTTCGAGAGCGGGAGGAGGATGAACGTCACTCCTTCGCCGGATCGGAAGCGGGCGGCTCTCATGGTCCAGACCAACGAGGCAGAGATCTGGGTGATGGAGAACCTCAAGGAGGCTCTGAACGGCATCCGGTAGCGGGAATGGTCCGGATCCCGCCATCCGACGACTCCAGATGATGACATGGACGGGGCGCTCGCCACGTTTCGGGTGGACGCCTCGTCTGATGCATCCATCCGCGCCCTGCCGTGCTCTTGACATCTCGGGAAACGTCCTTAATTTCTGTTTTGTAGAAGTTCCTGTTTTGTAGAAACACGGACACCGCGCATGGCGAGAGGCAAGTACCTCGGCGACTTCGAGCAGCTCGTGATCCTGGCGGTGATGCGGCTGGGCGAGGGCGCGTACGGCATGACCGTGCGGCAGGAGATCGAGGTCAACACGGGACGTCAAGCGTCACTGGGGGCGATCTACGCCACCCTCGATCGCCTCGAGGAGAAGGGGCTCGTGTCATCGACCTCGGGCAATGGGACCCCGGAACGTCGGGGTCGGGCCAAGCGGTTCTTCAAGGTTCAGGCCCGCGGCGTCCGAGCACTCCAGGATGCCCTGGCGGACCTGGATCGGATGCGAAGGGGCATCGAGGGTCTCGACGGGCCGCTCGGAGCGGAGACATGAGCCCCTCCGTGGAGGACCAGGACGGACTCGGAGCCTCCTTTCCCGGGCCCATCGCACGATGGCTGCTGGCGCTGGTGCTGCCCTCCGATTGTCGGGACGCATTCGAAGGCGACCTGATCGAGGAAGCTGAGACCGTCGTTCTGCCGCAGCGCGGACGGAGAGTGGCTCTTCGTTGGTTCTGGTGGCAGATCGCGACGTCGGCGCCGCCGATGCTGGCTCGCCACCTGTACAAGGAGGTCGGCATGTACCCGAAGCGGTGGATCGTGCCTGCGGCCCTGCTCTTCATCTGGGGCATCTGGGGCCTGGCGGATCTGGGCAACACCCCCGACGGCGGCTTCGCCTGGGGAAACTCAGAGGTCATCAGCGTCGATCCGGGCGGGCCGGCGGACTTGGCCGGTTTGAAGGCGGGAGATCGCATCCTCACCATGGACGGCATCCCGCCGACCGATCTGGACGCGTTGCGGCATCAACCGAGGACCGAAATCGGTCAGACGAGAGTGATCATGGTCGAAAGGGCCGACGAGGCCTCCGGGTCGACCACCACGGAAAAGGTGGAAATCACATATGCCCGCCCACCCGCCGGTGTCGGAGCGTCCGATCTGGTTGGCGGCATCATCGGACTCGTCTTCCTTCTCACCGGCCTCTTCGTCTTCCTGAAGATCCCCGGTAAGCCCTCTCTCCTCTTCGCCATCGTCGGGTTCGGCTTTGCGGCTATGTTGCTTCCCAGCCCCTACATTCACCCGTACGGTGTGCGGACCCTCGCGGCGAATCTCTTCTTCCTGGCTTTCCTCACGGGCTTCGCGAGTCTCCTCCACCTCCTGTTGGTCTATCCGGTGAGAAAGAGGATCCTGGAAGGCAAGTACATGAGATGGCTGATCTATCTGCCCGTCGTCGCTTTTGCCCTGCTGGGCCTGATCAACGCCCTCGTGAAGGGTGGACTGGGCGCGCCAGGCGCGCTTATCCTGGGCATCGTGCTCATCGGGTACGCCGTAATGGCTCTGGCGGCTCTGATCCACAGCTTCGTCACAGCTGCGCCGAAGGAGAGATCGGAGATGGGCCTGAACCTCATGCTGGCCGGTGTCCTCGTCGGCCTGATCCCCATCACACTGATGATGGTGGCCGGGATGTTCGTTCGGACGGACCTGATTCCTGGGGGCCGCTTCCTGATCCTCTCGCTGGTGCTGATCCCGATCTCGTTCGGGGTGGCCCTCCTCAAGGGAGCCAGAGCCTCTCTCGATCCGGAGGCTCCGCAACCGGCCTGAGGTCCGAAAGAAGCGCGCGCTCCCAGCCGAATGCCTACGCTTGCCGCGTGTCGTCCGGTTCTTCTGGGCTCGCCCTTCCCGTCAGCGAGCCCTCAGCCCCTCCATGAGGGTAGCGCCCATCTGCTGGATGAGCCGGTCCACGTCCACCGCCGTGAGGATCTGACCGTCGATGAGCAGTGAAGCAAGGCCGTGCACCGCGCCCCAGGCAACGTACGCCTGGGCGCGAGGGTCCTGCCTCCTGATCACCCCGGCCCGCTGCTGCATCAGGAAGATCCCGACCAATCCGTCGAAGAGGGCGTTGGCGGCCTCGCGGAGCTCGGGGACGTCCACGCGGGCGAGCGCCTCGCGTCCGTACATCAGGCGGTAGTACGCCGGGTTCTCGAGGGCGAACCGTACGTAGGCCTCGCCCATCCGCGGGAGCCGGTGCGGGCTGTCCGCCGGGGAATCGGCATCAATGGCTGCAAGGAGGCCCTGGAGCCGCGCGAAGCCGGCGGCGGCCACCGCCACCATGAGCGCCCCCTTGTCGGCGAAGTGGCGATAAGCCGCCGCCCTCGACACCTCCAATCGTCTACCCAGGGCGCGCATCGTCACGCTCCCGGCGCCGCTTTCCGCGATCATGGCCGCGGCCTCGGCGATGAGCGCGGTCCTGAGGTCGCCGTGGTGATAGGGTCTCGTCGAGTTCGGCATGAAAACAAGCTCATCGAAAGTGTTGACAGCGTCAACATCGGAGTGTATGTTGACGCTGTCAACTTCGATATGTGCTGCCCAACTCACCTTCATCCATGCGGGAGGTAGATCATGGCCGCCAACGAAGAATTGACCGCGTTCGTCCGAGAGGCCCTCGGACGCGGCCTGCCCCGGGACAGAATCAGAAGTGTCTTGAGTGAGGCCAGTTGGTCCGACGATCAGGTCGCCAGCGCCTTGTCGTCTTTCGCCGAGGTGGAATTCCCGCTGGCCGTGCCCCGCCCCCGCCCGTCCGTGTCCGCCAGGGAGGCCTTCGAGTATCTCGTCCTCTTCGGGACACTCTACGTCAGCGCCATCGGTCTCGGGAATCTGCTGTTCCAGCTCGTCAACCTCACCTTTCCCGACCCGCTCTGGCCGCAGGAGATGTTCCTGCGCATCGCCGGGGCCGTGCGGTGGGCCATCGCCTCTCTGGTGGTGGCCGCGCCGATCTTCGTGTACGTCGCGAGGGCGAACGCCCGGGCGGTAGCCGCGTCTCCCCTCAAGCGCACGTCACCGGTGCGTCAGTGGCTCACCTACCTGACCCTGGCCGTGGCGGCGGCAGTGCTCATCGGGGACGGCACCCGCCTCGTCTACAGCCTCCTCGCCGGAGAGCTGACGATCCGCTTCGTGCTCAAGGCCCTGATCATTGGCGTGATCGCCGGGACCGCGTTCCTCTACTACCTCCGCGACCTGCGAAGGGGCGAGACGGAGGTGGAATCATGAAAGCGTCGTTCGGTACCACCGCTCTCGTGGTGGCCGGCGTGGTGGTGGTCGCGGCCATTATCACCGGTGTCATCATGGTGGGGACACCCACGGAAGGTCGCCTCGAGCGCCTCGATGCCCGGAGGGTTCAGGACCTGAAGGGGATCATGCAGGCCACTGACTCCGTCTGGGCACGTAGCCAGCGGCTGCCGGCTTCACTGCAGGAGCTGGCGGACGATCCGCGTCTCAACGTGCAGATCATCGACCCTGGATCCGGGGAGCAGTACGAGTACACGGTGGTGGGGGAAGACTCCTATGAGCTGTGCGCGACGTTCGACCGGGCGTCGCCCGACAGGGCGCCGAGACCCTCCTCTGAGTTCTGGCGCCACGGACCCGGTCGGCACTGCTTTGCGCTGAGCGCAATAGAGGCGGGGGGCGAAGGCGGCACGTAGGCCGAGCCGGAAGGAACGCGAAGAGCGGTAGTGACAGCCAGTCGAGAAGCCCGCGGAGCGGATGGTCCGCGGGCTTCTTGTTGTGGCGGGTCCGAATCCCAGGAGACGTATGGCCCGGCATGCGCCGGAAGCCAACACGGCTCTCGCCAAGTCGTTTCTGCCGCACCATAATCGTGCCTGGGAGGCATGGGCGGGAAACGCCGTTCCAACTCACCGGCATCCGCCCCATGCGACGCCCATGACGATTCGTCTGCGTACGCTCGGTCAGCTTGCGGTGCTGGTGGACGGGAGCGAGCGCCCCGAAATGCGCGCCCGGCCGGTCCGCCTCGCGGTCGTGGTCTATCTCGCCCTGGAGCGGGAGGCCAGCCGGGACCGGATCATGGCGCTGCTCTGGCCGGAGTCCGATCAGGAGCACGCGCGCCAGGCACTGCGCCAGACGCTCTACGCCATCCGTCACGACCTGGGCGACGATTGGATCAAGGCGGATCACGACACCCTATGCGCCACGCCGGCTCTGTCCTCCGACGCCACCGACGTGCTCGCGTCGATGGAGGCGGTGGAGCCGCGACGCGTAGCGGATCTGTACGGCGGTCCCTTCCTGGAGGGGTTCCACCTCGCTGAATCCCAACCCTTCCAACTCTGGTGCGACCAGTGGCGCGCCCGCCTCGAGCGCCTGAATCGGCGCGCTCGGCGGGCCATCATCGACGAGCACGTTTCTGCCGGGGATCTCGAGGCCGCTCTGGCGGAGGCACGACGCTGGCTGGACCTGGACCCTCTCGAGGACGAGGCCCAGCACCGTGTGCTGGAGATCCTTTTCAGGCTGGGACGGGGCGAAGACGCTCTCCGGGAGTACGAGGCCTACAGGGCGCTGCTCGCGCGGGAGGATCTGGAGCCCCTGGACGAGACCCGCGCGTTGGTTGCGGAAATCAGGGCGTCGGACAGCACACTTCCCTCCCTCGCACCCTCACCCTCCGCAAGTGACGCGGTGGCCGGGCGGGTTTCTCCTGCCGTCGGGCATCGCGCGGGACGACGGTTGCGCGTACTGGTCCCCGCAGCCTCCGTCGTCATCGTCGGCGTCCTGGCGATCTTCGCTCGGAGCCGAACTCCCGCTCGCGATCAGCTGGACCCCACCCGTGTCATCGTGCTCCCCCTGGTCAACGAGACGGGGGACAGCACGCTGCACGACATCGGCCTGCTGGCCGCGGACTGGATCGCCCACCAGGTGGCGCACATGGGCCCCCTCAAGGCGGTGCCCTCCCTGGACGTCATCCAGATGCTCGCGGCGGGCATGTCCGGCGAGGATGCGGCGCGTGAGCGCCACGCCGGCACTCTGGTATCGGGGCGGTACTTCCGAGCAGCCGACTCCCTGGAGCTCCACGTCCAGATCACGGACCTACGGCGAGGCGAGCTCTGGGACGCCATGAACCCGGTCCGAGTTGCACCGGACCAGCCGGAGGCCGGCCTCCGTGAGCTGACAGACCGCGTGGCCGGGAGCCTGGCGGTCCGGTTCATTCCTGGAACACCCATCGCCAGACCCGCCGTCCAGGATCCACCGAGCTACCCGGCATTCCGCGAGCTTCTCGACGCCAGCGAATTCGTGCGCCGCGGTGACTGGAGGGGCGCGCTGCCGCACCTCGAGCGAGCTGCAGCTCTCGACACCACGTTCTATCGGGCCCAGATCTTCGTGGCTTCGGCGCTCAGCAACCTCGGGGAGTACCGGCAGGTGGACTCCGTGCTCGATGCCCTGGAACCCAAACGGGGGCAATTCTCCGAGTACGAGCGGGTTCTCTTCCTCACCGGTCGGGCGATGCAGCGAGGTGACCGCCCGGCAGTGTTGGCCCTGGTGCGGGAAGGTGCCCGCCTGGATCCGGGGGGGACGCTCCACTACATGTCCGCGGGCACCGCCCTGGCGAACGGACGACCACGGGAGGCGCTCGACCTCTACTCCAATCTCGATCCGAACTGCCCGTGGGCCCCCGACTGGGTCTCCCCCTGGACCGTCTTGACCGGTGCCTATCACCTCCTGGGCCAGCACCGCCGCGAGCTCACAGAAGCGGGACGAGCTCGAGGGCTGCACCCCAATGCACCGGAGGCCCTCTTCCTCGAGCTACGGGCACTGGCTGCCCTGGGCCGCCTGCAAGGTGTTTCCGCGAAGCTCGCGGAGGCGACGGCGATTCCCCCGACGCAGGGGTGGAACGCCGGAAGGGTGCTCTCTCGGACGGCGGCGGAACTCCGGGCGCACGGCCACGTCACTCTCGCAACGGAGGCCCTGGATTCCGCGTTGGCGTGGTATCGAGCTCGCCCGCCGGAGGAAGGATCCGCCGCTGGACACCGCGTCGCCTACGCCGACGTGCTTCTCATGGCCGGCGATCTGGAGGAGGCCGACACCGTCCTCCAGGGCCTGCGCCGTGACATCCCCGAGGACATTGGGGTGCTCGGCAGAGAGGGAGTCGTCGCGGCCCGGCTCGGGGAGGAGTCACGGGTCGGCGCCGTGACGGATTCTATCGAGGACGGACGGAGGCCGTACACGTTCGGGACGGATACGTACTGGCTTGCCGCCATCGCCGCGTGGTCGGGCGACGCTCCGGAAGCGCTTCGCCTCCTGCGCCGCTCGTTTGGCGAAGGATACCAGCGAGGGACCACCCTGCACGCGGATCCATTCCTGGAGCCTCTTTGGTCCCTGCCCGCATTCTCCCAAGACGTGTCCGAGGAGCGATGACCGTCGGCGCGGCGTGCCGATCCCGGGCCAGGCCCTGACGCCAGACCCCTGAGCATACAGCCGCAAGCGACTCTCGTTCGGGCCTCTGACGCTTTCTCGACATCTCCATTCGCCGACTGACGGGCGCCCGCACGGGCATCTGACGGCGCCGATCGATCGTACTTCCGCGTCACACCGTTCCAGCCTCTCCAGCGCGGGAGCCGGTCCGAACGTGAGCACGCTGTCGGAGCGAATCGAAGTGAGCGTGCCCCCGGCACCGCTCTTCACCCACATCGCCACGCTATGGGAGGGCGGCGGTGGCTTCGGGGGAGAGGGGGCCGTCGGTGGGGTGCCGTCCGAAACTCGGATCGGCCCCGGATTTCGCCTCAGGTGCTCCGCGCGGGACTGGGGGCTCCCGGCCGACACGGAACTCGAGATCGAGGACTACGACGAGTCTCGGGGCTTGCGCGCGCGCTCCCGGCCGGAAGCCACCCTGTCCTGGGCGGTCAGGATCGCGCCTCGAGCGTCGGGGGCCGAGCTGACCTGCCTGATCAGGCACGCTCCGCGTGGTCTCATCGCCCGGGTGAAAGAATGGCTGGGCGGTCGACGACGGCGCAGGCGCGCTCTCCGGAGCTTGCTCCGCACCTGGAAGGCGAGCGCGGAGCGCCAGGAGGCGCTCCGCCGGCTGCGCTCCGTTGTCCAAGCCCCCGGACCAGGGCCGCCGAACGGCGCCGTCTGACGCGCCACGCACCTCTCCAACGACTTTCCCAGGAGGAACAGAATGTTCAGACACATCTCGATGCTTCCCGTGCTCGCAGCCGGCCTCGTCGCGGCCGCATGCACCGACGACGGCATCACGGATCCCACCCTCATGAACGCCTCGCAGCCGCTGGCCCAGGTCGTCGCCGCCGACCACACCCAGGGCATGGTTCCGTTCACGTGGACGTATCACATGACCCCGATCTCCGCGGAGGTCGTCGTGTGCACCAACTCCGACGGGAGCCCGCCGTTCCTGCCTGTGCCGAAGAACTACACGGGCACGGGCAACATCTCCCACATGGGCCGGATGGACCCTGACGCGACCCTCGCGTGGTTCACGGACTGCGTGGTGAACATGGTCGGCGAGATTCCCGTCACCGCATCAGGCGGCATCGTCGCCCACCTCGTGGGCGCAAACGGCGACGCCGTCGACATGGAGGGTGTCCTCACGGTCTCCTTCGCCGACTTCAGCGCTACGGGCGAGTGGGAGATCACCGGAGGAACCGGTCGCTTCACGGACGCCTCCGGATGGATCAACACGTATGAAGTGGCAGCGGAGGACGGCAGTGGGTCCGTGGGGAGCGGATCGGGGATGATCACACGCCCGGGCTCGTTCGGTCACTGATCCCGAAACTTCGGGAGGGCGGGCTGTCCATGCCTGACAGCCCGCCTCACCATCCGCGGGCCTCGTGCCCAATGATGCGGCGTGGTATTCTGCGTGCCGGCGCGCGATGGTATCCCGCGCGTCGGCATGCCCGATCGTAGGTGCGCGGCCACCGAAGCCCGGCACCTGTCTCATGCGCACCGGAAGCAACAAACGCTGCACGGAGTGAAATGAGTCGATCACGCGGTCGACAGACACCGGACTCGCGGAGCCGTCTTCGCCGTGCCGGCGCACTCCATGCACTCCCGCTAATGCTGGTGCTCTCCGGCATCCGGCCATCAGCGACACCGGGCCAGACCGCGCATCCCCTGTCGGTGTCCGTGGGAACGCACGCCCTCACGGTGCCGTGGCATCCCGGCCTGTTGATGGACGGCCTGAATCCGGCAGTGATGGTCGGCACCGGGCGCGCGTGGAGATCCGGAGAACCTTGGCGCCTCTCCATCGGCTTCAACCTCGGAGCGTTCCGCGACCACTGGTGGATGAGTGGGATCTCCCTGGAGCCCGAGCTGCGGCTCGGAAGGACGTGGCCGGGCGGTCTTCACGCCGACGTCGGGATCGGCCTCGGCTACCTCCACTACTTCTGGCGCCGACCTACCCTCGAGCTGAAGGACGGAGCCTACGTGCCGGCGGCGAACAGTGGAAGGCCGTCCCTCATCCTCCCCCTGTCCCTGACGCTCGGGTATCGGGGAGGTACGTCGAACCCCCTGACCGTGTCCCCCTTCGTCACCGGCCGGTGGGTCCTCCAGGGTCTCTTCCTCCCCGAGGTCCCCGCCATGACGCACCTCTTCCTCATGGGCGGCGCCCACATCCAACGGGCGGAGACGTCCGGAGGGGCCGGTTGAGTATGCGCCGCGCGTCCCGTTGCCGACGAACGGAGCCCCGCCGCCGTCGATGCCCCACGACCATCCTCGCACTCGCCACACTTGCGCTTGCGCTATACGCTTCGTCGTGCGCCATGAGGATCGACGTGCCGGCGGTTCCGCCCCCCGAGCGATGGGATCCGTCCCTCAACACGCATCCCGACAGCGCGGTGTTCCGGGCTCTCCTGGATCGATACGTCCGCGAGGGCCTTCCCGGCGTCGTGCTCCTGGTGCGGACCCCCCAAGGTCAATGGAACGGCGCTGCCGGCTTCACGAAGATCGAGACCGCGCAGCCCATGAGTCCCGATGCCCGGTTCTACGGAGCCAGCGTCACCAAGATGTACGCCGCCGCTACCGTCATGCTGCTGGCCGAGGACGGTCTGGTGGACCTGGACGCCGGGATCGGCGAGTACCTCCCGGACGAAGTCTCGCGTGAGGTGCCCAACGGCACCGGGGCCACCGTTCGGGAGCTTCTCGGCCACACCTCGGGCATTCCCGACTTCAGCGGCGCCCTGACCTACGAGCTGGAGACGCTCAACGACCCCCTGGGGTCGTACCCCCCGGATCGGATGCTCGGGTATCTTCGGGGACAGTCACCGATCTTCCCGCCCGGGACCGGCTACTTCTACTCCAACGCGAATTACCTGCTCCTGGGGATGATCGCGCAACGGGTCACGGGGTCGAGCCTCCCGGAGGTCATCGACGGGCGCATCCTCCGTCCCTTGGGCCTTCGCGCGACGTACTTCGGAGGTGGATCGAGCGAAGCCGCCCTGCCGGGCCTCGTGAACACCTACGATGATCTCGCCGGTGACGGCCGGCTCATGAACGTCTCGGACCTCACCGCCCACTCGGCGGCGGAGTCCACGGGATACAGCGGCGTCATCGCCACATCGGCAGACTACGCGGGCTTCATCGAGGCCCTCCTGCGCGGTCGCGTCGTACCGCGAGCCTCCCTGGCGCAGATGGAGGCTCCGACGCAGTCCCCGACCCACGGTCTCGGTCTGGACCTCATGCAGACCCCCTATGGCACGGCGGTCGGACACAGCGGAGGAGATGTCGGCGCCTTGAGCCAGGTGCGCCGTTTTCCCGACCTCGGCGCTACCCTCGTTCTGCTCGTCAACGGTGGCGACGGCGGCGTGGTCGCTCGCCTCTTCAAGAGTCTCTGGAACGACGCGATGAAGGCGGCTTTGGGGGATCTTCCCAAGGCACCTTGACGCCGAGGCGGCAGCCGTCTCAAGCTGAGGACGTTCGGACGCGTAGGAAGGGAGGTCACCCATGCATGCCCCTCCCGAGGGCAAGCTCATGAAGGACGCCCTGAACCAGGCGCTGGGGCCGGAGTTCGAGATCGTCAAGCTCCTGGGAAAGGGAAGGCAAGCGGAGGTCTGGCTCGCCCGGGAGGTCGCCCTCGATCGCCTGGTAGCGGTGAAGGTGCTGCTCGCCGGGTTGGCGGACGACGGCGTCGCCCGTGCCCGGTTCGAGCGAGAGGCGAAGGCCGCCGCGAGCGTCAACCATCCGAACGCCACGTCGGTCCTGCGCTTCGGCTTCCTTCCCAATGACCGGCCCTACCTGATTCTCCCGTACGTGCACGGCAGGACCCTGGAGGCACGGATCTCGGGCGATGGCCCACTGCCCGTCGCCGAAGCACGACGGGTGTGCTGCGAGGTGGCCGGGGCTTTGGCCGCCGCGCACGAGCACGGGTTCGTGCACCGGGACGTCAGGCCCGCGAACGTCCTGTGCGATCTCGAGACCGGACGAAGCCTCCTCACCGATTTCGGTGTGGCGGGGATTCTTCCAACGGGCAAGTCCGAGGACCCCGGGCTCACCGGAACCGGAGAGTTTCTGGGAGACATCTCCCATCTGAGCCCGGAAGAGCTGACGGGGGAACGGTCGACCGAGGCGTCGGATGTCTACGCTCTTGGCGTGCTCGGGTACGAGATCCTGACCGGCCGCGGCCCCTTCGCCCACCTGCCCACCAGCGGATTGATCGCCGCTCGACTGCAGGCCGCACCCCCACGGCTCTCACCTCTTCTCGAGGAACACGACCCGGAGCTGGAGGCTCTGCTCGAGCGCTGCCTCTCCACGGATCCCCATCGACGTCCCAGCGCGCGCTTCATCGCGGAGGCCCTGGCGGCGGCGCCCGGCGCCCGGCACGGAAGCCGGTCCGCCGCAGGCGAATCGGAGGGCGGTGATCTCTTCGAGTCCATCTTGAGGAGGAGATTCCCGCAGCTCGTGGTGCTCACGGCCGGCGGCGGGTGGCTTGCCCTCGAGGGCGTCAGTCAGCTCGTCGATATGGGGGTTTTGGGGCACATGTGGTACCACCTATCTCTGGCCACCGTGGTCGCGGGCGTCCTGGTGGCCGCGGTCATCGCCTGGTTCCACGGGGCCAAGGGGAAGCAGCGCACGGGCCCCGTGGAGATCGCGCTCCTCACCGTGATCGGCGCGATCTGGCTGATCGTCTCGGTAAGCATCATCCTGCCGGATTAGCGCGTCACTCCTCGGGATTCTCCTTGATTTTCCCCAGGTGTGGGGCGCATGTTGGAGTGGCCCTGCCCCTCGAGGAGCTTCCCCGGCCGGAGCCACCCTTGGCTTCGACGCTTCCGATGCGGCGTGTGAGATGGAGCGGCGGCGGACCCGCCGCATATGCGTCGTGCGGCCCGGAGATGCCCCACCCCCATCCCTGCGGCGCGAGCACCCCCCCATCCCGGCCTCGAGCCTAGCAGGAGTCGCGGACCATGCCCGACCCCCTCCGGCTGTCCGACTCGCAGCTCCATGCTCTAGAGGACGCGCTCGCGGATCGCTACCTCGTCGAGGGGCCGGTGGGTGGAGGTGGGATGGGCCTGGTGTTCCGGGCACGGGACCTCAAGCACGAACGGGAGGT
>JAJDNI010000164.1 GCA_022340755.1 Gemmatimonadota bacterium
CCCTCCCCCTCCCCGTGATGACGTGGACGACCTCGCCCCGAGAGACGCGGGCGTGGGTGAGGAGGAAGTCGCGCACTCTCCGCTCGGCCTCGGCGGCCGTGTCGCCGTGAAGGTCGAGGGTGGCCCGAACCCTGGCATCGAGGAGAGGGTCGTGCGCACCGAAGGAGGGAAATGCTCGCCGACCCCGCCTCTTCTTGGCGACCATGGTGTCTATGCGCGACCGGCGGCGCTCACCGGGACTGCAGCCTCAGCACAGCCACCCGATCCACTTCGTCCGCACGAGCCGCTGGCAACGTCAGCACCACACCGTCCGCACTCTGCGTGAACGGTACCCTGCCGCCGTCGATCAGCATCGTCGCCGATTGTACCCGCCTTGGGAGCGCCGGCATCGCAAGCAGCGGCTGACTCCAGTCCAGCACGTGGACGAACACCGTGTCGCCGCGCTGCGTGGTCACACCCCACGGCGCGGGGTTCACGGGTCCGCCGCGGGTGCCGTAGATGGATGCTCCGTGATTCTGGAGCCAGGCGCCCACGCCTCTCAGCCTATCCGCCTGCTCGGGATCGATGGTGCCGTCGGGGCGCGGCCCGATGTTCAAGAGCAGGTTCGCGTCGTGGCCCGCCGCCTTCACCAGGAGGCGCACCAGGTCGGGCACGCTCTTGAAGCGGGTATCCTGGAGATTGAAGCCCCATGAGTTGTTGACCGTCTCTGCGGTCTCGAGGGGGAGCGCGCTCACGACGTTGGTGTTGAACCCCGCCGTGTTCTGCCCGGGGAGGTCCTTCTCGAACATCTGGAAGTCCTCACCGGGATTGGGAGCCTGGTGATGGTTCGAGCCGATGAGCGCCGCGGGTTGGAGCTTGTGGATGAGCGCGTACGTGCGCCCCAGCTGCCAATCGGCCTGCGGCTTGTCCCACCATCCGTCGAACCAGATCCCGCCGATGGGACCGTAGTTGGTCAGCAACTCGGTGAGCTGCGCGTCCATGTAGTCCAGGTACTTCGACCAGTCGCCCGAGTCCGGACGACCGGCGTATTGGCCCGTGTTCCCCCGGGGATAGTAGTCCGGATTGTGCCAGTCGAGCTGTGAGTAGTAGAAGAAGAGCTGCACGCCCTGCTCGTAGCACGCGTCCGCCAGCTGCTCCAGGATGTCCTTGCCGTACGGCGTGCGGTCCACGATGTCCCAGTTCGACACCTTGGAGTCGAACATCGCGAAGCCGTCGTGGTGCTTCGACGTGATGGTGATGTACCGCATGCCTGCGGCCTTGGCCAAAGCGACCCACGCCGCAGCGTCGAACTCCGTGGGGTTGAACTGCGTGGCGACGTACTCGTAGCGCGCGGCGGGAATGCGGTGGTTCTGCATCACCCATTCGCCGTCGCCCAGCACCGAGTAGATCCCCCAGTGGATGAAGAGGCCGAACTTGTCGGCCTGGAAGCGTTGCCGAGCGGCGAGGTTCTCGGGAGTGGGTTGATAGCCCTGCTGGGCGGGGACGGGTGCGGGAATGACGACGGCCAACGTCGCCGCCAGTCCCACGGCGAACGGGGTCCGGCGAGACAGTCTCGTCATCCTCAACCTCCCGTCCCCGGGATCAATGGCAGCGTCACATGGGAGGGATGCCGCGCGTCGTGGAGAATCCGTTGGTGGGCCGACACGAACGTGGTGTCGCGCTCATTGTCGCCGCCGGTGTTCAGGTTCCGGTCGTACTTGGGGAACGCCGCCGCCGCGACCGCCACACGCAGCTGATGCCCCGCGGGAATGACGATTCCCGTGAACCAGAGGTCGATGTCGTATTTGTAGACCCGCCCCGGCGTGAGGAGCGTCGGATTGTCGAAGCCGGTGCGGAAGCGCGCGCGCATGACGCCGTCCTGGATGCGCTCGGCCTTCCCGTCGGGGTAGACGTGGAGGAACATGACGTTCCAGTCGGTATCCTTCGCGTCCGTGGCGGCCCAAAGCGTCGCCGTCATGGGCCCGATGATGCGTGTGTCCTCGGCGAGAGGCGCCGTCGTGAAGGTGAGGATGTCGGAGCGCTTCGCCTCCTCCGCGCTGTAGTCCTCGTTGATATTCAGCTCGAGCTCCCGGGCATCCACCAGGTACGGCGTGGGGTCTCCAGGGTCGTAGGTGAACGTGTCCACAGGCTCGGCCGCCGGCGCGATGGTGTCCAGCGTGCCATCACCGGCGCTGGTGTTGGCGCTCCCTCCCGAATGCAGGTAGAAGGGCGTCCACTTGGTGCGCTCCAGTGGCCACTCGTTCTCCTTCGTCCACTTGTTCTGGCCCATGATGAAGAGGTCCAGAGGCGGCTCCCGGTCTACGCCGTTGTCCATCCCCTTGAGCCAGTGGTCGAACCAGCGGAGCTGGAGCATACGCGGGTCGATGCGGGCCTCGGAGCCAAAGTCTCCGTTCACATAGTCGATGCCTTTGTGGGCGCCGGCGTCCATGACGACGCGCTGGAATGGATGGTTCGGCACCGCATTCAGCGCCGTGTAGTTGCGGATGGTCCCTCGGGCGTCGTCGTACCAGCCGGCGATCCCCAGCACCGGAACTTTCACCCGGCCGATACGCGCCTCGATGGAGAGTCCCCGCCAGTAGTCGTCCAGCTTCTGGTGATCGAACCAGTCGTTCCAGAACTGCCGACGCGGACACCCCGAAAGGGTGTCGCTGGCGATGACGGGGAGGTGGTTGTAGGCCGTCACCACATCGACGTTGCTGATGTCGGACAGCGTCTCGTGCACCGCCGTCAGGCAGAGCCAGGGCACGATGGTGGGCGAGAACACCATGTCGATGTAGGGCACCAGCCGGATGGGATCCGCCGTGGCCACCGCCGGTGCGATGGCCGCCAGGTGCGGCGGCTGAGCGATGGCGGCGTACCACGTGTAGAGCCCGGGGTTCGAGCGACCGATCATGCCGACCTTGCCGTTGCTCCCCGGCAGCGCGGCGGCCCATTCCACGGCATCGTAGCCGTCCTGCTCCTGGCCCGCGTTCATGTCCAGCACACCGTCGGAGCCGCCCCGTCCACGCACGTCCTGCTTCACGTAGATGTAGCCACGGGACGCCCAGAAGATGCCCGCCGCCGTATCCACCCGCAGGTACGGCGTGCGCTCCATGACGATGCCGAAGGGGCCCGGGCCCATGGGGCGAGCGACGAAGTTCATGAGCGTCGTGCCGTCCCGGGCCTGCATGGGAACGGCCGGATCGATGGTCACGGCAAAGGTGGAATCCGACACCTCACCCGGCCACAGGCGATAGTTGCGCTCGTACTCCGGCGGGGTGGTGCGCCGGACCAGCCAGACGCGGTCCGCAGGCTGGCCGCCCCGGTACATGAGGCCACCGATGGTGTCCCCGCGCACCTGGGCATGCATGGCCGCCCCGCTGGCGAAGTCCAGGAACAGGGAGTCTCCCGTCAAGCGAAGGCCGCTCACCCGCTCCAGGTCGCCGCCGGAGCGCCGGTGCAGCCAGCTCGCACCTACGTCCGTGCCGTCGAAGTGGGCGTAGCCGAAGCGGCGGCGGGCCTCGAATCCGCCACTTGGAGCGACACCCAGCATCCGGTAGTAGTCCCAGTCACCGGTGAGCGCGGCGGGTGACATCTCGGATCCGGTGCCACGGCCGCAGGCAGCGACACCGGCGAGGAAGACACCGGCCGCCACAGCCAGCAGAAGATGGTCGCGGTGGCAAGAGTCGGAGATACGCATGATTTGAATGCCGGTTGGAGTGCCGCCCGCCGGCGGGTGCGGCCGACTGGCCACCATCGCAGATCCCGTGTGGAAACCCGGGCCGGGTCGATCAGCGGCGAGTTGGTTGAATGTGCCCTTGTCCGTCGGGTTGCGCGAGTGGATCTGCGTGCCCGCGGCATCGAAGATCTCCAGCGGCGCGCGCCCTCCCTCCGGGATTCCCCCATCACCTCCCTGCCGACGCCCTCCGCAGCGCAGCGAAGAAGGGATGCTGGAAGAGGGGCACCCACTGGCTGCCGACCTCACGCGCCGACGCGACCGCAGCGGTGGCGCGAGCGTCGGCGCCCAGAAGGGCCAGTAGCGGGATGAGGTCGGGCTCCCGCAGCCCCGTCTCGGAGAGAACGCGGTCGACTTCCGCAAGCGCGCGGGGCCGCAGCCGGGGGTGGAAGACGGCGGAGGCGACAGTCGCGAGGCTGTCGGGTCGACCGTAATGGACGGCCCTGCCGAGCCCGACGAGTGCAGCTCGCATTCGTGACTCGTCACCCTGCTGACTCAGAAGGACGGCGTACTCCAGATGGAGGAACGCGTACCCGGGGTCCAACTCGATCGCCTGACGATAGGCATCAGCAGCGGCGCCCAGGCGGCCGACGCCCCACAGGGCAAGACCGTTGTACGCGTGCGCCAGACCTGACAGGGGGTCGACGCGGAGGATCTGGGTCGTCACGTCGACGGCATCTTCGTACTGTCCGGCGATCATCAGCGACCGGGCGTACCATAGCTGGATCAGCGTGTCCCCCGGACGCCTTTCATGGGCGAGGCGAAGCAGGCTCTGGGCAGCGACCGGGTCGCCCCTCGCTCCGAGCGCCACGACGGCTTGTGCCAGCAGCGCGTAGGCCAACGACGGCTTCCGGGCGAGGGCACGATCTGCTTCGACCTTCGCTTCGGCGAACTCACGCCGTGCCCCCTCACCCTCGAGGACGAACGTGGCGAGGGTGGCCCGGGCCACGGCGAGACCGGCCCAGGCCTCGCTAAACTCGGGATCCCGCTCGACGGCCTCCTGCAACCTGTGCACGGACTCCCGCAACCCATCCTCCGTGAGCTGCAGCAACCCGCTCTGTCCGAGGAGGAACGCGTCGTACGCATCCAGGTCCTGGGTGCGGGAGCCCTGGAGCTGCTCCTCCTCGGCCGGCGCCAGCGAGACTCTCAGAGCCCTTGCGATACTGACCGCGAGGGTGTCCTGGATCGCCAGGAGGTTCGCGGGCGCAAGCTCCGTGTCCCATTGCTCGGCCCAGAGGTGCGTCTCCGTGGCGACGTCGATCAGCTGCATGGAGACACGGACCGAGTCCCCCGAGCGCTGGACGGCGCCCTCCAGGATGGCGCTCGCGCCGAGGCTGTCCGCGATGGCGTGAAGCGACAGGTCGCTGTGTCGGAACCGTTGCACCGACGTTCGCGAGATGACGCGGAGCGCCGAGATCCGTGACAGCTCGATGAGGACATCGTCGTGGAGCCCCTCCACGAAGAACTCGTCCCCGGGGAAGGCGCTTCGATTCGCGAAAGGGAGGACGGCCACCAGCGGTGCCTCGCCCTCGAGGGACTTTCCCTCATCGGGCGATCGGAGAGCGAGCCACCCCGTAGTGCCTAGGAGCGCCAGTCCCGCGAGCCCCAGGAGGCCTGAGGCCCAGCGGAGTGTCCGCGGCGAGTGCACGATGGCCTCGAGCTCCTCGGGTGTCGCAGGCGGAGTCTTCTTCAGGCCGTCGTCGTAGTCGTAGACCCAGGAAAGCGCGACCGCCACCGGCAGCCCGAGAAGAAGGAATGTGCCGGTGATCCGATAGAACCACCCCGGGAGCATGACGACCGGCTCGATGAGCTCGACCGCCTGGAGGACGGCAAAGCCAGCCGCACCGTAGACTGCCAAGACGCGGAACACCCGACGTCGCTTGAGGTCGGCGAAGAAGCGCGGGATTCTACGAATCCATCGGGTCATGTCGGTGGCACTCCGGAGGGGCTACTTCGAAGAAGGTCTCGCCCCGCCCAAGCGAGGGACGATGCTCCCGTCAGACAGGGCAGTGCCATGACGACCTGCACGGTCCGCCCCACCGTCTCTTCTGAAGGCGGGCGAAATCCGAAGTCCCAGAAGTCTCGCCGAACGCCCGACGACCCACAAGCCGCGCGGGCGTCTAGCACTTCAAGGTCGCGCTGCCGCGCTATACGCCGAGCACCTCCGCCGCCCGGTCGAAGTCCGTCGGTCGGATGTGGATCACGTAGCCGAAGCTCCCCTCACCTCCAGCCACCCCGGTAGCCGCGGCCACGTTTATCCCGGCGTCGTGAAGGTTCTCGTGGATTCCCACCAGCGCCCCGGGCACGTCCCCGCCCTGGACCAGGAGCGCCGAGTGGGGACCATCCACGGTGAAGCCGATCCGCTCGCTCTGGTCCGTCAGCGTGTGGGAATCGGCAGGGAAGATCATGAGCTGCGTCTGATGCATACCGGTGGGAATCGCCGTGAACGCCAGGAGATTCACGCCTAGGTCGGCCAGCGCGGTGAGGAAGCGAAGTGCTTCTCCTGGCCGGTCGTTGACCGAAGTGTAGAAGTACTCGACCCGTCGGATCGTGTGACCCATGGTCACCTCCGCATTCTGGGGGGGTGCCGGCCCTGGCGAGCTATACCCACAGTTACCAGGAACGCTCCCCTGTCTTTGTCGGTCCGAAAGACGCGTACGATCCACCGACGTACTCACCAGGTGTCCCTACCGCGGCCCCCCAGGGAGGTCCCCCTCGAGGGGCCGCTCCGACCCCTTCGACTCAGGACCCGCCTTCGGACGCCACCTGGTACTGCTCGAGCCTCCCGTCGGGCATCTGGAACGTCCACACCCGCAAGGTACGGTCCGGGAAGACCGCCCGGAATGAGCGCGCCAGCATGCCTCCCCTCAGGCTCTGGGAGGTCTGGGTGAACGCCCGGGGCGTGCCCAGGGGCGCCAGGCTCGACGCGAAGTCCTTCAAGGCCTGCTCGCTGAAGTAGAAGTTGGCGTCGTCGGTGAACAGCGATCGGTCGATGGTGCCCTTCTGCAGGCCCTCGAAGATCCGGAGCGCCTGGGCGACGCGGGCCTGGGTGTCGGCGTCCTCACTGGTGAAGAGGAGCCCACGGATTCCCTGGGCGATGGCGCCCGCGGCGCGCGCGGCGTCCTGGTTGGTGAGCACGACGACGGCCGCGTGGTCGTCGGGAAAGACCAGGTTCTGGGCGGTGAATCCGGAGACCTCGCCGCTGTGGGAGATCACGCGGTGGCCGCCGCTCGAGCTCACGTCGACGCCCAGCCCGTACCCCGTGCCCAGGCCGCTCTTCAGCAGGACCTCCCGCTCGAGCTCACGGTACGAGGTGGGCCGCAGCAAGCTCTCGTTCATGAGGGAGATGTCCCATTTCGCCAGGTCGCTGGCCGTCATGGAGAGCTCGCCCATGGCAAATAGCCACCCTTTGCCCTCCTTCGGCGCCGGGTGCAGCGGCCCCAAAGCATAACGCATGTAGCCGGTCGCCTCGGGCTCCGTGAGCTGGCTGACGTCGATGTCCATGGCGCTGGCGAGACCCAGGGGTGCCAGGATCCGGGTGCGGAGAAAATCGAAAAAGGGCATCCCGCTCGCCTTCTCCACGATGACGCCGGCGATGACGTAGTTGGTGTTGCTGTACTGCCAGCGCGTGCCCGGGTCGAAGTCCAGCGGCTTCTTCGCCCACCGGTCCATGATCTCCTGGGCGGTGGTGGGCTGGAGCATCATCGGGGGCACATAGTCCTGGGGCCAGTAGTCCTGATAGCCCGAGGTGTGGGACAGGAGCTGCCGGATGGTGACTTCGGACGAGCGCGTCAGGTCGGGCAGCCAGCGGGACACCTCGTCGTCCAACGACAGCTTTCCGTCCTGTTGCAGCAGCAGGATGCACGAGGCCGCGAACTGCTTGCTGATGGAGCCGATGCTGTAGCGCTGGTCGGCCCGTGCGTCCGCAGGGGGATCGAGCTGCTCATGTCCATACGCCTTCGCATAGGCGAGGTGCCCGTCCCGAACCACCGCCACCGAGGCGCTGGGTACGCCGGTCTGCTCGAGCACGCGGTTGGCGATGGAATCGACCCGAGCGTCGAACGTGGACTGCGCCTGCGCCGGCGCGGCGGCGACGACGGCCAGCAGGGCGATGGATGTGGCCTTCAGCATGGTGGACTCCTGCGGATGGTCTGTTCTGCTGCGTACTGGGGAATCTAGCGGGCTATGATGGTGTTTCGTCGACACCGAACGTGGGCGAGCCTCCGAATCGGACGTGCAGGAGATACGTGATCGGCGATGCCTCGCCCCCGACGTCGACTATGCCCAGGCTTTGGCGCATGTCCGGATCCGCTGGACCATTGCGGCCAGCCCGTTGGCGCGCGCGGGAGAGAGGTGCGTCCGCAGGCCCGTGCGATCCAGGAAGTAGAGCTCGGCACGCGCGACCTCCCGGGGATGCCGGCCGTCCAGGACCCTCAGGAGCAGGGCGATGATCCCCCGGGTGATCATGGCATCGCTGTCCGCGCAGAGGTGAACTCGTCCGCCACGGAGCTCCGCCCTGATCCACACGCTGGACTGACAGCCGGAGATCGCGTGCTCCTCGGTCCGGATCTCCTCGTCCTCGACGTTCAGCTCCCGCCCCCGCGCGACGAGATACTCGTATTTCGCCAGCCAGTCCTCGAGGTCGGACATCTCGGCGACGATCTCGTCTTGCGCGGCGCTCATGGACCGCGCCTCCCCGTCGCTCATGCCTTACCGTCACTCATGCGTGGATCGGGGTCCGGAATGCCTGTCTCGATGGGATTGCGGTGGTCGCTGCTCCACTCGAACCAGCCGCCGTCGTACACCGAAGCCCGCGGCCACCCCAGCAGCCAGGCGTTGAAGAACGCCTCGCTCCCGCGCCATCCGGTCCCGCAGTAGAAGGCGTTGTGCTTGTCGGGTGTGACGCCGGCGCGCCTCCACACGGCCTCGACCTCGTGGAACTCCCGCATGGTGTGATCGAGGTTCCGGTAGTTCTCCATGTGATAGGCGTCGCTCCCGCAGTCGCCCCAGACCGACCCCGGGATCCGTCCCTTCTTCTCGATGTAGTTGTAGCCGCTCACCTCGCCGATGTACTCGGGCCAGCTTCGTACGCTCACCAGGTTCGCGTCCGAGGATGTGAGGATGTCCTTGGCCTCCGGAAGGTCCACGGCGAGCTCCGGACGGGCGGGGATCTCGACCCCGAACTCCTCCACAGGGCGTCTCCGGCCCTCCTCCGTCGTGGTCTCGAAGCCCGCGTCGAGCCAGGACTGGAGGCCCCCGTTCAGGATGCGCACGTCCTTCACGCCCGCGTACAGCATGACGAACGCGCACCGGAACGCTCCCAGGTGTCCGGCGCTGCTGCCGGGAAACGGATCGCGGTTGTCCGGGAACGAGAACCGTCCGTAGAGCACCACCGTGGTGTCCGTCGTGATGCCCAGCTCCGTCAGGGCCTTCTCGAGCTCGGCGGGCGAGCGGCGGTTCCAGGTCTCCGGAGATTCCAGTGAGTTGGTGTCGACGTCAATCGCGCCGGGGATGTGACCCTCCTCGTACGCGCCCCGATTGCGGTAGTGCGCATGGCACAGGACGAACCGGTCGTTCGAGCACTCGGCGGCCGAACCGTCGGTGAGGAGCTGCTTCAGCCACTCGGGCGACACCAGCTGGGTGTACCGCGGCAGACGATCCATGGGCAGCGACTCGTCCGCACACCACTCGCCCGCGAAGTCGTGGTAGACGCGGACCCGGTCGTAGCCTGCCCGACCGAACAGGCCCGCCACCCGCTCGGCGGGTTCCGGGTGATAGCCATAGACCACGACCTCGTGTTCCGGGAGGATCCCCTTGGCTCGCACGATCTCGATCCAGTCGAGGTATTCGGCCCACTTCGCGGGCAACGTGCGCGCACCGCTGACATGCCCGCCGCGGGCTTCCCCGCGTAGCCGCCAACCGTTGTACGCGTCGATGGGACGCACGTCGACCAGCTGGGTTCCGGGATCCCTCACGCGCTGGAGGACCTCGGAGGTCGAGAGTCTGATGGGTCGGTCGGGCACCAAAATCGAGCTCCGGAGAGAAGGGAAGGGTCGCGATCCAGTGGACTGTAACACCCGGAGGGTCAGAACCGAGAGTAGCGGAGGGCGCCGGCGCGAAGCCCGCTGAGGAACGAGCGCCGATGCGACCCGGCGCACAGGGCAGCGGCAACACGTCGCGTGAAGACCGGTGAGGGCCCTCTCCCCTACTTGCCGTGGTGCGCCTCGAGGGCGTCCTCGTAGAGGTTCAGGTAGTATCGGGCCGAGCGCTCCCAGCCGAAGTCGCGTCCCATGGCCTCGTGCATGTGCCGCTCCCAGGCCCGACGATCCGGATACAGGTCGAAGGCCCGGCGGAGGGCCACCTCCAGCGCCTCCGTGGTGAACTCGTCGAACACGAAGCCGGTGACCTGGTCCTCCACCGTGTCGGCCAATCCCCCCACGCGCCGGACAACGGGGAGGGCGCCGTAGCGCTGGGCTCGCATCTGCGTGAGGCCGCAGGGCTCGTACTGCGATGGCATGAGCAGGATGTCCGCACCGGCCAGCAGCAGGTGCTCCCTCCGCTCGGTGAACTCGAAGAAGGCCGCCACCCGATCGGGGACGTGCCGCGCAACCTCCTGCAGCGCATATTGGTACGAAGGGTCCCCCTCGCCGAGGAAGATGAACTGCCCCTGCTGGAGCCGGTACAGCAGGCCATCGTCGAGGATCAGATCGAAGCCCTTCTGCCGTGCCAGGCGCGCGGTCATTCCCACCAGCGGGACGTCGGGATTCACCGGAAGCCCGGCCAGCTCCTGGAGCTTTGCCTTGCACGCCTGCTTTCCCTCGAGATCGTAGCGGGAGTAGCGCTCTGGAATCTCGGGGTCCTCGGTGGGATCCCAGAGATCCTGATCGATGCCGTTGAGGATCCCCACGAGCCGGTCACCCATACGGATGAAGAAGTCGTGGAGGCCGAAACCGCCCGCCGGCGTCCGCAGCTCGTGGGCGTGGTTGGGGCTCACGGTGGTCACCCAGTCGGCGTACGAGAGGCCGCCCTTCAGCCAGTTGACCTTCCCGTAGTACTCCATGCGGCTCCAGTGGTACTGCTCGAGGCCGAGGCCGATCTGCTCCAGCACCTCCGGGCCGTACATCCCCTGATAACCCGCGTTGTGCACGGAGAGGACGCAGGCCACGGCGTCGTAGAAGGGCTGTCCACCATACACGGTGCGCAGATAGATGGGCGCCAGCGCAGTGTGCCAGTCGTGGGGGTGCAGCACGATGTGCCCTTCCGGCACCAACGCCGGCAAGGCCTCGAGCACCGCCCTCGTGAACAGGGCGAAGCGCAGGTGATTGTCCGGGTAGTCTGCCCCACCCTCCCCGTAAATACCTTCGCGATCGAAGGCGCCGGGGTGGTCCACGAAATAGAGCGTGGGACCGGTGGGCGGGTCGGCGGGCTTCAGGATCCGGCACTGCTGTGGACCGACACCGAGGGGGACCGTCAGGTCCTCGCAGGCGGGCACCAACTCGCCGGCGCGCTCGCGCGCCGTCCGGTAGAGGGGCACGAAGACGCAGGTGGGTGTGCCGTGGCTGGCCTGATGCCACGCGATGCCCCGCACCGCCTCAGCAAGGCCGCCGGTGCGCGCGAAGGGCCAGTACTCTGCCACCAGATGGACGACGTTCAAGCTCACACCCTCGTCGCGATTGGCCACGGCCTTCGGCCCGTGGAATATGGGCGACCCGGGGCGCCTGCCCAAGCTGCCGTGTCTTCTACCTTGCGCGGATCTCGGTATCGGGGATACCCCCGGACCGATCCGATCCGAGCGGTGAGCGCCACCTTGCGAAGCCCAGCCGCCTCACCCGCAGCCGGGCTTCGTTCATTGCGCCACGATGTGAAGTCCGGCCGCCACTCGCTCGGCCATGGCCCGGGCGGTGGCCTCGTCCGGGTGGCGCAGGACGACCTTGCCGTCCCCGACCAACACCTTTCGCCAGTCCTTCCGCGGCTGGCCGATGGGGTTCAGGTCCAGGTCGACGATCCACGGCCCCATCTCCGAAAGGATGGCCTCCAGGCCTTCGTACCGCTGGATCCTCCCCTGCCCCTGGGCCCGCTTGTAGATCCACGCCGCCGCGTACTTCCGCTCTACGTGCTGCGTGAAGCGTGCGTGGACCGCGCACTCCGCCCACCCCGTGTAGGTGTCGATGTCCGACGCGTAGTTGATGAGATCCACGAGCCCGGCACCCGGTGGACGCGCGCCGATCTCGCCGAAGACGGCCTCACCCGACGGGGTGCGGTACCACTCCATGTGCGTGTAACCCGTCTGGAAGCCCAGGGCATCGATGACCTCCCGGCCCATCCTCCGCCCCGCCTCGAGCTCCGGCGCGTCGGGGTCGCGGAGGACGAGGGTGATGGGGCTCACCCACTCGTTCTCCTTCATGTAGAGAGCGCGGGGAATGTACGTGGAGATGCTGTAGTGCAGGATCTCCCCGTCGACGCAGAGCGTGTCGAACGTCATGTCGTCGCCCTGGACGAACTCCTCGACGCTCACCTCCGTGACGTGGCGGAGCGCGGGCAGGATGGCGTCGAGCTGCTCCCGTGAATCCACCCGGTAGGTGCTCTCCGAGCCCGCGCCGGCGATGGGCTTCACGATGACCGGGTAGCCGATCTCGCCCACCGCGTCCCTCACCCCCGCCACCGTCGTAGCGCTGTAGTGGTGGGGCGTTCGGATCCCGGCGGCGTCCAGGACCCGCTTCATGATCTCCTTGTCCCTGAAGGGAATGGTCCGCTCCACCGTGAGGCCGGGCAGGCCGAGGCGCTCGCGGATGCGCGCCGCGAGGAGGACGCACGGCTCCCACAAGCACTCGACCCGGTGGAGAGGCACCCGGGACGCGAAGTCGGCCACCTGATCGACGATGGCCTGCTCGTCCTGGAACGAGTCCACACGGAGGTAGGCAGATAGGGCTCGGCGGGCTTCGTCGGGAAGCTGGTCCTCCGGCTGGTCGCCGAGCCCCACCACGTTCGCGCCGACCCGAGCGAGACCCCGGGTGAAATACTGCATCTCCCGGGGGAATCCGGGGGAGATCATGAGGACGTTCATGCCTACGCTCATCCCAACTCCACCTTCAGCCGGGTGATGATCTTCCACAGCGCATCCTTCACCACATCGGTCTCCGGATGCCGCACGATGACGTATCCCTCTCCCTCGTACGTCCCCGACGGGGACTGACCGAGCTGCGGCATGCGGGCTTCCACGACCAGGGGCCCCAGGTCCCCGGCGATGGATTCGAGACCCCGCACCGCCGCCACCCTTCCCTCGCCCTGTCCCCGAAGGTACGCCGCGCCCGCGGCGTAAGGGCGGGGTCGGGGAGTGAACCGGCCGAAGACCACCGTTTCGGCCCACGCGCGGAACAGGTCGAAGTCGTGGGCCCAGGAGATGAGGTTCACGAAGCGTGCTCCCGGCGGTCGGGCCCCCACCTCCGAGATGGCGACGCTGCCGTCGGGCCTCCGGAACCACTCCATGTGGCTCATTCCCGTGCGCATGCCCAGAACCTCGAGGGCCCGTCCCGCCACGGCGCGGATCCCGTCGTAGGCGGGATCGTCGACCTCTCTCGGCAGGAGCACGCACCATTGGATCCACGGCTCCCGGAGCACCTCCAGCGCGGACGGGAAATAGTGGTTGATGGAGTGCCACACGACCCGGCCATCGATGGCGATGGAGTCGAACGAGTGCTCCTGGCCGACGATGAACTCCTCCAGCAGCACGGGCTCCTCCGCCGAGGGAGGCATCTGCCGGAGGAGGCTGGACAGCTCTTCCTCGTTGGAGAGCCGAAACGTCCCTCTCGACCCGGACCCCGCCGGCGGCTTCGCGATGAGGGGCACGCCGATTTCCCGCGCCAGCCGCGACGCCTCCTCGGGTGACCGTGCCAGACCGTGGCGTGCACAAGGCAGGCCGTGCGCCCGCAGGACGTCCTTCATCCGGGACTTGTCCCGGAAGTTGTGGGCCGCCTCGGCCCCCATCCCCGGAATCCCCAGCCGGTCCCGGACCTCTCCCAGGGGCACCTGGAGCTCCTCGAAGGTGCCCAGCAGCAGGTGCACCGCGTGGTCGCGACGGCGAAGCTCCTCCACCGCGCGCTGGAGGATATCCGGATCCAGCACACCTCGCACCCGCAGGATCTCGGCGAGGCAGTTCCTGACCTGAGAGGTCACGAGCTCGGGCGGATCCTGGGTAACGAGCGCCGCGCGCACGCCCTCGAGTCCGGCCACTGCGGCGATGAAGCGCAGGGTGGTCTCGGCCATGTACGGGGCAACGAAGGCGACGTCCGGCATAGCGGAAAGCTACGACAGGGAGAAGGGAGTGGCGACGCCGGACCGGTCACGGGTTGCCGCACCCTCGCGCACCCGATACGGTGCCGACTGATTCGCGCGGGCGACGGGCGGTCGCACCCCGCCCCGACACAACGGAGCAGCCGCCATGGTGGAAGCCACAGTGTCCGAGCCATTCCGCATCGGCTCCGCTGCGGGAGTGTGCGCCAGGGGAACCCGAACTCTCCTCTGGTCTCACCTGCGCCGCGCTGCCACGGGCACTCTGATCACCGCCGCCGTTCTCGTCCTGGCAGGCGGCTTCGCGGTCCATCCCGCTCCCGCGGCAGGCCAGGGCCAGAGCGATACCTACGTCGCCCCCACCGACCCACTGGTCCACAAGAAGCTCGAGGAGTGGCAGGACCTCAAGCTGGGCCTGCTCATGCATTGGGGGACGTATTCCCAGTGGGGCATCGTCGAGTCGTGGTCGCTCTGCTCCGAGGACGAGGACTGGTGCCGGCGCTCCATGCCGGACTACGGCGAATACAAGAAGGCCTACGAGGCGCTTCAGACGACGTTCAACCCGGTCGAGTTCGACCCCGCACGCTGGGCTGAGGCCGCGAAGGACGCGGGCATGAAGTACGTGGTGTTCACCACCAAGCACCACGACGGCTTCAGCATGTTCGACACCAAGCAGACGGACTACCGGATCACGTCACCGCACACGCCCTTCGGCACGGACCCCCGCGCCGACGTCACCAAGGGGACCTTCGACGCCTTCCGCGCCCAGGGCTTCATGATCGGCGCGTATTTCTCGAAGCCCGACTGGCACAGCCCCGACTACTGGTGGCCGTACTTCGCCACGCCGGACCGGTATCCGAACTACGACGTGAAGAAGTACGCCGACCGGTGGGCCCGCTTCGTGGCGTTCACCCACGCCCAGATCGAGGAGCTCATGAGCAACTACGGTCGGGTGGACATCCTCTGGCTCGACGGAGGCTGGGTGCGCACGCTGACGCCGGCGCAGATCCAGGCGCGCATCAACGCGCCGAACTACAAGTTCCTGCACATCCAGAGCCTGGACATCGACATGCCCGGGCTGGTGGCCATGGCGCGTAGGCATCAGCCGGGGCTCATCGTCGTGAACCGGGCCGTCCCCGGACCGTATCAGGACTATCTCACTCCCGAGGCACGGGTGCCCGACGAGCCCATCCCGCATCCGTGGGAGGTGCCCATGCCCATGGCGACCAGCTGGTCGTACGTGCCCCATGACACGTACAAGTCGCCCAGGCAGCTCGTGCACATGCTGGTGGACGTGGTCGCGAAGGGCGGCAACCTCCTGCTCAACATCGGGCCGGGCCCCGACGGGACCTGGGACCCGAACGCCTACGACCGCCTCGAGAGGCTCGGCGCCTGGATGAAGGTCAACGGTGAGGCCATCTACGCCACCCGGGCCGTAGCGCCGTACTCGGAGGGGAAGATCCGGCTCACCCGCGCCAAGGACGGTGCCGTGTACGCCATCTACCTGGCCGACGAGGGGGAGACCGAGCTGCCTCGAACCCTGTCGATGATGACCCTGTCCCCCGCCGACGGGGCCACCATCACGCTGGTGGGACCCGGCACCCGTCTGCGGTGGGAGCGTTCGGGAACCGGCTTCACCGCACACGTGCCGTCCGGCGTGAAGCCACCGGCACGGTACGCCTGGGCCTTCCGGGTCTCGGCGGTCAGGGAGTAGCGGCGGGACCGAACAGCGCCATCTCCAGTGTCGCCGCGAGCCATTCCTCGAAGGGGGCCTGGCTCCACCCGCGTTCCGCGACGAAGAGCCGGAACACATCCGGGCCGCCCAGAGCCCACATGACGTCGGTCGCCTGCTTCGCCGTGACACCGGGCGCCAGCGCTCCCGCCGCGCCCCACTCCGCGACGAGCGTGGCGGTGCCCCTGTGCCTCCGTGCCTCCCCCTCGAGCCAGAACGCTCGCAGGTCGGGCTCGGCCCCGGAAACCGTCCGGGCGATATCGATGAGGTCCGCCCCCCTCGCATACAACCTGGACGTGAACGCGAGTCGCTCGCGGAGCTGCTTGCGGGGATTGCCCTTCGCGGCCTCCACGGCGGCCATCATTCCGGGCAGGTCCGCGTCCGCGCTCATGTCGTCCAGGAGGGCCATGAGAATGCCCTGCTTCGACCCCAGGCTGGCGTAGATCGTCTGCACCGAAACGCCGGCCGCGTCGGCGAGGGACTCCATCGTGGTACCGCCGTATCCGCGC
>JAJDNI010000202.1 GCA_022340755.1 Gemmatimonadota bacterium
GCTGCGAAGCTCGCTCGCCTTCTCGGCGACTCGGGTCTCCAGGGTCTGGGACCACTCGCTCAGCGCGGTCTGGGCCCTTCCGAGATCCTCGGCCATCCGGTTGAAGTCCTCCCCGAGCCGTGCGAGCTCGTGTCCGCCACGGACGTGCACTCTCGTCTGGAGGTCTCCCCCCGCCAGCTGCCTCGCGCCTTCCTGTAGACGGGCGATCGGCTGCTGGACCAGGTGCCGGAACACGAACGCCGTCACCAGGCCCGTCAGAAGGATGAGCACGGCGGTGGTCCAGACCAGAAGCCGCTTCGCCCCGGTCAGGGCACCCTGGACCGGGAGCATGGACATCTCCACGTCGAGCACACCCAGCACGTCACCCGGTGAGGCGTCGGTGTGGCATCCGGTCCTGGAGCATCCGGGCTCGTTCGGGATCACGGTCAGGCGGCGAAGCACCTCCCCGCCGGCCCCGTGAAGGACGTCGGCCGCTTCGGTCCCGATCTCGCCCTGCGGGGCGTCCGCGACGTGGCATCGAGTGCACGGCGCCGCATCGACGGGGATGTGGGCGCCGATCTCGGTGGAATCGCTGGACAGGACGATCCCGCCTTCCTTGTCGTAGACCCGGATCGCGGCCACTTCCGGTCCTTCGGCGATCCTCTCGATCGTCGCCTGGACCTCGTCCAGACGGTTCAGGAGCATGCCGTCGTGGGTCGCCCGGCGAATCAGCTCGCTCGAGCGCTCGGCCTCACCGCCGACGAAGGTGAGGAAGTGGTCCTCGGTGGACTTGAAGCTGATGTACGCATGGACGGCGAGCACGACGCCCACGGTGATGAACACGGGAACCAGCAGGCGGGCCCCCAACGAGGAGAACATCGCCTTGGCCCAGGCTGCCATTGAGGTGCACCTATGCGCGGGACGAGGTCCCGGCTCGAGGAGATCGGCTGGGCAGGTGACTGCTGAAAAATCATACAATGCGTTGTGAATCTCAACGCCGGCCAGGGCGTTCCGTTCCCCGCGGCAAACCCGGAAAGCGGCCTGGTTCACGGCTTCTCGGGCCGCGAGCCCCCTGGTACCCTCCTTGCATAGAGCTACGTCGGCGGGATCGGCGAACGGACTCGACGCCCGGACGCCGTCCTCGATCCGTGGGGGAATTGACGATGTCGTATCCGGTTCTCGCCCCCGATGTGCAGCCGTGCGTGTGGATGTGCGCGGGAGTCATCCGCTACTGGCTCTGCGACCGGGACTTCGATTGCGAAGCCTGCCCCCTCGACGTGGCGCTCAGGAGCCGTCCGGCTCAGCGGTACGACGCGCGCCGTCCCAAGCGGTCGCGCGTTCACCTGGAGACGCCGAGGGACCGACTCTACGGACCGGGTCACACCTGGGTGCAGCCACGCTCCGAACGGGGCGAAGGCACCTGTCGGCTCGGCCTCGACGCCTTCGCGGCCGCCATCATCGGAGACGTATCGGACGTTCGCCCGCGTCACCCGGGCCAGCGGCTCGCGCGCCGTGACGCGCTCTGCGATCTGCAGGTCGGGTCCGATGTCCTCCGCCCCCGCTCCCCCGTGAGCGGTCGCGTCGTGGACTGCAACCCGGACGTGCGGACGCACCCCCGCCGGGTCACGGCCGAGCCGTACGGCAAGGGCTGGATCGTGGAGCTCACCGACGTGGACCCCGAAGAGCTGCTCGCCCTCTCGGGGCCCACGTCCGGACAAGAGCATGCCGACACCGACCTCACCGCGTTCCGGAGAGAGGTCGCGTGCCGCCTTCTCTGTGAACCCGTTTGGCAAGAGACCTCGCGCGGCGACGAACGTCCCTGGACCGACCTCCGCCGGGTGTTCGGCGACGAAGCCTACATGAGCCTGGTGCGCCACTTCATCCACTGAGCCGTCATCCTCGGCTCCCGGGTGCTCCGACCGAAGAATTTCTCAACATAGACTGTAGAGACCTTCTACGATCGGGGCGATCGACCCGCCCTGATCCGACTCCGAAGTGTATCCATAAGATTATGTTCTGAAACAACTTACAGCGTAGGCAAGCGCGTCCCCACTCCATGGTGTGGGCCTTGCACGAAGGGGAGGTGAAGCGACCCTCCCCACACCCGTGCAAACGGAGCCTACGATGAAGCACATTCGCGATAGAATCGCTGTCACGATCGGCTATTGCGCGACCTGTGTGGCGGTCGTGGTCGTCCTGCCGATCATGGCGTTCCTGGTGGTGACCCTGCGCATGGTCCTGCTCCCGGTGGCCATCGCCGTGGGCGTGGCCGCGCTCGTGCTCCTGTTCGGCTCACCCCGCTTCAGGGCGTGGCTCGGGGCCGACTGGGCGGACGGAGGTCGGTAATGACGATCACCAGGCGGGCGGCGCTGCGGACGCTTGCGGCCGCGAGCGCGACAGCCCTCCTCCCGAAGCGGCTCCGTGCCGCGACCGAAGCAGCACCCGGGCCCGAAGGGAAGGCCATCCTGCACGACGCGGTCCGCTGCATCGGGTGCCGCCAGTGCGCCCTCGGGTGCGCCGAGGAGTTCGGGTGGGACCCCGCCCTCGCGCTTTCCGACGACCCTGTGCTGACCTCCCACAACTACACGGCCGTCCTGCGCTTCGACCGCGACGGCGACGACGTGTTCCGGAAGGTCCAGTGCATGCACTGCCTCGATCCGGCCTGCGTGAGCGCATGCATGCTCGGTGCGCTCCACAAGGACGAAGACGGAGCGGTGGTCTGGAACGGCGACCTGTGCGTCGGCTGCCGATACTGCGAGATCGCGTGCCCCAACAACATCCCGCGGTTCGAGTGGGATACGCCGCTGCCCAACCTCCGGAAGTGCCAGATGTGCCCGCAGCGGCGCGCGGAGGGCCTGGGGCCGGCCTGTGTCGCAGAGTGCTGGCGGGGCGCCCTGCTCTACGGCACCCGCGAGGAGCTGCTGGCCGAAGCGCATCGGCGCATCGCCTCGAACCCCCGCCTTTACAACCCGAAGGTGTTCGGGGAGCACGATGGAGGAGGCACCTCGGTCCTCTATCTGACGAAGGCGGACGTGAGCTACGCGGACATGGGGCTCCCCGAGCTCGGCG
>JAJDNI010000205.1 GCA_022340755.1 Gemmatimonadota bacterium
TTGAAGTGGTAGCGGTCGATGACGTGCGGCTTGGCCGTTTTGGCCTTCCCCTTCGCCCCCACCGAGTCCCAAAGGGGAGGGGCAACCGCCGTGTCCGACGCGACCAGAACCATCCGCTGCGAGTCCGGGGACCAGGCGTAGTCACTGACGCCCCCTTTGATGTCGGTGAGCTTGAACGCCTCGCCGCCACGCCGGTCGAGGAGCCAGACCTGCGCACCCTCGTGGTCGTCGGCCTCGGTGGCGCCGCCGTCGCTACGAGCGCTCAGGAACGCGAGATAAGTGCCGTCGGGGCTCCACTTCGGCCGACTCTCCGAGCCCGGTGTGCGCGTCAACTGCAGGGTGGTCGCGCCATCCCAGCTCGCCATCCAGAGGTTCGTTTCCCGCTTGTCCCGGGTGGAGTCGGCGTACATCACCGTGTACGCCACCCACTGTCCATCGGGGGACATCACCGGTCCGGACACGGTCCGCAGATTGAACAGGTCGTTGACCTCGATGTGCCGCTTCTGCGTCTGCCGGGAGCCGGCCGGGGGAGCTGTGGCCTGTTGCGCTTCTGCGGACGTGGTGCTCAGAACCGTCGAAAGTGCGGCGAGGGCGAGAAGGGTCAGCCGGGGGTGCCGCATACCGACCTCCAGGGAAAGCGGACGGGCTCGAGATCGGGGCGTACGACAGCCCCGCGGAATCCGCCGGGACGATAGACGACGTGTCAGCCGGCAGCAAGCAACGAGGCGTGGAGTGATGGGCGAGGATGGCTCCCGTTCGCATACCCCGTCACGTATCTTTCGTGATACGCGGCACGATTATCGTTGTCGCATCCACTTGCGTGTTCACGAGGGAGAAAAGGAGGTGGCTCGTGGACGAGGTCGGCTGCGCGCGACCGACGGGAGGTCCCGTAGGGGTTGCGCCGGATGACGAGGAGACGGCATCCCATGCTCCATCGGCCAGAACGGAGAGAAGCATGATCAAGGTTGGCCAGAAAGCGCCGGACTTCACCGCGCCGGCATTCCACGAAGGGAAGTTCGGCTCCGTCAAGCTCTCGGATTATCTGGGGAAGTGGGTCGTCCTGTGCTTCTATCCGGGCGACTACACCTTCGTCTGAGCGACGGAAGTGTCGGCGGTCGCCGACAAGCATAGGGAGTTCCTGAAGCTCGGCGTACAGGTGCTGTCGATGAGCGTGGACAGCGTCTTCGTGCACAAGATGTGGAACGAGACCGAGCTTTCGAAGATGGTGGAGGGGGGCGTGCCCTTCCCGATGTTGTCCGATGCGGGAGGGAAGGTCGGCGCGGTCTACGGGGTCTACGACGAAGACGCCGGGGTGGAGACCCGAGGGCGCTTCATCATCGATCCGGACGGCGTCGTGCAGGGCTTCGAGGTCCTGACGCCACCCGTGGGTCGGAACGTGGCCGAGAGCATCCGGCAGATCCAGGCGTTCCAGCTCGTGCGCGAAACAAACGGTGCTGAAGCCACGCCCTCCGGGTGGCGGCCGGGCAAGCCTACGCTGAAGCCCGGGCCCGACCTCGTGGGCCGGGTGTGGGAAGTCTGGAATCCCCGGATGGAAGACTGACGAGGAGATCCGACGGCGGCTCCTACGCCCCCGTCATGATCTCCTCGTATGCGCAGGTCCGTACCTCACGGGCGCCCGGCCGGCCGAAGGGGCCGTAGTCCTCGAAGCCCGCGAGGGGCTCGCGGGCGGCCAAGATCTCGTCACGGCTCCTGCCGGCGCGGACCTCCGACCCCACCGCCGCCATCACGGCCTCGATGTAGTCGTGGAAGCGTACCAGGTCTGTGTATGTCCCGATGGGCTGAAGCCCCGTCGCCGCATGGCCGAAGATGTAGATGGCGTCCTTCGGGTGATCGGCCAGGACGTTCGACAACACCTCGGCCCACCCCCGGAGCGTCGCGCCCGCGGCCCGATCCACCACCGGGTGCCGCCGGTGGAACACGAGGTCGCCCATGTGCACGACGTTGGCCTGCTCGAACGTGATGGTGATGTCTCCGCTGGTGTGCGCCCGCCCGTAGTGGCGGGCGGTCACCTTCTCGTCACCGGCGTCCGTTGCCCAGACCACGTCGAAGGTGACGTCCGGGTAGAGCTGGTCGGCGGGCGGCTGCCCGCCCGGCGGGTTGTGCATGTGCTTTGCCGCCATGGTCTGCGCCACGACGTGCTTGGCGATGCCACGGAACGAGATGTTGCCGCCCGTGTGATCCCCGTGGTGGTGCGTGTTGATGAGGCAGTCCACCGGACGGCTACCCGACCGTTCGTTCAGCCCGGCGATGCACACCTTGGCCTCGGCAGGGAACTGGCTGTCGACTTCCAGCAGCGCGTCGGAATTCACGAGCCATCCGATGGTCCCGCCTCGCATGGTGAACATGCCCACATTGCGGCGGATGGGGGTGAACACCCCACGCGGCTCCTGGGCCTGCCGCGCCAGCGCGGATTCCGGAGTGCCGATCATGCCTCCCGCGACGGCCGCGGCGGAGGTGGCGAGGAAGTCACGGCGGGTCGGTGACATGGGACGTCTCCCGAAGGTGGAGGGGGCCGGAGAACACAGGCCACGCTAGGGCACCTCCTCGCCGGCTGCAACGGTGTTCATTCATCGGTGTAAGCTGGATGTTCCTTCGATCCAAGCCTCGACATCCGAAATCATGCCCATGGACGTTCTCGAAGCCATCCGAAGCCGTCGCTCCATCAAGCAGTTCACGGACCGTCCGGTCTCCCGCGAGGAGATCTCGCGGTTGCTGGATCTGGCGGTCAACGCGCCCAACCACCGCATGACCCAGCCATGGCGATTCTACGTCCTCGGCCCGGAGACCCGGCGCGCCTACGGCGCCGTGCTCGGGGCTCGCAAGGCGAAGCGGGTCGAGGATCCCGAGGCCGCTCAGGCCGTGTTGGAGAAGGTCGCCGAAGCCGAGGCCGCGATCCCCGCCACCATCTCCGTGGCCATGACCCTGGACGAGAACCCGGAGACCCGTGAGGAGGACTACGCCGCGACCATGATGGTGGTGGAGAACCTGTGCCTGGCGGCCCACGGGATGGGGCTCGGCACGCACATCAAGTCCGGGGCGGTCATGGACGATCCACGAGCGCGGGCGGCGGTGGGCGTGCCCGAGGGCGAGCGCATCGTCGCGACGGTCCATCTCGGGGAGCCCGCAGAGATCCCGGATCCTAAGCCGCGGCAGACGGCGGAGGAGTTCACCACCTGGGTCCCGTGAGGTCCGAGGCCGACCGCGGAGCGCTCCCACCTCCCCTTTACCGACCCGGCGTCTCCGCCGCACATTGGCAGCGATGGAACCCCTGATCACGTCACCGTGAGGTTCGCCGTGCACCCGCGTCGCCCTATCAGTCTGCTCGTTGTCCTCGTCGCTTCCGCCGCCGTGACCGTTCCCGCTTCGGGCCAGAAGGGCTCGGCGGCCCGGGCTGACCAGAAGCCGGTCTGGCCCGACGAGGGCGCCGCCGTGTGGGCGCCGCGGCCCACCGTCGCCGATATCACCCCCAACGACCTGCGCACGCGGCTGTACGGCTTCGCCGACGACTCGATGATGGGTCGGCGCATCGGGGAGCTCGGCAACTACAAGGGCACGGCCTATGTCGCCGCCGAGTTCGAGCGCCTCGGCCTGAAGCCCGCCGGTGAGGGCGGCACCTACTTCCAGAATCTGCCCTACGGGCCCATGGGCTTCGACAAGGCCTCGTCACAGCTGCGCATCGGTGGCAGGGCCGCGAGCACCGGCCAGGACTGGATTCCGCTGACGCCGTCTACGTTCAACGGGCTCGGCGGCACCGCGGACCTGTCGAATGTGGTGGCGGTGTTTGCGGGCACGTGGGGAGACCAGACTCCCCTGGACCCCGCCGTGTTCAACGGCAAGGTGGTGGTCTTCGCCGGTGGGCCACCCGCAGGCTTCCGCATGGGCCGGGGGCGCGGGGGTGGGGGAGCGATCCCGAGCTGTGACTCCGTTCCCGACCGATTCGGCGCAGATGCCGCCGTCGAATACGAGGAGGCCATGCGCGCTCAGGCGCCCCAGGCCCCACGCGGTCGGGGCGGGGCGGGCTTCGCGCGTGACACCCGTGCCGTCGACGCCGGGGCCGCGGCCGTTCTCTTCGTGAACCTCGACGACCAGCCAGGCGCGGCCAACGCCGCCTTCGCGCAAAGGAGCGGGATGCGCCCCGATCCGTCGCCGGCGGGCGTCCCCGCGGGCGCGTCGATCACCCGTGCCACCGCGGAGCGGATCTTCGGTCGGCCTGTGGATGAGCTGACCGTCGGCGCCCAGGGCAGGGCGGTCTCCGGTCACTGGGACTACGCGTGGCACATGTCCGAGTGGCCGGCACGCAACGTGATTGCCATCCTTCCAGGCTCCGACCCCGCGAGGGCCGGCGAGTACGTGCTCGTCAGCGCGCACAACGATCACAACGGCGTCAACAACAGGCCCGTCGACCACGACTCGCTGCGCGCGGTGAACAAGGTGACGCGGCCCCAGGGGGCGAACGACCCGGTGTGCCGCCCCAACCCGGTGCAGCTGCACGAGATCGATTCCCTCATCGCGCGAGCCCGTAGCATCCGGCCGCCCCGGATGGACTCCATCATGAACGGTGCGGACGACGACGGCTCCGGCACCGTGATCATGCTGGAGGTCGCAGAGCGCTTTGCCGCCGAGCACCCGGCTCGCTCCATCATCTTCGTGTCCCACGAGGGCGAGGAGGCGGGGCTGCTGGGGTCGCGGTGGTTCACCGACCATCCCACCATCCCCCTCGATTCGATCGCGGGCGCGCTCAACATGGACATGGAGGCGAAGGGGCATGTGGGCCAGGTGAAGTTCGGAGGGCCCACCTCCATCCAGATCCTCGGCGCGCGTCGGCTGTCTCGCGAGTTCGGCGGCATCATCGATTCGGTGAACGCGGTGCGGCCCGTCGTGATGGCCGTTGATCACTCGTGGGACGTGCCGGCGAATCCTCTGAACCGGTTCTGCCGAAGCGACCAGGTGAACTACGTGCACCACGACGTGCCCGTGGCCTACTTCTCCACCGGATATTCCGAGGACTACCACCAGCCGACGGACGAGCCGGAGTACGCCGACTACGACCACATGGCCAAGATCGGCGGGTTCATCCATGACATCGCCATGGCCATCGCGACTCGAAAGGACCGGCCGAAGATCGCGGGGGCGGATCCGAACTATCCGCAGTGTCGGTGATCGAGCAGAGGCCGGGCGGGTAATCCCGCCCGGCCCAGCCTGCTACTCCCCCGCAGCGAGCCGGGAGAAGCGGCGGTTCGAGCCCGGGAAATCCAGGCCCATGGCGGCGGCGAAGATCAGGAAGAAGATCGCCCCCAATGCCACCAGCCCCGTGGAAGGGATCGCGAACGGTGGGGGCGCAGCCGACCCGGCGAAGCACGTGAGGAACATACCGGCAACCAGGGTCCCCACGGCCATCCACTGGTAGATGCGGAGCCCCCCACCACGGGCGTCTGCGGCTCACCCCGGTAGGACTCCTCCACGAAGCGCGCACACGCCGAGAGCATGAAGTACACGCCCACGATGAGCGACTCCGGGGCCGCCAAGGTCCGGAGTCGGATCAGAAGGACCCCGATCACCAGATTGCCGGCGATGGAGTACATCGGTGTGGGGTGCAGGGGCTGGCCTCCGAGGTTCGCCAGGTGCGTGACTCGGCTGCGCGGGTGCCGGTAGCGGATGCCGACGCTCGGAGGTGCGACGCCTCCGTGGCAGCAGCCCTGCACCAGGCAGCGGAGCCTCCCGCTGGACTGGACCCACGGAGCAGCCAGTGCGAAGGCGGCCAGGAGAGTCAGGATGCGGCCACCTACCAGGGGTGACGTGAAAACACCCACCACTCCCCCGATGAGGCCTCCGTACCAACCGAAGGGGCGCAGGAGCCGCGACGACCCCTCGAGGATCTGGGCGTACGTGCCGGCACCGATCAGCACCCACATCCCCACCCATGCCACCGCCGGGACCATTCCGGGCCCGGCAGCGGATCCCGCAATCACCACCCCCACGCCTGCGGCCGCACCGGCGTACAGGCCGTGGTTGATGAAGCGCACCGGCCCCAGGCGCCATTCGCGCCACGAGTTGGCGAGGCGCTCGGCGGCGTTCTTCACCAGGGCCCAGCTTCTTCCGACGTCGCGCAAGGGGACATAGAGAACGGCGCCAGTCACCACGTCGACCACGCTGTGGTGACCGGTGCCGACGCAACTCACGGCGACGAGGGCGACCCAAGCCCACGCCAGCCACCGGGACACCGCTCCCCGTCGGCTTCCCCACGCCCGCGCGGCGAGCATGGGACACAGCACGTGGAAGGAGGGAAACGCCGCCACGTCGTTGGAATGGCTCTGCTCCGCGGCCAGGGGCACGAGGACGTAGGCGCTCACATACGGCAGCTCCATCCAGGGCAGGACGGGCCAGCGGATCTCGCCCGGCAGGAGCGTGGAAAACGCATCGGGCGGGCGGCCCAGGCCCTGGATGGCGTAGTAGGCAGCGAGCCAGGACCCGAGCACCAGGACGATGGTGGAGATCCGCTCCCGGGATGTCGGCGACTCCGGTCCGGGCCGCGGCAGTGAGAGGGCCGTGGGCGCTACCGCTTGGTCCCCGAAGCGGCGGCGGAGGTCGTGCCGCTCGTATCCGGCGACCAGAGCCACCATGGCCAGCCAGGTCACGGGGGTGACGAGCCAGAGGCCGGAGGGCGAGCGGAGCGCCAGGGACACCCCCAGGACCACTGCCCCGAAGCCGACGTAGATGGGGTCCCTCATCCAACGGAAGACTCCCTCCCGCACGAGACGCGGCGGGGGGAAGGCATTCATGGGCAGGCCGTGCCCGTGCACCACCAGGCCTACCATGCCGGCGACGACGAGGGCGAGGCCCACCGTCCCCAGTGCCCAGCCGATGTCCGCCCGCCCCACCGCCGGAAGGTGGACGAGAGGAGCGCTCAGCCGGGCCCACATCAGAAGAGTCACCGATGAGGGCGTCCGGCTGAGGTATCCCGTCGAGCCACACCCACCGACGCGGCGGGCCGCCCTGCCAGCCGATCCAGACCAGAGCGTGGTGTTCCGACGTGAATCGGCCCCAACGGAGGGTGTGCAGCGGGAGAGCCTGAGGCGGGCATGTCATCGGCAAGCACTCGACGTACCCTCGACCTTCCATCGGTTCGCCGCGCAGTCGTGCCGTGACCGTCGCGTTGGGGATCACGCAGTCCCACTGAAGGCGTCCGGTTGCATCATCCAGCAGCGTGGCCGTCACCGGCTCGGCCGCCCGGCGCCACTCGCCATGCAGCCCCAGCCCGCGGTGGCTGAACACCGCACCTTCGCTGTTCTGGTGGGGAGGCACGACACCGGACCATGCCGTGTCTTCGCGGGGCGTAGACCCAGGACGAGCGAGGAGCATCGAGGCGTAGTGGATCCTGATTACGCCCCACTTGAGGAAGGCGGCGTACGCGACTAGTGCCGTCCCCTCCGGGGTGACCAGATCCAGGTACCACTTGGTGAGCTTCGTGGCGGAGAGGATGGCTGCTCATCCATACCTCGTTCCTCGATGGAGGTACGCCCCTACGACCGAGAGTCTCTCGCGCCCCAGAAGAGCACGATCTCCTCGAGGCGGATATCGCTTTTCTCGAGGGGCACCTCGAGGGTTTCCACCTCTTCGGCCGCGCCCTTCCACTTGTCCCACACCCTCTGGATCTCTTGGGCCAGCTCGTCCTCCAACTCGTGGATGGCCTCCTCGTAGTCCTCGAGCTTCTCCTCAGCGCTGTGGAGACGCTCCTGGGTCCGACGCGTCTGTGATCTGCGGGAGGCGGCACCCGACAGGCTGCGGACGCGGCGGCGTCCTCCCAGGAACATGGAAAGCACCTCGCCGGCGCCGGCGATCATCTCCTGCTGGGTCCGTTGGCTCACGTCGACCTCGAGCTCGTGGACCCTGCGCGTGGCCTCCTCCTTCCGTCGGCGCGCCGTATCCAGACGTCTCTCGAACTTGTCGCGCAGCTTGGCGGCGTCGGCGTCGGCGGCGTCCTCGGCGGCCTGCATGCACCGCGCCGCGAACGCGTCTTCCGACTCGCCGATCCTCGAGATCAGCTTGAGCGTGCCGTTGCGTAGCAGCTTCACCGTGCGTGAGCGGTACAGATACTCCTTCAGATCTTTCTCCAGGTCTCGGAAGAACTCCGTCTTCTGGATGCCGGCGCGTGGGACGACGTACGTGGCCTCTGCGGGCGGGTCGTCCTGGAAGTCACGGTCGTCGTAGTCCACCAGGTGGGCATCCTCGGGGCGGGGCGAGTCGTCGAGGGGGAAGAGAACGGCTTCCCATTCCTCCTCGTGGCGCAGCTTGGCGCGCTCGTCATCGAAGAGGAGCCCCACCCGGACGGCGGCTCCCGCTTCGAGGCGCTTGGGACCGGCTGCCACGCCGACGTCCCTGGCCCAGGGGGCTGCAGTATCCAGATACGCCACCCGGGTACCGGAGGCCGTCGCCGGAGGCATGGGGCTCTCGTCGTCGGCGAGCTGAGGCTCCGTCAAGGTGCCGGTGGGTGTCGGGGGAATCGAAGCGGCGTGTGTGGCCGGGCTCCCCTCCTCCCGGAGGCGGACCAGCTCCGCACGGGTCACGGGACCCCGCAGATACGACATCGCCCACCGCGTGGTGAAGAGGCGCGGCGTCGCGGAGCCGGCGCTCTTCAGGAGGAACTGACGCTTGCCCAGGGCGCCGATGCGGGCGTCCCACTCCCCGACGTCGACGTCCCCCGCGGCGGAACGCAACGCTTCGACGATGCGCATCTTGTCCCGCTCGGTCTGCAGGCGGCCGACCATCCATGTGCCGGCATTGGACATGAGCTTGTAGTCCAGGTCCACGGGGTTCTGGGTCGCCACCACCATCCCGACGCCGTGCGCGCGGGCCTGCTTGAAGAGCGTGAGCATCGGCTTCTTCGAAGGGGGCTCCGCGGTGGGCGGGGCCAGGCCGAAGACCTCGTCGACGTAGACCATCGCCCGCAGGTCCGACGTGCCTGCCTGCCTGCGCATCCACGTCACGGTCTTGGACAGAAGGAGCGTCACCACGAACTGCCGCTCCGTCTCCGACAGGTGCGGCAGGTAGACGATGCTGGCGCGCGGCCGCCCGTCCGGTGCCCGCAGCAACGCGCCGATGTCCAGCAGCTCGCCCTCCATCCAACCGGCGAAGGACGGCGACGCCATCAACCCGTTCAGGCGCATGGCCAATGCCATGCGGTCCTTCGCGGGATAGAACGTCTCCAGCTCGAAGACGCCCAGGCGGCGGAGCGGGGGCGTCTGGATCTGGGTCAGCAGCGTGGCGAAGTCGAGATCCACGCCGGCCCGCCAGGAGTGCTCGACCAGGTTGGAGATCAGGATGTGCTCCTTGCTGGTGAGGGGATCCGGCTCGATCCCGGCGAGGACGAGCAGTCCCGAGACCAGGCCCTCGATCTCCTCGCGAAGGGTCTCCGCCTCCGTGTCCCACGACGCGTCCGGGGCCGACAAGTCGCCAAGGATGTTCAGGGGTGTGCCTGCCGTCGAGCCCGGCGTGAGGATCCGGATGTCCACACTGTCGCGGTAGCGCCGCATGGCCGCCCCGTCGATCCCGGACCCCGCCAGCCCCGTGCGCCAGCGGTCGGCGATGCGCGCAGCCAGGTCGCTGCGGCTCATGCCCTCCCGGGACGCCTCGGCATCGTCCACCCACGGCTCGAACTCCTGTGGGGTGGTGTCCGGGAAGCACAGGGCCAGGTTCCCCATATCTCCCTTGGGATCGAGGATGAGGGCGCCGAGGCCCGAGCGGAGGACCTCCTCGAGAAGCACCACGCCCAGGCCGGTCTTGCCCGATCCGGTCATGCCCACGATCACGCCGTGGGTGGTCAGGTCGTGGCGGGGGAGATCGATGCGGTCCGACGTGGGTTTGCCGGTGGCCGGGTCCAGCGCCACGCCGAGGTAGAGGGAATTGACGTCGGATTCCATGGGAGCTCTCGGGGCGGAAGGCTGGGGGTAACGATGGGCACCGCCTATTCGTGCGGTGCGGACGGGAGCGTGGGGCAATGATAGCCCGCCGTGGTGCGACGCGGAACCGACTCGGGACGGAGTGGCCGCGACCCGTCTCCGACCTCCACCGTGTGCCCTGGCGAATACGCTCTTGCGCTCCTTGGCAGTGAGAGGTACTGTGCTAGCTAACTAGCTCACTATCTCTTACGGAGTAATTCCCCTGATCATCTCCATCGACCCCGGCCGGCGGCGTCCCATCTACGTGCAGATCATGGACGAGGTGAGGCGCGGGCGCGTGGTGGGCGCACTGCAGCCCGGTGACCTGTTGCCCTCCGTGAGACAATTGGCGGCCGACCTGGGGGTGAATCCGAACACGGTCAAGCAGGCCTATCGGGAGCTGGAGCGCGAGGGAGTAGTCCAGATGCGGCGGGGGCAGGGCACCTTCGCCTCCGACATGGCGGTAAACGGGGCGGAGCGGAAACGGATGCTGCGCGAGGTGGCGAATCGGGCCCTTGTCGACGCCCAACGCCACGGAGCGGCTCCCGAGGAGCTGATCGATTCGATACGCGAGGCCGCGAGGTCCGCCGACACGGAGGCAGCAGGATGACCGCACTCCCGACGAGCCTTTCCGGGAAAGACTGGGCGATCCGCACATCCGGCTTGCGCAAGAGCTTCGGAAAGACGGTCGCGTTGCGGGGGATCGACCTCACCGTGCCCGAGGGTGCCACCTACGTGCTGGTCGGGCCGAATGGAGCCGGGAAGACCACCGCGCTGAACATCATCCTCGACCTCGTTCGGGCGGACGGAGGACAGGTCGAAGCGCTCGGCCTGGACTCTCGTCGCGATGGGCCGGCGCTGCGCGCCCAGATCGGGTACGTGCCCGAGGCCCAGAAGTGGGAGTGCAACTGGATGAGAGTGGCTACTCTCCTGGCCTATCACGGACAGTACTTCTCCTCCTGGGACGACGAGTACGCCGCCCGATTGGTCAAACGGCTCGAAGTGCCTCTGGATCGGAGATACGGCAAGCTGTCGAAGGGACAGGCGCGTCGGGTTCAGGTGGTGCTCGCGCTGGCGCATCGGCCGCCGCTACTCGTCCTGGACGAGCCGACGGACGGGCTGGATCCCCTCGCTCGGGAAACGACGCTCTCGGTCCTGGCCGAGCACATGGCGGAGTATCCCACGACGCTCCTCATCTCCACACACCTGGTGCACGAGACGGAGCGACTCGCGGACCACATGGGTGTGCTGAACGCGGGAGGGCTGCGGACGCAGGTTCCCGTGAGTGATCTCCAGGAGATGCTCCGTCGATACCATGCCCAGGTGCCCGAGGGGTGGTCGGGGGCGGGGGTATTGGACGGCTCCGTCGTGCGACGATCACGGAACGGGCGCGAGATCCAGTGGACCGTCTGGGGCGACGAGAGCATGGTACGCGCAAGTCTCACGGAGTCGGGTGCCGCGGTCCAGGACGTCAGGGCGCTGTCGCTCGAGGAGGCAGCGATCTCACTGCTCAGCGACGAGGAGACGAGCCATGTCGAGGCCTGATCCGACCTCTCCGCCGTCGTGGCGGACCATCGCGCCCACGCAGCTGAGGATGCTCGCGCAGCTGCAGAAGAAGGACTTCGTGATCCTGGGGTCTATCGTTGCCGTGCTGGTGGCTCTGTCCATCTGGGGCATCGCCCATGCGTCGCCGGACAATGGGTCGAACGAGCCGGCGATGATCTTCGCCATCCTCACGATCCCGCTGGTCATTGTCGCCGCGTTCTGGCCCCTGGGCGTGTGGCGCAAGGAGTCGCCGGAGCAGCGTGGCTATTTCTGGTCACTGCCGGCGTCTCGTGGCCCGCACACGCTGCTGCGTGTGGGAGCGGGCTGGGCGATCCTGATGATCGTCTGTGTCGCCATCATGGTCGTGACCTGGGTGCTCGCCGAGGCCTCGCAGGTCCGCTTCGGACCCTTGGAGATCAGCCTTGCGCGCTGGTACGTGCCCTTCGCGACGGCGACGCTCGCGTACGTGCTGATCTCGTTTCTTGCCGTGCTTCTGGACGGTCCCGTGCGTGCTCTTGTGTGGACGTGCGTGGCGGTGGGCGGTCTCAGGATCGTGGCCGAAGCAACGCAGCTCACGGCGCTTGGTGCACCCATCGACACCGTAGTCACGAGCCTCGGCATGGCGCTGGCCGGGCCTCTTGGCAGCGCCGGGCCCGAGGTCGTCCTCAACGGCAGCGCGTTGACGCAGGGATTCGTCTTGTGGGGCGCCAACTACCTCATCTGGATCGTGCTGGGCCTGGTGGCGCTGGTCCTGGCCGCGTTCCGGCATCAGGACGCGCGATAGAGAGGTCGGGGGAAGGCCGATCAACTCTGATCATACTCGAACACGTCCTCGACCCCGAGTCCGAAGACCCGGGCGATACGGAAGGCCAGAGCCAGAGATGGCACGTATCCGCCCTGCTCCAACGCCCCGATGGTCTGCCGGGTGCACCCGGCGCGGTCGGCCAGATCCTGCTGGGTCATCTCGCCGTTCTCGAAACGGAGCCGACGGATATGGCTCCGGATGGATCCCTCAGCCATGGCCGCCCGTCCTCCGGTCCAGGATGAGGGTCGCGACCGACGAGGTCACGGAGGCCAGGATCACGCCACCGTAGGCGAGGAACCACATCCAGGCAACGGGCACCGAGCCTGCCGATTCGTAGACCGTCCAAAGCGTGATGGTGAACGCGAAGATTGCCACCAGCACCACCACGAGGGTGGTCTGATTGGCTCGAGCGATCGTCTCGATGTCCCGCTCGTCCGCCGCGAGAGGTCCACCTTCTCGCTGACGCGTGATCCACCAGGCCAGCCATTGCCCCAGGAATCCGAAGGCGAGGGCGAAGGCGCCGGTGAGATGGCGGCCGGAGTCCTCCGGAAACCCACCGACCCCGCCGCTCGTGAAGAAGGTCAGGACGAAGCCCATTCCTGCCACGGACCAGATGACGGTTGCCAGCCACGCCCGCTGGCGAGTCTGGCTCAATCCCCGAAGGCTCATGTCATCCCCCTTCCACCCTGGCCCGCCGCCGGGCGACATCGTTCCACGATTGGCCATACGCCTGAGCCTAAGTTAAATCGAATTAACTTAATGTCAAGTCAATTAGTCGTTATGTCTCCTTGATTTGGCATGCAGATCCGCCGACGTGTCCGGGCGATGCGATTCGGCGCAGGAGCTTGCGTCCCTCGTGTGGTGTCCAGGAAGTCCGCTGCGCCGGGAGGACGCAGTCCCTGGGCAAACCCCTAACGCCGGACGAAGCGCAGATTCCTCACCCGCCCCGCCTGGAGAACGAACCCGGTCGCGCGGCCGTCAGCGCGCTGGAAGTGGAGCACGAGGGCGTTGCCCGCGAAGTCCCCTTCCGAGGTGGGTCGGAGGTGGATGGTCCCCAGCGCGCCGATGGTCAGGTCCAGCCCGTTGTCTCCCTGAGCGATGGCATAGCTCACGTCCAACTCGTCGCTGTAGTAGGTGCCGACGAAACCAGCGAGCCGTTCGGGAACGAGCGTCACGAAGCGGGTGGTGTCGCGGCCGGCACCCCTCGGCCCGCCCCCGGTAGCAGGTGCGGCCGGCTGCATCTGGTCGCCCAGGTAGATTTCGGCGACGCGCCGAGCCAGGGCGCTCGGATTGGCAGTGGAGATGTTGCACAGCGTGACGACGTCGAAGTGCTGGTCGGGGAAGGGGGTGATATC
>JAJDNI010000230.1 GCA_022340755.1 Gemmatimonadota bacterium
TCCGCGTTCACGACCACCTCCAGATCCTCCGTGCGGAAGCGGAGCCTCCCGTTCCGGAAGCGGGCCTTCGGGGCAGGGCGCTTCTTCACCTTCACGAAGCGGCACTCGAAGCGGTTCATACGGCCGGGCCGGAGGGTGGCCACGAACGCCACCCGCTTCCGGTGATCCTCGTCGATGTTGCTCTCCTCCTTCTCGGCCTGGGCCGGAAGGGAGGTCCGTCCCGATGTGACGGTGGGGATCCCGAAGTCCCGGGGACGGTCCGGCCAGGCGGGCTGGACCTCACACTCCACCACGCCCCGCACGGCGAACGGGTGGGGGTTGTAGACCAGGATGGTGTGGACGCCCTCCTTTCCGCGCCTCTGGCCCTCCGCCAGAGCGAAGAAGGCCCGGGTGGTGACCCGACGGGTGAGGGTGAGCCCGTGGCCCAATTCGTCCAGGGCGCTCTCCTCCCCCGAGCGAATGGACGTCCCCCCGAGGATGTCGTGGAACTGGCTGGCCAGGAGGGCCCGGGTGGCCTGGGACAGCTCGTCGGTGGGGTACGCCATGCGGCCCTGGGCCCACGCGGTGGTGGCCATCTTCTCGGCCATGAAGAGGTCGTTCTCAAGGCGCCGGTGGCTGGCCTTCAGGCGCATGGCGGACGTGTAGCACCCCACCGCCCACGGGTTCAGGTCCCCGAGGTGCCGGGGGAGGTTGCCTCCCCGGGCCCTCAGGTCCGCGAAGTACGCTTCGGGGGTGGAGTGGACGACCTCCGCCTCGGTGGTCCGGGCCGCGAGAGCGGCGATATCCTTCAAGTCCCTGCGTGACGGACCGCCGCCGTGGTCCCCCACCCCCCAGGGCACCTGCCGCACCACCTTGCCGGCGTCTCGGTTCATCCAGTCGCGGATCTTCTCCGCAGATCTCCCCGGGGCCGAGTTGTAGTGGGACTCGGCCAGGGCCGCCGTCACCTCCGAGCCGTCGAAGCCCACCCAGGTGAACTCGGCGGCGGGGGTGGAGCCCTCCTCACGCTTGGGGCGGCAAAAGAGGTACGCATCGTATCCGCTCCGGACCAGGATCTGCACCAGGCCCCGGGAGTGGCCGAAGGAGTCCACGTTGGCGGCCACGGTTGGGGTCACCCCGAAGCGGTCCCGGAAGTAGCGGCGTCCCACCAGGATCTGTCGCACGAAGGACTCCCCCGAGGGGAGGTTGCAGTCGGGCTGGAGGTACCAACCTCCCATGACGTGCCAGCGCCCCTCCCCCACCAGCTTACGGATACGCTCGAAAAGGAATGGGTCATACTCCTCGATCCAGGCGTAGAACTGGACCTCGTTGCGGTTGAAGACGAAGGACTCGTGGTCCTCCAGGAGATCGCACACCGTGCGCGCCAGGGAGAGCGCCTCACCGGCACCCTCGGGCCACTCCCACAGCCAGACGGGGTCCAGGTGGGAGTTGCAGATGAGGTGGACGGTGGGCCGGGACGAGTCGGATATCATGCGGCTCTCATCTCCTGGTGGAACGTCGCTCGAGCCCAGCGGCTCTCCTACCGTCGACAGCGCGCGAAGCATACCGCGAGATGATCGACCGGAGGGAGACTACTCGAAACGTACCGGTGGTACGGTCCACTAGCAGGAAACCTCCACTCGGAGATCGGCACGGGGACGCGGAATCCGGACGCCGCCGTCACCCCAGGGCACGGCCTCGCCGTCCACCCGGGCTCCCCGATCCCCGGGCGACACGGCCCGCCGGACCGTGAGGTGCACTCGGTGGCCGCCTACAACGAGCGACGCGTCCATCTCCGTCAGCCCCGCCAGGAGCCAGGGGCGCAGCGTGATCCCCTCCCTGTCCGGCCGGACCCCCAACAGGTGGTGCACCACCAGTGAGGCCAGCTCCGCCCAGGTCCACGGGACGATCCCCACCTGGGGGAACGGGGGAGAGAACCGAGGTCCGTGGTTCTCGAACCAGGAGCCGGCCCTCCCGCCCCGAGTCTCCGACAGCCAACGGAGGACGCGCCACACCTTCGCGTCGTCCCTGGCCTCGGCGTACGCCCGGGCCACGAAGAGGGACGCGAATGGCCACGCCCCCGGGGAGTCGGGCTCGCCCGTGACGTTGTAGCGGCCGTACCCCCCATCGTCCCACGCCTGATTCCAGAGCTCCTCCACGTGGGCCAGGGTGTTCCCGGCCAGCTCCGAGTCTCCCGCCACCAGGCCGTGGACGATAGGGAGCACCACCGAGGTGTCGGGATCCAGGAAGTGGGGGCCCGGCGCCAGGAGGGGAACGCCGTCGGGGAGGTGAGGATCGGGCTCCATGTGGACGGTGCGCTGCCAGGAGCCATTTACCCCCCTACGCTTGATGAGATGGCCTTCCTCCATCAGGCGCCACGTGGGATCCTCCAGCCAGGCACGGCGGAGGTCCGCCGCCGCATCTCTCCACTCATCCCTGTCCTCCTCCCGTCCCAGGGCGTCGGCCAGGCGGGCCGCCTCTTCCAGCCCGAAGGTCACGAACAGTTGGCTCGCGAGCTCGAATCCGTCCTCGATCCCGTGGGTGGCATGGCGCTCCCAGTACTCCCGCTGGTTGTGAAGGAGGCCGGACCCCGCGTGGCGGAATCGGTCACCGAGCGGGAATGCGGCCACGGCCCGGATCCGGTCCCATCGGGCGTCCACGAGGTCCAGGTCGCCGGTCCAGTCCACGTAGGTGGCCAAGGCCGCCAGGAGCTCCCCGTTCTGGTCCAACTCCACCTCCCCCGTCGAGCGCCGGCGTCCCGAGTCCACCGTGTCCCCCTCCGGGGAGACCAGCTCGTCCAGGAGACGGGCCAGCATCGTACGTGCCTTGGCGGCGTCCCCCAGGCGGACCAGGGCCTCGGCCACGTGAGACTGGTCGCGGACCCATTCCAGGTTGTACTGCCAGATGCTCCCGTCCATGCGCCCCAGGTGGTCCACCGCCACGGGGAGCTGGCTCCGGGCCGCCGAGAAGAGATGGCTCAACGCCTCGTCGGAGCTCCGGAAGGTGGCCAGGGTGTTCCAGTATTCGGCGGAGGTGTCCGCGTACCGCGTCATACCCGCACCTTCCTCCGCCTCCCACCGGGCAACCACCTCGTGCTTCCCGTCCATGGCCCACACCTCATGGATCAGGCAGGCTCTGGCCGATCTCGAGCCGTCGAACTCGAGGACGAAGGGGCCCGGCTCCGGGGAGGGGGTCGCTATGTCTCGAGGGCCGGCGCTCCCCTCACCCCCTGACTGCGCCGTTCCCACCGACAGCACGATGGGACTCTCGGGAGGCTCGGAGAGGGAGACTTCGATCTCCCGGACGATGCGGGGGAGTGTGGGGTGGGGGCAGGAGAACCTCTCCTCGACGCGAGCCGTCCCCCCCTGCCAGACCGCGCGGACCGTGGGCGTCTCCGCCGACCCGTCCCACCCCACGCGGGTCTCCAACGAAGTGGGGAGGTGGGTGGCGGCACCCACGCGGACGCCTACCCGCGTGCCCTCCAGCCCGGTCAGGTCGTCACACGTGAGGACCGCCCGCTTGGGCCCGAAGCGGTCCGGGTGGAAGACCACGAGGCCCAAGGGCGTGCCCTCGCCGGAGCGGCAGTGCTGAATCGCCGCCATGACGTGGCCGTTGCCCAGGAAGTAATAGTCCGTGTCCCCCAGGCGCGTTCGGACGTCGGGGTGGCCCTCGCCGGGATCGTCACCATAGACGTGCTCGCTGGTGTCCATGACCACGCTCCTCTCTCGCCATCTCGGGCCCATCCGGACCGATCTTGGGGTAGGAGGGACTCTGTTGACAATGCCCGTCCCCACCACGCGTGCTGAGCCACGTGCCCCGGCTCGAGCGACCGAGCCGGCTCCGTTCTTCCTTGCGACGCGCCATCTCGACGAGTTTCTTGACTCGGAGCCCCGGGAACCGCATCACCGAGTCACCATGTCTCAAGGCGTCGATCCGTCTCTGCATTTCACGGTGCTGGGAAGCGTCGATCTCCAGCGCACCGACGGGTCGAGGCTGCTCTCGCTCCTGGCCCAACCGAAGAGGGTGGCGCTCCTCACCTACGTCGCGGTGGAGGCGCCGGGTGGTTTCATGCCCCGAGAGCGGATCATGTCCGTCCTCTGGCCCGACTCGGACAACACCCGCGCGAGGCAGTCGCTCCGCAACAGCCTGTATCAGATCCGTCAGGCGGCCGGAGCGGAGGTCCTCACCAACCGAGGCTCCGTGGACGTGGGCGTGGACCCCGCCTTGCTGATCGTGGACGCGGTGGCGCTCAAGACCGCCGTTTCGCAGGGACGATTCCAGGAAGCGGCGGACCTGTACGGAGGCCCGTTTCTCTCCGGCTTTCACCTCGACGATGCCCCGGAGTTCGAAGAGTGGTCGGAAAGGACCCGGGCCAGCCTCGAGGCCGATGCCCTACGGGCGTTCCGTGAGGCGGCCTGGGCCCGCGAACGGTCGGGCGACATCGAGGCCGCACGCGTCCTCTTGAGACGTGCTCAGGAGCTCGTCCCCACGGATGAGGAAATTCTACGGCGGCGGCTTCTCCTGCTGGCCAGGCAGGGGAATCGGGCGGCTGCCGTCGCCGAGGCCGAGGAATGGATCGAGATGCTCCGGTCCACCTTGGACATCGATCCATCGGGACCGACCCTTCGCCTCGTCCACGATCTCCGGAGCGGCGGTCAGGTCGGTGGCGCATCGCCGGTGGGGCCGACCAGCCCACCGGAGCCGTCACCTCCACGGGAGCAGCCTCTGTCACCGGCGACTACGGCTCCGGCGCCCGTGGGTGAAGCGCGCCCACGGAGACGCCGCGCGCCCCTCGTCTGGGCGCTCGGGACTGCGGCGCTGGCACTGCTGGCCTGGATCCTGGTCACGAGGTCCCCCGCCGAGCCTCCAGTGGAAGGAGGCGTGATCGTGGTGCCCCTCCAAGCGGACAGCGCGGCCGGCGGCCCAACCGTGGGATGGGCGTTGGGTTACCTCATTGCCCGGTACCTCCAGCCCGAGACCGGCGGCCTCGTCCTCCCGCCGGAGGGCGTCACGGCCGCGTCGTTCGATGGCCGTAACCGCCGCCTCATCCGCGGGGAGATCCGCGCCGTGGATGGACGCCTCGTCGCCGACGTGGGGCTGGCCACCACCGCACAACCCGGGAGAGTGTCGGCCAGGGCGACCGCGTCCGCGGACGACGGCGACCTCGAAGCGATCGCGAGAAGACTCGCCGACGGGCTGGCGTCTCGCAGTGGAGGAAACCTCTCCGCCCCGGGACCGGTCCCCCGGTTCACCCGGGCTCCCGGCGCCATCCTTCCGTTCTTCCAGGGTGAGATGTTCGCGCGGGAAGGCAAGGCCCGGGAGGCCAGCGAAGCCTACCGGCGGGCGCTGGCACTCGACTCGACGTTCGCGATGGCGTACTACCGCCTCTCGGTGACGGAGGCACTTGAAGGTGAGTCGGCGGAGGCTCGAAAGGCGTCGGATCGGGCCGTCGACCTTTCGGCTGGCCTGTCGGACAGCGAGCGGGCGCTCCTGAACGCCTGGCAGGCCTACCGTGGAGGTGGGGTTCTGCAGGCGCTCCCGCGATACGAGGCGCTGGCCGCCTTGCGGGGGCCCGACCCGGACGTGTGGCTGCGCCTGGCGGAGCTTCGTTTCCACTGGGGTCCCCAACTGGGCATCCCGAAGGACTCGACCGCAGCCGCCTTTCGCGTCCTCCTTCGTCTGGTCCCCAACAATGCCAATGCGCTCCAGCACCTCATCAGGCTCATGGGTCCCTCCGCGAAACCCGAGGAGCTGAACCAGGCCGTCCGGCGGCTCGATCGAGGGCAGGCCTCCCACGACATGCGGATGGAGGCCAGGGCGATCGCCGCTCTCAATCGACGAACCCTCCCCGACGACTCCGTGGTGGAGTGGCTCACCGGCGGGACCCATAGCGTGGAGGCGAGACGACTCGAGCAGTTGGCCGCATCCGCCAGGGTCCCCTACGACCTGGCGCCCTTCATCCGCGCGCTCCCGCCGACGGAGGATCCCTATCGTCGGATCCCGCGCAGGCTCCTCCTGGCCCAGCTCGCCGCCTCTGCGGGCCGCATGGGTGAGGCGTACGGCGAGCTGGACACCGTGAGCGCCTTGAACCGTTATCGCGGGGCGGAGTACCGCAGCTTCCTGGCGCTTTCCAGCCCCGTCCCTCCGCCGGCCGACACCCTCCGGGCGATCAGGCGGGAGCTGCGCTCCTTCCCGCTCCGTCCCTTCGGGGCCCTTGGTCTGTACAGCCTGACCCGCGCCGCCATCGACGGGCCCCGGGCAGTCGTGCTGGATGCGATGCTCACCCGCCGTCTCGGAGAGCCCGTGGACACGTCGGGCCTGATGGCCAAGGGCAGCGCAGCCAGCCACGAATTCTCTCCCGTCTTCGTGAAATACCTTCGTGCGGACGGCGCCTGGGTCGCGGGACAGCCGGCGGGGGTTCTCGCGAATCTCGGTCCTGGACGCCCGGAGTCGAATGGGTATGGGGACCCTCTCAGCTACCTGGTGGGGACGTCCAAGTGGGAGCGCATCAGGAGCCTCGTCGCCCTGGGTCGGGATGAGGATGCCCTCCGTTGGCTCGGGACCATCCCGGACTACGGTGGCTACGACCTGGTCTACGTCGCCCCAGCGGCCCTCCTCCGGGCCCGCATCCTGGAGCGGCTGGGGCATACCGCGCAGGCGGCGACAGCCTATCAAAAGGCCGCGGAAGTCTGGGCAGACGCGGATCCGGCCTTCGACTCCCTCGTCGCGTCGGCCCGGCGCGGCGCCGAGAGAAACGGAGCCACTGGAGGGTTATAGGCCCCGCTAGAAAGGCCGGAAAGCCAGTCCTGGCCCCGAATTTCCGGCACGACCGACAAATCGGAAACGGCCGGCTCACGGCCGGATGACGGCCCACCCCGACGTTGCGTCCCCGCGACCCTCCCGGAGGACACATGCGACCAGGGCACGCTCCGCGCCGCCCCCAGTCCGCCGCTTGCTGCCCTCCCCAGGGTTCGCCACCTGCTCTTGATCACTCACCGGCGACGACACGAACACGGACACGGACACTGTGCTTCCCGACTTCGAGGGGACCTACACGCTCTCCGGTACCTTCTCCGGCCGCGATGGACCGGCCGTGGAGGGCACCCTGGAGATCACAGGCCAGAACGGCGGGACCGCTTCCGCCGCCCTTACCCTCAAGCTGGTGGACCATGGCAACGCCTTCTTCGCCCTCAACACCACGTCAGACGCGATGGTAGCCAAAGCGGCGCCTGGACAGGCGCAGCTCGCGAAGCACGGGGAGAAGTCGTCGTTCTCGCTCGTGTTCAACGGGAGGGAGGAGATCGCCGGGATCGACCCGGCCGACTGCAGCATTTACACGCTCTCACTCAATGGGGCACTGTCCGGCGACATCATATCCGGCACGTGGACCCTGAACACCAATATGCCGAGCTCCGACAAGGGAGCGTTCACGGCCACGCGCTGAGCTGCGTCGCCGCGTTCGCCCGACACGCCACCGTCCGATCCGCTGCCCACAACACAGAGGTGCACAATGAGACCCTCCCGATCCCTGTTCTTCCTGCTGGCCGCTGCCGTCCTGGCGACCGCCTGCAGCAGCTCCTCGAGCCCGGCCGACGTCACCGGACCCACCCCCCTCACCGTCGCCGATCTGGTCGGGCAGTGGAATGCCACCTCGATGGTGTTCACGAACAACGCCGACGCGAGCCAGACGTTCGATTTGATCGCCGCCGGTGGTGACGCGCGCTTCACCATGCTGACCGGTGGCAAGGTCAGGAATTTCCTCGATCTCGGTGACTTCCACGACCAGTGGGATGCGCTGGTGACCATGAACAGCTCCGACATGACCTTGACGGCGACGCCCGCGGAGTCCACGAGGCCCGTGCAGCACTACGCGTTCACCTTGAGCGGAACCACGCTGACGCTGACCAACAAGGACGCCACCTTCGACTTCACGCTGACGGGTGCAACCGGCGTCTCGGCAACCTCGGTGACGGTCTTTACGAAGACGGCGTCATGAGCCGGGCGGGCGTAAAGTCTCGCTGGTGACGCCTGCGCTGCCCACACTGAAGGTCAACATCGTCGCGCTGGGCGATGTACCGGTACGAAAGGGGGCGGCACCACATCCGCGGTGCCGCCTCCTTTCCAGTGCGTCCGGGTAGAGTCGAGCTACCCCCGGGTCGGTTCCCTCACCACGGCGTTCATCACCTGTTCGTAGTGCAGCCCCTTGATCGCCGCCTCGATGGCGCGGGACAGGGTGACTCCGGGGAAGCGGTGGATGCGCATCTGCACCTTCAGGTAGCGGCGCGCGTTCTCGTAGACGGCCCGTGCGTCCTCGACGGTGAGGGAGCCGGCACTCAAGCGTTCTTGAACCTCCGTTACCCACGCCCGCACCTGCTCCAGACGTGCGTCGGGACGGAAGCGCACCAGATAGTCGTGGGCGTGACCGAGCCACTCCTCCGTGCGAGCCAGGTCTCCGCGGAGGCGGAGCTCGCCGTCGCGGCGCAGGGTCCGCAGTGCCCTCCTCAGTCGGCGGGCGTCGCTCCGCGCCCGCCGGCGCAGCCGGCGGTCGAGTCTGCCGGCCTGCCAGAGCAGGCGGAAGTACGCGCGATCCAGGCGCCGGACGCCCTGCCGCCAGAACGACACGAGGGCGCTCCTCAGATAGCGCATTTCGCGGCGCTTGACCGAGAAGATGTGCGCCTGGACCGAGTGGAGCATGTCCAGCGCCCGGCGGTATGACTCCGTCGAGTTGAAGAGGCGCGCGAGGATGTCGTGGATCCCCTCGTGCATCTGCTCGGGGGTCATCCCCAGGGGAACGAACTGCACTTCGTCGTCGGTGTTGTTCCCCGAGTACTCCGCCGGCTGAAGCCTACCCTGATTCTTCAACCGCTCCCACAGAGGCGTGTGGGGAACCGGTGTGAGCATCCCGGTCATGGCGGTGAAGATCCGGGTCCGCTTCACGAACTCGACGATTCGGTCGGCGGTGCTCGGCACGTCGGAGTCGCTCCCGAAGATGAACCCGGCGTACACCTCGATGCCCGCGGCCTGGATGGCGGCAATCGTCTCCGGGACGTCCACCTTGAGGTTCTGCTTCTTGTTCATGCCGCGCAGGGCGTCCTCATCCGGCGTCTCGATACCGAGGAAGACCGCGTCGAAGCCCGCCTGCTTCATCTTGCCGATGAGGTGGCGGAGCTTCGGCGTGCCCAGGTTCACGCTCGCCTGCGTGTAGAACGTGAACGGGTACCGGTGCTCCCTCTGGAACTCGATGATGGTGTCGAGAATTGCCGACGTCGCATCGGGTGTGCCGATGAAGTTGTCGTCGACGCCGAATACGCTCCCCCTGTACCCGGTGGCGAGGAGCGCTTCCAGCTCCCGCCGCACCATCACCGGAGACTTGGGACGGTTGAACCCCCCGTTGAACTGGATGATGTCGCAGAAGTCACATCGGAACGGACATCCCGCCGTCGTCTGGATCATCATGGAGTGGTAGTCGGACACGCGTATCAGGTCCCAGCGGGGCAGCGGGACATCGTCCAGCGACCGGAAGATGGAGCGGTCGTTAAGATAGGCTCTGGACCCCGGGGCGACCTCCGCCACCGCCTGTGGGATGAAGAGGCGGGGCGCCTCACCCCGTGTGTGACGAGGGTGCTCATCCAGCCACTCGAGGAGCGCGTCGATGGACTCATAGGCCTCGCCCCACACCAGGGCATCCAGCCCGTCGTGGAGGACGCGGTCGGAGTCCGACCGGGGGTCCAGGATCTGGTCACGGTACGACGATGCGAACGGTCCCCCCAGCACCATGGGAACGCCGAGCCCACGGGCCGGTCCCTGCAGAATCTCCACCAGCGAACGCTTCTGGATCGACATGGCCGTAACGAACACGGCGCTGGCTTCGGTCATCTTCGCGCGCAGTTGCCCCTGGGACGGCGCGCACACGTTGAGGTCGACGACCTCGAGGTCCCAGTCGCTCGGCAGGTAGCCCGCGAAGGTCAGCAGGCCGAGGGGCGGGAACGCCGCCTTCCGCCCGATGATGCGCATGATGTAGCGGTAGCTCCAGAAGGAATCGGAGGGGAACTCCGGAACCAGCAGGAGCCCCCGCTTCCGATGGCCACCACTCCCTGCCTCACCTCGCTCGCCACCGCCGTGCTTCGCCTTCATCCAGACTCCTCCCCCGCAGTTCGTGTGTCTAGCCATTTATCATCGTGGATTTCGGGCTGGTACGCCACGGATGGCACAGCGTCACCACCGTGCGGGTCCCGACATGATGTCACGGAGGGGCTGCGTGGCGCCCCGTCCTCTGCTCCACATCACGTCAGACGCCTGCATCACCAGGGGGGGCGGGCCGACGAGCCTGTAGTCGCCATCTCCATTCCCGCCCTCCGGGCCGCAGGTCATGACGATGACCAGGAAGGTCTCCGCGAGTCCCTCGATGATGTCCCTCGCGTGTCCGCCGGCCGACGCGCCGGGCTCGACCTCCCACGCCGTGAACACCTCTCCGAACGCCGACTCGGGCTGGTAATCGAACATCACGCCGCAGGAGTCCGGACGGAGCGAGGTGTCGATGGTTCCGTCGAATTCCAGCACTCCACGCAGCCACTGACATTCGAACGTCCGGCACGACGTCGGGCGGTCGGCGTAGATTCCACAGCCCGACTCGCAGAGGTGCCTGCACGCCTCGTAGGTGCCCTTTTCGAGCTCATGGACGCCGATCACGGTGCAACAGGCAGAGCAGGAACCGCACCCTCGCTTCGAATCACGCACGATGCCTGACCCTTCCGATGCTCCATCGCGTGATCGTCTCAGCCCAACGCACGAGCCAACTCCTCCGCGGATTCGTCGAAGGTTTCCTCGCGGACGTTGATCGGAGTCCCGAACTCCACACGGATGCGGGCAAAGGGCAGCGGGTGCATCTTCCTGTCCCACTCCCAGGATCGAATGCACCGCGACGCCGTCACCCGGATGGGTACGATTGGCACTCCGCTCTGCACGGCCAGGTGAAGTACACCCTTCTTCAACACGCGAGCCGGCCCCCTCGGCCCATCCGGTGACAGCCCCGTCGAATACCCGCGTTTCAGGTACGACACCACTTCGTCCGCCGCGTCCCGTCCACCGTGTCCTGTAGATCCGAGGATGATTTGCTCGACCCCCATCCACCGCACCATGACACGAATCGGCCTCACGGCCCATGATGGGTGCTGCATCCACGCGTGCGGTCTGTGCAGGAAGCTGGGATGGAGTCTGGGAACCGATGCCTGGAGTGTGAGCGGAAGAAACTCGTGCCAGATGCAGAAGATGTAGTTCTCGTCCGGCGATAGCCTGTCGAGGCCCGCATACTGCACCTTCACGGTCACACGCTGGACCAGGAGATAGGCGTACCACAGGCTGCCCACGACCCATCCGTATGCAGCGATGGCAAGACGAACAATCAGGGGAACAGCACCCGTTTCAGGTGGCATATTCACGACGGTGGATGCGCTCAGGTCGGAGTATACGGACGACGTGGACGACTAGCGACCGGCCGCGACCACGATGGGAGCCTGATCGTCCGTCTCCCCCTCACTCGGTTCTGAGGGAGAGCATGGGGTCCACGCGGCCCGCCCGTCGCGCTGGTAGCCACGTGGCCAACAGCGCGATTGCCAACAGCACAAGGCCCACCGCGCCGTAGGTGACGGGATCCAGCGGGCTGACGCCGAAGAGGACCGCGGTCATGAGCCGGGTGGCTCCCACGGCCACCGTCCCGCCCACCACGACGCCGACGAGGGCCAGGAGCAACCCCTGTCGGAGCACCATGCCGGTGACCTTGGCGGGATGTGCGCCCATGGCGATGCGAAGCCCCATCTCCCGGGTGCGCTGTCCCACGGTGTACGAGACGACGCCGTAGATGCCGATGCCCCCCAGGAGCAGGGCCATGGCCGCGGCGACGGCAAGCAGCACCAGCGTGAATGAGGTGCGGGCCATGGAGTCGTGCAGAAGATCCGCCATGGTCCGGACCCGCGTGAGCGGTCTGCCGGGGAAGCTCTTCCAGACGGCTTCGCGGACCTGGTCCATGAAGCCGGGGGTCCCTACCCGGGAGCTACGTACCACGTAGACCATGCTCCGCTGCAGGAAGAGGGCGTCCGGGCTGCTCAGCTCGGCCCAGAAGCCGCGTATGGCCATGGGCCAATACACGATGTCCACGGGATCCTGGTCCACGCCGTCGTCCCGAACATCTCCCACGACGCCTACGATCTCCCGCCAGTCGCCGGGGCTGAAGCCCGTGGCGATGCGGCGGCCCACCGCCTTCGCCGGGTCGCCCCAGACCTGGCGGGCGAAGCCTTCCGTGATCATGACCACCCGGGCGAGGGTGCGGATGTCCTCCCAGTTGATGGCGCGGCCTGCGACGATGGGGTTGCCCACCGCCTCGTGGTAGCCGGCCCCGATCCATTTGAAGCGCTTGATGGGAGCCTGCTGGCCCACGGGGAGGGGGAAGTCCTCGATGTAGATGGGATCGAACCCGGCGGCGCCGTCCATGGGGACCGACGTCGTGAGCCCCACGGCCTCGACGCCGGGAAGTGCCTCCAGGCGGGCGGCCAGGGCGCCGTGCGCGCCGACCACGTCTTCCTCGTCGGGCACCTGGGCGCTGGTGGCCGTGGCCATGAAGGTCTGGACGTGTCCTGGATCGCTGAAGCCCGGCTTCACCCTGGTCAGGGACACGAACGTGCGGATCATGAGGCCCGAGCCCACGAGCAGCACCATGGCCAGCGCCAGCTGCGACACCGCCAGGGAGTTCCGAACGGTGCCCCGGGAACGGCCGACGCCCGCTCCGGCGCCGCCCTCCTTCAGCGCCGATGACAGGTTTAGACGCCACGCCCGCGCCAGCGGGAGCACGCCCAGGGCCACACCCGCAAGAACGGAGAGCACGCAGGTGAAAAGGAGAACGCCCCCGTCCAGGTCGATCTCCACCAGGCGAGGCAGGTCCGTCGGTCCCAGCGCCTGGAGGAGCCGCAGCCCGCCCACGGCGAGCCCGACCCCCACCAGGCCGCCAAGCACACCCAAGGTCACGCTTTCGGTGAGGAAGCGCAGGACCAGGCGGCGCCGGGAGGAGCCCAGGGCGAAGCGCACCGCCAGCGCCCGCTCGTGGCGCTCCGACTGCACCAGCAGCAGGTTGGCCACGTTGGCGCATGCGATGAGCAGAATGATGCCCACGCCCCCAAGGACCACCCAGAGGATGTTGCCCACGCTGCCGACGACATCGTCCTTGAGGGGGTGGAGGATAGGCGCGGCCCCGATCTCCCGGAGCTTCTCGAGGGTCAGCCCCCCCGGGTACCGCTCGGCGGCGACGGGGATCAGGGTCGTCATCTCCGCCACGGCCTGCTTCATGGTGACGCCGTCCCGGAGCCGGGCGACGCTGTGGTAGGTGAACTGGGTCAGCGTCAGCTCTGACTTGGTGTACCGGTACGGGAGGTAGAAGACCGCAGGCCGATCCATGACCCGGAAACCCTGGGGCATGACCCCGATGATCTCCCGGGGGATGTCCGTGACGACGATAGTCTGCCCGATGACGCCGGGGTCCCCGCCATAGCGTCGCGCCCAGAAGTCGTGACCCAGGATAATGGTTCTCGCGGACCCGGCTTGCGTGTCCTCGAAGGTGAATCCCCGGCCCAGCTCAGGCTGCACACCCAGAGCGGGGAGCAGGCCCTGCGTGACCGTGACGGAAGGCACCTCCTCGGGGCCGTCGGCGCCCGTCACCATGGACGTGGCGGGTCCCCAGATGCCCACGCTCTCGAAGGAGCGGGCGTCGTCCTCGTAGACGGCGTTCACCCCGAAGGACTGCGGCAGCAGCGGCTCCCCCGAACCCGGGGCACTGTTCCACACCGCCACCAGCCGATCCGGATGCGGGTAGGGGAGCGGGTCCAGGAGGACCCCCTTCACCACGCTGTAGATGGCCGTGTCCGCGCCGATCCCCAGGCCCAGGGAAAGGAGCACCACCGCCGTGAACAGGGGTGCCCGCCGCAGCCGGCGGAGGGCGAATCGCAGCTCCTGGAGGACGTCGGCCGCGGCGATACCCAGGCTCCCACGTCCCCGCAGCGCCGCCTCCGAGGCCTCCATCCCCTCATCGGCGCGCGACGGAGCGGAGTGGCGCCGCGACGTCACGATGCGATCCGCCAGCGTGCCCCAGTCTTCGACCTCGGCCAGGGCCCGCGCCAGAGCCTCCTCCTCCGTGGCGCCGTGGACCAGAGCCTCCCGGTAGGCGTCCTCGAGGTGGGCCGCGATCTCCTCCTGGAGCTCCGCCCCCATCTCCCCACGGAACCTCCGAAGCGGGAGGTTCTCTCTCACGATCTTCTTCCAGTCAGGCATGACTCGGCTCCACCACCAGGTTCACCGCCAGGGTGAACTCCCTCCACGTGCGCCGCTGCGCCGCCAGTGCCCGCTCTCCCTTCGCGGTGAGGCGGTAGAAGCGGCGGCGGCGCTCCCCTTCCTTCTCGACCCAGGTGCCCTTGATCCACCCCCGCTTCTCCATCCTGAAGAGGACGGGATAAAGGGAGGACGCCTGGAAGCTCAGGCGCCCGCCCGACCGCTCCTCGATGAGCTTGGCCACCTCGTATCCGTGCCGCTCCCGGGCCTCCAGGAGAGAGAGGATGAGCAGCTCGGCGGATCCCTTCTTGAGGGTGGGGCTGAACACGGCGGATCTCCGCAGTCGCAGTGACATATGTGTTACTGAAACAGATAGACGTCGAATGGGCTCGAGAGGTTTCAGGTCTGGCGAACGCGCCGCCCTCCCTTTCGTCCGGGCGGGCGGCCGGCCCATCTTCGGTCCACCTGTGCTGGGTGAAGCGCAACCGGATGAGACGTTTCGGGGAGGTGTGGGAATGAGGACCGTGGGCGGGTGGTTCGACGAGCTCAGGGACGCGGGGCGGGCACTCCTGCGTCGACCCCTCTATTCGATCCTGGCGACGCTCATCCTGGCCCTGGGGCTCGCGGCGAGCCTCGCGGTGTTCACCTACTTCAACGGATTCTATCAGCCCTTCCCCGGCGTGGACCCCAAGGGCCTGGTCCAGGCCTTCGACGGCTCCGACGAGAACCCCTACGGGATCTTCTCGTACCTCGACTACCTGGACTACGCGAAGGAAGCTACCGCGGGCTTCTCGTCCATGGCCGCGGTCTCGAACGGGTACGCCGCCTCAGTCTGGCACGAGGAATCCACCGAGGTCGCGTTCCTCGAGGCGGTCTCGGGGAGCTACTTCCCGACCCTGGACGTCGAGATGAGCGTGGGGCGTGGGCTGGGGCCCGGCGACGATATCCCCGGCGCCGATCCCGCCGCCGTGATCTCATACGCGTGGTTTCAGCGCCAGTGGCACGGGGACCCGTCGGTGGTGGGAAGCATCGTCCTCTTCAACTCTCGGCCGTACACCGTGGTGGGCGTGGCCGCACCTTCGTTTCGGGGATCCCTGTCCGACATCCAACCGGACGCATGGCTTCCTTTCGCGCCGTTCGCCACGCGGTACACGTCCTGGGCCACCGCGTCCGAGCAACGGGAGGCCCCGCTGGTCCGGATCCTGGGACGGCTCCGGGACGGGGTGGATCGGCGTCAGGCGGCCGCCGAGCTCAGCCGCGTCGCGGCGGGACTCGACGAGATCGTCCCCCGGGAGTCCACGCGTCCGCGCCGCCCCTCGCTGGCACCGGCGACCTGGATCGATCCCGCCACGCGGGTCCAGGAGTCCGACACGGTCCGCATGATGATGGCGGCGGCTGCCGGTTTCCTCCTGCTGGTGTGTGCCAACGTGGGGAACCTGCTCCTTGCCATGTCCGCCGGCCGCCGCCGGGAGATGGCCCTGCGGGCGGCCCTGGGCGCTCCCCGTGGTCGGCTGCTTCGGCAGGTGCTTCTGGAGAGCTTGGTCCTGGCGACGGCGGCGGGCGGTGTGGCGCTGGCCCTGGCCGCCCCGATGGCCCTGCGCCTGGGCTCGTACTTCGCCCGGCCCAGCGTGTGGGGTGAGAACGCCGCCCGGCAGATGACCTTGGACGCCCGGGTCGTCTGGGTCGCCCTGGGGGTGTCGGTCGTGACCGCCGCTCTCGCCGGCCTCTTCCCCGCCCTTGCGGCATCCCGACGCGACGTGGCGGCGACCCTCAAGACCGGCTCGGCCGACGCCGAAGGCCCACCCGCCCGCATGGGCAGCTGGCGGCTGCCGGGTACCCGCGACCTCATGGTCTCCGCTCAGGTGGCATTCTCCGTCGTGCTCCTCGTGGTGGCCGGACTCACCCTGCGCACCCTCTCCAAGGTGGGACAGATCGACCCGGGCTTTGACTACCGCCCGATGATCGGCGGCTACATCTCAACCAGCAGCACCTCGGTCACCGAGGCGGAGCGGGACCTGTGGTTCCGGACGCTCGCGGAGCGCCTCACGGAGGAGCCGTGGGTACGGTCGGCCACCATCTCCGACCAAGCGCCCCTCACCGGCCACGGCTCGCTGGATTTCCAGTCCGACGACGTGGTCGACCCGGTGCGCACGGTGATCTCGTCAGGCATTCCAGGGTACTTCCACACCCTGGGCATGCACGTGCTCCGGGGCCGGGAGTTCACCGCCTCGGACAGCCTGGAGGCACCCGACGTCGCCATCCTGAACGAGGCGGCCGTGCGTAGGTTCTTCCCCGGCAGCGACGGGGTCGGCCGGCAGATCAGGCAGTCCTCCCCCGACGGTCCCGGCCGCGTGTACGAGGTGGTGGGGGTGGTGAACGACGCCCGGATCCAGAACTACCTCGCCGCGCCGGAGCCGGTGGTGTACTTCACGAACCGCCAGCAACACTACGCAACCGGTCGCGCCATCGCCGTGTCGGTGACCATCGGTCCCAAGGCGGCGGTCCCCCGGCTGTACCAGTGGCTCCGGGCGTTCGAGCCCCACGTGGCCATCGTGAACCTGGTGGCGTACACCGATGTCGTGCGGGGTCATGCCTACGTGCAACGCATGAACGCCCAGATGTTCTCGGCGCTGGCGATCCTGGGGCTCATCCTGGCCGCGGTGGGCATCTTCAGCGTCACGAGCCTGGCGGTGACCCAACGCAGCCAGGAGATCGGCGTCCGCATGGCGATAGGGGCGCAGCGGGGGGACATCGGGCGCCTGGTGCTGCGCAGGATCTTCTCGACGGTGGCCCTGGGCCTGGGGGTCGGACTGGCGGCCTCGTACGCGTTGGCGGGCCTGGCGCGAAGCCTCCTCTTCGGCGTCGGTGCCACGGACCCGGTGAGCATCACGTCAGCGGCCCTTGTGCTCCTGGTCGCGGCTCTCGTCGCCGGGCTGGTGCCGGCACAGCGCGCCGCGGCCGTGGATCCCATCCGCTCTCTGAAGGCGGAATGAGCGACGACCGATGGGGGACCCCGGGTTCCGGCCCCAAGGCAAACCGACAGTCGAGGACGCCCATCACGAAGGTCGCCGCCCTCAGCACGGCAAGAGCCCGCAGGAGCATCGGTGCCGGAGTCGTGGCGTCGGTATTGGATCGATCCGCCTCGCTGACCCCGTCTTCGGGTCTTGTCCGGATCAGTCCTCGTTGGGGGCGGAGCCTCCGATTCCCCGTTCGGAGAGCCAGGGAAGGATCAGCCCTTCCAAGTGCACCCTCTGGTGCGTCTCCAGGTCAACCGGGGCGTGTCCAGATCGGGGGATGACGGCCACGGTGACGTCCGGGTTCCCACTCAGGCCGGTGGTCCGGCCGATCTCCCGGATGTGGACCTCGGGAGGAACGATGCCGTCATGCGCCCCGAAGATGGCCAGCCAGGGTTTGCGGAAGCGCTCCATCTCCGTCACGAAGTCGTAGTGGAGGGAATTCCAGGTGGGCAGGAGGTGGTCGAAGGAACCGCTCAGCATCTCCGCTCGCGTAGCGGGAAGGACGCTCCGGCGAAGGGTTCGGCGGAGCTCAACGATCTTCCGGTCCACCCGTCGGTTGGCCTCCGGATCTCCGCTCCGCCATGCCTCCAGCTCTTCCCTCATGACGGGCTCCGCCAGGCGACGTTCTTCCGGCGTGGCGTTCACGGTCCTGAGGTGCTCGAACTGGGCCAGAAGCCGGTGCTCCAACATGTCGATGACCGGGCCCGCATAGCTGATCACGAACCGGAACGTCGGGTAGCGTGAGGCCGCGAGCACCGCGACCCGACCTCCTTCGCTCGCTCCCGCGACGGCGATCCGGGACGGGTCGAACCTCGGATCCTGGGCCAGGAGGATTCCGGCGTTCCCCGCATCGGCGATGTAGTCCTCGTAGTCCGTTTCCCGGAACACGCCTTCCGAATCCCCCGTCCCCCGCTTGTCGTGAACGAGCGCGGCGACGCCGCAGTGGCTCAGGCCCGGAGCGATGAAATCGGAGAAGGAGCGGACGGCGCGTACGTTGTCTCCGCCCCCGTTGGTGAGGACCGCCAGGGGATGGGGACCCTCGGTTTTCGGGAGGTAGAGCCATCCACTGATACGGAAGCCCTCGATCTCGAATTGCACCGGCTCTACCACGAAGGTGGTGTCCAGCGTGGGCTCTCCCCTCTCGTTCAGGCGAAGGAGATGTCCGGATTGAAGGGGACGATATCCCTCGAGACAGGCCGGCGTCTCGGTGAGGAGGAGAAGGGACACGGAGAAGATGAGCGTCCGCGAGACACGGCAACGCCTGGACATACTTCGATTCACTCCTTCCCAAGCGCCTCCATGCGTTCGATGCCCGTTGGCCCGAGTCGGCTGCCGGCACAATGGTCGCTGCATGCACACCTCGGACGAAGTGCTTCCCCCCTGCTCTCCCCTTAGGGGAGTGGATCAGCTCTTCTTGAAGAAACCGGCCTTACCCAGGATGAAGATCAGGAGCACCGCACCCGCGATCGCGATGCCGAAGCGCGCGATGCCGCCCGTGGCCGAGATGCCCACGAGCCCGGCGATCCAGAAGCCCAGCGCCGAGCCGATCACGCCCACCAGCACGTTGGCGACCGCCCCCATTTCGGCGTTGGTCTTCATGATGATGCTCGCCAGCCAGCCAATGACTCCACCGATGACCAGCGTGATGATCCAGTGCATACGTCACTCCTAGGTCGTTCATTGATGGAAGCCGTGCGTCCGCGCGTTCCGGAGATGCTAGGGCTTCAGCTTACCAGCCATCGACAGGATGTCGTCCAGCGGATTGCCGTCGCCGTTGAGATCGAGCATCGACGCGAGTCCACCGCCAGCCTTGCCGCCACCTCCGGACACGCCGCCGAGCAGGCTCCCCACCAGGCCGCCGAGACCGGCCCCTCCGGAGGCCTGGGCCGCGGCGGCGCCGCCCTGGTCGTGCTTCGACATGATGCCCGTGACCAGCATGGCCAGCATCGGCAGCATCTTCTTCAGCACAGCCGGGTCGAGTCCCGTCGTCGAAGAGGCGCTCTGCGCGACCGTGCGGCTGACATCCTTGGATCCGAAGATCTGTCCGAGCACATCGTTGCCGCGGCTCACGTTCGTCGGCTGTGGTGACAGGACGTCGTCGAGGAGGCCACCTCCACCCAGCTTCCCCAGGAGACCGCCAAGCCCCTCGGCGCCAGTCGGCTGCGACTGCGCGTGCTTCTTGAATCCGCCCATGATCGCGGGGAGAAGCGCCGCAGCACCGCTCGCCGCCTGGCTCTCGCTGACACCCAGCTCGCGCGCCATCGACTGGAGGCCGCCCGTTTGCGCGAGGATATCCGAAATCTCCATGAGTCCCTCCATCGAAAAGTCAGGGAGGCCAAGCTAGCCGCCGGCGCCTGCTGCGACCATGGTGACCGGGTCGGGCCTCCTCCGTGCTATCGCGCCCTCAGAGAGGTAGCCCCGACACCCGCAGCACCCACCGGAAGAGCAGCAGGGCGCCCACGGCCGTGAGGGCCGTCACGCCGAACGTCACGATCAGGACCGTCCCCACGAGCAGTCGGCTCGACCGCTTCGTAGCCGCAGGATCGGCCACCAGGCTCTCGAGAAGCACCAGGTTCCGGCGGTTGGCCTTCCAGCCGAGATCGAAGAGATCCCCCAGGACGGGCACCGAGCCTACGACCGCGTCCAGGAGCGCGTTCACCGCCATGCGCAGGATGAGCGGCGCGGATGCGCCCAGGCGGGCCGAAGCCACCAGGAGGTGTGCCGAGGCCGCCCATCCCGCCCAGTCCCCCAGGCCGGGCACGAGCCCGATCAATGGATCGAGCCCGACTGTCCGTCGGGTGAGCGGAACCCGAATCAGGTCGTCGAGGACCCTCGCCACGACGCGCGCCTCACGAAGCGCCCGCGGCGCCGGGGGAGCGGCGGCTGATGCCGACTGTGGAGTGTCGCGTGTCACGTCCACTCCGGCGTGAAGGCCGCTGCCGTCAGGAGTGTCGCACGGGGCCGACGGTCGCAGCTTGACAGATGGGTGGCCGACGGGAAGGATGAACGCGGCGGGCTCACTGTTCAAGCGTCGGGGGGACCCTCCCATGCGTTGGCAACAGAGCGGGCAAAGCCGGAACGTCGAGGATCGCCGCGGCCGGAGGTCGATGGGATGCGTCAAGATCGGGGGAGGCGAGAGCCTCCTGATCATCATCGTCGTTCTTCTCCTGGGCGGTGACCCCAGGCAGGTGCTCCAACTGCTCGGAGGCGGAACCGGCCCGGTAACCGCGCCTTCGTCTCTCCCTTCCGGAGATCCCACCGACGAGACGGGGAGGTTCATGAGTGCCGTCCTCGGGATGACCGAGGACGTCTGGACAGAGATCTTCGCAAACGCCGGTGCCCGCTACACCCCACCCAGGCTGGTCCTGTTCACGGGGGCCGGGTGACTTCGCGGAGGCCTATGTCATCGGTCACGAGGCCGGCCATCACATCCAGAAACTCACCGGCACGGACGACTGGGTGCGGAGGCTTCAACGGGGAGCCGACCAGGCCACCGCAAACCACATCCAGGTGTTGATGGAGCTTCAGGCGGACTGCTACGCCGGCGTATGGGCGAACCACGTGAACCGGCGCAGCCAAGTCCTCGAGCCCGGTGACGTGGAAGAGGGTCTCGCGGCCGCCGCGGCCATCGGCGACGACCGGCTGCAGCGGCAGGCGGGCCGCCAGGTGGTCCCCGACGCCTTCACCCACGGCACCTCCGCCCAGCGCCAGCACTGGCTACGGGTGGGCATCCAGACCGGCGACGTGGGCCGCTGCGACACCTTCGGTGAGGCCGGGCTGCGTCGCCGAAGCGGCTATTCCGACACCCATCCAATAAGTTGCGACGGAGGCGGACGACTCACTGGTGGATCTGGATGTTGCCCGCTTCTATGGGAGTGACCTCCGGCCCCGTGGGCTGGTCCATGCAGAAATCCTCCGGGTCGTTGCCGGGCCCCGGAAACGCGCTCCACCTGATGGCCAGCTCGTCGGCGGCGGATGCCATCCCTTCTCCGTTATCCACAACCCGGATGCGCGCCCATTTCCCGATGTTCGCGGGATTCTCCGCCTTTTCGAACACGACGGCGAGCCAGGCTTGATTCCCTTCGACGCTGAAGCACTGGACCACGCCCTTGATCTTCGAGCCGGTCTGTCCTTGATGGACCCTCCACTGGAAGCTCCCGTCCACGCTTCCGTCGACGGCCTTCACCGCGTGAATGGTGAACGTCCTCCAGCTACCGTCGGTCCCGGTGTGGAGCTGTCCGCTGCCCGTCACCGCCTCTATGACTCGCCCCGACCCGTCGGCATCCTGAACAGAGATCGCGGTAGCCTGGGCGCCGAGCGCCGCGGCAACCTCCAGCTTGGGTTCAGTAGCGGTGTGCGTGCACCCCCATATCATGAAGAGCACTACGCCGCACGGCAGAACGCGATTCATGGCACACCTCCGCGCTGGGATCACACGAATGGACTCATCCTGGTCCTTCTCTCTGGGCAGGAACGTCGCCGCAGTCAGAGGCGTGGGTGACGCCAGGGGCGCGGTGCAACGTGCGGTGTCGGCACGAGGAGAGGTGGAGGGCAGGTGATGGCGCGGGAGCGTAGATACACTGCGGCCACACATGGAGCGGCTCCTCGGCGGGACTACTGGCGTCGGGGGACGGAAAGCACCTCCCCGACGCCTCGCATCGGCCGGAACACACGAGACGGCTTCCTCTCGGATCTGCCCAGCCGATACTCATGGTCATGATACGGCGAGTGGAGACACCTAACGCATCAGGACTTTCCCGACAGATGCGTGAGGGATAGCCCTACAATCGGAGACGCGGGGCCCTCACCCTCACGTCGACAAGACGGTTGGGCTTCCCGTCCCTCGTGCCGCGCGAGGCGAAACAAGACCACGAAGGGGATCCGCCTCTTCCGTGGCTCGCCCTGGCGTCCCTGGTCATGGCCAGGGCCCAAGGGGTCCGGTCAGTCGTGACCGAGGCACGAATGGCGGTTCTCCGCGACGAGCCACCCGAGGGCCGTCTGCAGTCCGGGATCGAGAGTATCCGCGCGATCTGAGTTCACGGGTTCCTGGGGCGGGTGCCAACCGGACGCACGAAGCCCCCCGAACGCCGAACCGGCGCCGGGGGGCTTCGGTCGATCAGCCAGGATCAGACCTTGACCACGTTCTCCGCGGCCGGACCCTTCTGGCCCTGGGTGATGTCGAACTCCACCGTGTCACCCTCGTTCAAGGACTTGAAGCCCTCGGCCTGGATGGCTGAGTGGTGGACGAAGCAGTCCTTGCTGCCATCCTCGGGTGTGATGAACCCGAAACCCTTCTGGTCGTTGAACCACTTCACGGTTCCTCTGCTACGCATCTTCCAGCTCCTGTCAATGCTTCGGCCCTCGGTCGGAGTTTTCGGAAGATCCGTAGCTACCGACTGCTGACCCGCGCGGTTGAACCCCCGCGCCGGGTAGTGGCAACGTGCCACAAAACAAAATCGGGACCACCCCGGAGGGCTCCCGATGGCACCCTGACGGATGCTGCACTGGTCCTCTTGTGTGCTTCTTGTTCGGCCCAAGCATCGCGGCAAACGCCCTTCCCGTCAAACCCCCTCGAGTGGGCGGTGTGCATTGGCCTCCCGAGAATGGGAAAACCCACCGGGCAAGCCCGGACTCAGGCGCAGGGTTTGGTCAAGGATGTGCGAGGCTCCTGTGCCGCGCTCTACCGCACTGCCCGGACGGTCCAGGTCGATGCGGCCGCCGCGTGATAGGTGCGCCGGCCCGCCGTCGGGGTCACTTCGTAGTAACGGATCGAGGCATCGTCGCCGAACCGCTCGAGCGACCGCAGGATGCTGGAGGTCTCGGCGTCGTTTCCGGTGTGCGACTGGATCTCGGCTCGGAGCGTTGCGGCCGGCAGGGCGGAACAACGGGAACGTGCGATGGAGAAGGAAGTGGCCACGATCTTCTCCTAGCGCCTCCGCCGGCGCGACGAGGGCGGCGGCCCGGCGTCTCCGGCTTTGTGCCGATAGACGATGCGTCCCCGTGACATGTCGTATGGCGACATCTGCAAAGTCACCCTGTCGCCCGCCAGGACGCGAATGCGAAACTTGGACATCTTCCCGGCCGCATAAGCCAGCACGACGTGATCGTTCTGCAGGCGTACACGGAAGTTCTGGTCTGGAAGAACATCGGTCACGACGCCTTCCAGCTCGATTGGTTCCTGCTTGGCCATAATACCTCAGACGGACGCGGAGCCCACACCAACGAGAAGACGCCAACGACAGCACCGCGGGTGCTCGCCGCCAGCGTCGATGGCAGGGGACCACTGCCCCTGCCGCAGAAGAAGCCTAACAGTGGCGGCGTACCGCCGTCACCCCCCGATACATATGCCGCTCGAGGTTCTGAGCCGGCTCGGGCGCTGAAAGGACTCTACCTGGTCTCCGAGGTAGGTCAGCTGCGTATGCTGCTCGGTCACCGCACGGAGCTCCGTCGCGTAGACGGCATCGTCGACGCAGACCGCCCCGCCCGGTTCCGCAAGTCCTGGCGGGGCGTTTCCTTGTGCAAGTCGGGCCTGGGTAGAGGCGAACGACTGACCTCACGCCCCTCAGCAAGGGGCATCGCAACTAGCCTTCCGCTCTTCGCGTTCTTGGGATTGGCAGCTCCGGTTTCTTGGATAACTCGACGCGGAGCGGACCCAGCGTCCGAACCCGGCCAAGAATCCAACGAGACACCGAAGACCATTCAAAGGACGCCCGGCAACGGCTTACGATGCCGTCAGCTCCTCCAGCTTCGCCCTGGCCCGCTGCGCCCACGGGAAGCCTTCGTCGGCGGACGCCCAGGTATCGAGAGCGTGGCGCAGGTGCGAGACAGCGTCACCGTTGCGGGCCATGCGCTCGTAGACCAGGGCGAGGTCGTAGTGGGCCCGGCCGTTGGAGGGCTTGAGCCTCAGGGTCTGGAGGATGAGGTCCTCGGCGCGGTCGAGCTGCCCCAGCTCGCGGTAGCAGCGGCCCAACTGGGACGGGACCGTGTAGTCCGTGGGGTCGTTCTCCCGCTCCCGCTCATAGGCTTCGATGGCCGCCTGCCATTCACCGCGCATCTCGTGGACGCGGCCGCCGTAGAAGATGACGGGGCCTTCGAGGGCGCGCATGCCGGTGCGCTCCAGCATGGCCCGGCCGTCGGCGACGGCGGCTTCCAGGTCGTCCGGCCGGCCGAGCGCTTCGAACACGGCCATCCGGCCGATGGGCACGACGGCGTCCTGCGGTGGCTGGAGTTGCGCGGTCAGGCTGTCGAGCAGTGTCAACGCCCGCTCCGGCTGGCCGGCGTGCACGTAGTCGGCCAGGCCCACCAGACGCCCCTGGAGAACCACCAGCGGAGGCGAGGAGGAGGCGGCTTCTTGCAGCGCGCGCTGGTTGTACTCCAGGGCGCGGGTCATGGCGCCACGCCACTCGTAGTAGCTACCCAGGGCCGACAGCACCGAGTACCGCTGCTCGGAGGTGCGGGCGTCGTCGAGCGCGTCCTCGTAGCCGGCCACGGCTTCATCGAACCGGCCCACGTCCCGGTCCAAAGACGCCAGGGCCACCGCGATGGAGATGTCGTCGGGCTTCAGCAGTTGGGCACGTTCGTACAGGGCCCGCGCTTCGTCGTGCTGGCCGGTGCGCCGATACAGCCCGGCCAGGGACGTCAGCCCCGTGGGGTCTTCGGGTGCGGCCCCGACGTACCGCTCATACGCCTGTCGCGCCGCTTCCGTGTCACTCAGCCCTTCGTGCAGGGCGCCGATCCGCGGCCACAGGTCGATCCGGGTGGGGTCCAGCTCCAGGATGGCCTGGTAGGCGCGCAGGGCGCCCTCCTTGTCGTTCTGGACGATCCGGATCTGCGCCGCGACGGACTGGGCTTCGATGTCCTGCGGGTACAGCTCGGCCCACATCTCGTAAACGGCGTACATCTTCGGCAAGTCCTGGTGCGCCGCGTACCACTCGGCCTTGACCCTGTAGTGGGCGCGATCCGGCAAGCGGTACAGGTTGTTCATGGCGATGGTCAGGCCGGACATGGCGCACTGGAGGTCACCCGCCAGGGCGCACACGTTGTAGAGCGTAAAGGCCGCGTCGGCGTACTCCGGGTCGACGGCGAGAGCGGAATCGAGGGCGACGCGAGCGGCAGCGTAGTCATCTTCCGCCATCCATGCGTCGAGGGCCTGGGAGTAGTGACGCTGCGCTTCCATGGACGCCGTCGTGTACTCGGAGGCGGGCATGTCCGGTGTGTCTTCGATGTGCCGGCCGGGCACGTCCAGATCACGCCGGAGTTGGACCGAGGCGCTGTCGATGAGGGCGAGCAGATCGGCACCGTGGTATACCCGTTCGGCCAAGATCCTACCACGCCTGGCGTCATTCAACGCCAGCGTGAGCCGGTAGCCGCTCTCCACGCGGGCCACGCTGCCGTCCACGAAGAAGGGCACGTGCATTTCCGCCACCATCGATCGCTTCAGCGCGCGTGGCACGGCGGCATCCGAGGCGAAGCCCGCTTCGCGGACCCGGTCCCGAAACGACATCCACGGGCGGACGTCCAGGAACATGTCCTGATAGAGGTCGCTCAGGAGCCCGTTCAAGACCGCCGTTCCCAGCCAAGCCGTGTTGGCGTCGGTGGAGTCGGCATAGGGCGTGAACACGGCGAGCGTCTTGCGGAACTCGTTCTTCACCACCACCCGCTCCACCGCGTTGCCCTCCTCATCCTGCGCCCGCACCGTCGTGGTCACAGCGCCCAGGTCCTTGGTGCCGAATGTGCCGAACAGAACGACGCCGGCCAGCGCAAGGTTCGCGGGAATGGCCACCTTCTCGACCCGGTGCCAACGATCCGGTCCCGCCCGGCCGTGGAAGTAGATCACCAGGACCACGCTGGGCAGCAGTAGGGCCAGCGCCACCATGACCAGGTCGGTCAGGTAGGGCGACAGCAGGAAACGGTCTTCCAGGAAGGCGAAGAACTCGATGACGCCCCAGGAAACCCCGAGGTAGGCGGCCAGGTACTGAGGGATGCGGCGCTCGAGAAGATTACGGCCAAGAGGAGTCACCATCCGTGCCTCCGAGAGTGCGGGCATGCGGGCAGTGAGGTCGGGCCGGACACCCCCCTCGGCGGACAATGTAGGGCGCGGCGCCGCTGACGCGGAAGGACAACGTGCGTGTCCGCCTGGGGCTCAGGCGAGGTCGATCCTGCGGAGCACCGCCGAAACGACGGAAACCCCCGCGAATACAGGGGCGTACACGGAAAGGCCGGGGTAGCACCAACCTACCGACCTCACCTTCACCGGGCGACCCAGGCACCTGGATCACGACAAGAAGACACGAAGACCCTGGATGGAGCGCACGATCCACACCGCTGCCTTACTCGACACTCCGTCATAGCCACGTCGAGGCCCATGGCTCCTTGACACCGTGTTTCCCGTTGCCATACTTGCCCACCCTTTTGCCGTGCTGCCCTGGCGGCCCCGTCGCCCAAACCGATCGAGGCGGACCTTGGTCGTCTACGTCTTGTCCGACGCCCTCGGTGAAACAGCCGAAGCCGTCGCGCGCGCCGGTGCGAGCCAGTTCGACGACGGGGAGACGGAGTTCTTCAGGGTCGCCTACGCCAACGACCGTGCCGCGGTGCTCCGTGCCCTGACCGACGCGAAGAGACGCAACGGCGTGCTGGTCTTTACGCTCGTCGACCCCGAGCTCCGCTCGTTCGTCCGTTCCGAGGCGGGACGCCTCGACCTGGCGACGGTGGACGTGCTCGGGCCCGTGCTCGACGCTTTCAGCCGCGTGACGCCCAAACCGCCCCGTCTCATGCCCGGCCTCTCGCACCGTCTCGATGCGGAGTATTTCCGCCGGGTGGACGCCATCGAGTTCGCCGTCAAGTACGACGACGGTCGGAACCCGTCGGGCCTCGGGAATGCCGACGTCGTTCTCGTCGGGGTGTCACGCTGCTCGAAGACACCTGTCTCGATGTACCTGGCGCGTAGGGGTTACAAGGTCGCCAACGTGCCCCTGGTTCCCGAGTTGGACCCACCTCCGGAGCTCGAGCGTATCGATAAGGATCGCATCGTCGGGTTCACCGTACGGGCCGACAAGCTGCGGCAGATTCGCGAAGAGCGGCTGCGCACGCTGGACGTGGAGGTGGGCTCCGGTTACGCCGATCCGTCGCGAATCGCGGAGGAGATCCGTTTCGCCAACCGCGTGTTCATGCGGCTCGGCTGCGCTGTAATCGACGTCACGTACAAGGCAGTGGAAGAGACCGCACGCGAGGTTCTCGAAGTCCTGGGAGAGGAAGAGTCCTGATGGGCGACACGCAGTGGATCTACGCATTCGAGGACGGTCGAGCCGACATGCGCGACATCCTCGGGGGCAAGGGCTCGGCCCTGGCCGAGATGACGTCGATCGGCCTTCCCGTGCCGCCGGGCTTCACGATCACGGCACAGGCATGCATCGAGTATGTGCGCGCAGGGGAGCCCTTCTTCGATGCCCTCCGCGACCCGATTCGTGAATCGGTGAGGGCGCTGGAGCAGCGTGCCGGGAAGAAGCTGGGCGCGGCCGCCGACCCACTGCTGGTCTCGGTGCGGTCGGGGGCGGCGATCTCCATGCCCGGCATGATGGACACGGTCCTGAACCTCGGCCTCAACGACGAATCGGTTCAGGGGCTTGCCGCCACCACCGGCGATCCGCGCTTCGCCTACGACACGTACCGGCGGTTCATGCAGATGTTCGGCAACGTGGTGCTGGGCATCGGCCACGACCGGTTCGAGGAATTGCTCGAGAACAGGAAGCACCGGCACGGAGCCCGTCTCGACACGGACCTGGACGTGGACGGTCTGCGCGGGGTCATCGAGGACTATCGAAGCCTCGTGCGCGACGAGCGAGAGAGGGACTTTCCGCAGGATCCCGAGGAGCAGCTCCTGCTGGCCATCCGGGCGGTGTTCGACTCCTGGGACAACGAGCGCGCCGTCGTCTATCGGCGCGTGCACCGGATCCCCGACGACCTGGGGACGGCGGTGAACGTGCAGGTCATGGTCTTTGGAAACCGCGGGGACACGTCGGGAACCGGCGTCGTGTTCACGCGGAACCCCAACACGGGCGAGCCGCAGCCCTATGGGGAGTACCTGCCGAACGCACAGGGCGAAGACGTGGTGGCGGGCATCCGAACGCCGCTGCCGGTCGACGCCCTCCGGGAGCGTCAGCCGGGGATCTACCAGCAGCTCGTGGACACGTGCACGCTCCTGGAGCGGCACTACCGCGACATGCAGGACATCGAGTTCACGGTCCAGGAGGGGCGGCTCTTCCTGCTGCAGACGCGAGCGGGGAAGCGCGCGCCCCGGGCCGCCCTCCGCATCGCCTGTGATCTGGTCGAGGAGGGCGTCATCTCGAGGGACGACGCCCTTCTGCGCGTCGATCCCGAGGACATCGTGCGCCTGCTGCACCGCAACGTGGACCGCGAGGCGCCCAAGACGGTGCTCGCCCGGGGATTGCCGGCCTCTCCCGGGGCGGCGACCGGCGAGGTCACCTTCGACGCCGACACGGCCGAGCAGCTCGGCGGTGAAGGGAAGAGCGTGATCCTGGTGCGCGGGCAGACGACGCCGGACGACATCCACGGGATCGTCGCGGCGGCGGGCGTCCTGACGAGCCGGGGGGGCATGACCTGCCATGCCGCGATCGTGGCTCGGGGCATGGGCAAGCCCTGTATCGTCGGCTGTGAGAGCCTGCTCATCGATCCGAAGGGACGGACGTTCCGCGTCGGCGACACGGTCGTGCGCGAGGGTGACGTCATCACCTTCGACGGCGCGCTCGGGGAGGTCTACGTCGGGGAGGTACCTACCATCGAGCCGAAGCTCTCGGGCGAGTTCCAGACGCTTATGGGGTGGGCCGACGAGGTGCGCACAATGGGTGTGCACGCCAATGCCGACACACCTGAGGACGCGAGCCGCTCGAGGGAGCTTGGAGCCGAGGGGATCGGCCTGTGCCGGACCGAGCACATGTTCATGACCCCGGAGCGGCTGGTCCTGATGCGGCGCATGATCATGGCCGAAGACGAGGCGGAGCGCGACGCCGCCCTCGACGAGTTGGAGCCCTTGCAGCAGTCGGACTTCGAGGGGATTCTCGAGGCCATGGCGGGCTACCCGGTGACGATCCGCCTGCTGGACCCGCCGCTCCACGAGTTCCTGCCCAGCACCGACGAGCTGTCCTCGGCCGCCGCCGAGCTCCGTTCCCGCGGCGACGAGGAGGGGGCGTCGACCCAGGAGCGGGCTCTCAAGAAGGTCCGCGGCCTCCAGGAGTCCAACCCGATGCTCGGGCACCGGGGCGTGAGGCTCGGCATCACGATGCCGGGCGTGTATCGCATGCAGACACGCGCGATCTTCCAGGCCGCTGCGAAGCTCATCAAGCGGGGCATCGAGATTCATCCGGAGGTGATGATCCCGCTGGTGGGGCATGTGCGAGAGCTGGCGTGGACGCGGCAACTGGTGGAGGAGACCGCGCGTGCGGTCGAGAAGGAGACCGGGATGGAGCTGCCGCGACGCATCGGGACGATGATCGAGGTTCCGCGCGCCGCTCTGACCGCGGACGCCATCGCCGCCGAGGCGGAGTTCTTCTCCTTCGGCACCAACGACCTGACCCAGACCACGTTCGGCTTCTCGCGTGACGACGCGGAGTCGAAGTTCCTCCACCACTACCTGCACGAGAAGATCCTGCCCGAGAACCCGTTCACCGTCGTGGACGAAGATGGGGTCGGGCAACTCGTGAGGATGGCCGTCCGCAGCGGACGGGCGCGCAGGCCGGATCTCGTCGTGGGCGTGTGCGGAGAACACGGCGGCGATCCAGCGTCCATTGCGTTCTTCCAGGCCGCGGGCCTCGACTACGTGAGCTGCTCACCGTTCCGCGTGCCCATCGCAAGGCTCGCGGCGGCGCAGGCCGCCCTCCGGAGTGCGCGGGAGCCGGCATCCATGCACGAGGGCGCCGGGGCATAGGAGGCCAGAAGCTCGCCACCGATCGGCTGGTCTCCGCTGCTCATTGATGGCGCGGGACTCAGGATCCACGTCTGCCATACCATGACGGAGCTCGGGATGCCCCGAGGATCCCGAGTCGAGTGATTCCGGTGACCCGCGCGGGCACCGCGGCCCAGACGTGCCATTGGACCGCGCAGGCCGTGCCTACGGCATCGGCGCCCAGGGGCTACGTAGAACGACGTATTCGGCTGGGGCACGTTCGGGTGGACTATGAGTGAGCGCTGGCGGGGCGCTTCACCCCCACTCGGAGTCGACCGTGGACACGTCCATCACGAAGTCCCGCCCCAACTCGCTCGCCAGGGCCGCCTCCGTGCGTTCCAGGCCTCCATCCTACCGTGCGCGGCCTGGATCGTGATCAATTGGCGTCCTCCTCTTGGCCGCTTGCAGCACGACGTCTGGGCCTACGTCGCCGGCGTCGGAGGCAAATTC
>JAJDNI010000250.1 GCA_022340755.1 Gemmatimonadota bacterium
GGCTTCGACGTCGATGCGGCCATCCGAACCCACCAGCGCCGCAGCTGCCTCGAGAACACCGAGCGCCCGCCTCGCATCTCCGTCCGCCGCCTCCGCCACGAACGCCAGCGCGTCGGGATCGGCTTCGATCCCGGCGGCGCCCAGGCCCCGATCCGGGGAAGCCAGCGCCTCCTCGAGGATGCTCCGCAGCTCGTCGGGGGAGAGGGGGGTGAGCACGGACACCGGCGCTCGGGACAGCAGGGGCCGAACCACCTCGAAGGACGGGTTTTCCGTGGTGGCTCCGATGAGGATGATGGTGCCGGCTTCCACGTGGGGAAGGAAGGCGTCCTGCTGTGCCTTGTTGAACCGGTGGATCTCGTCGCAGAAGAGGATGGTCCGTCGGCCCGTGACCTTGAGCCGCTCGGACGCTTCCCGCACGATCTCGCGGACGCGTCCGATTCCGTCGGTCACCGCGCTGAACGCTACGAAGGCAGTACGCGTCTCCCGGGCGATGAGCCGCGCGAGCGTCGTCTTGCCGCTGCCGGGCGGCCCCCACAGGATCATGCTTCCGGGCTGGCCCGCGTCGAGCATGGCGCGTACGGCCTTGCCCGGGCCCAGCAGGTGCTCCTGGCCGCGAAACTCGCCGAGCGTTCGTGGGCGCATGCGCGCGGCCAACGGGGCGCCGGGGTCCACGGATGCTTCCGCCTCCGGGGCGGACGCTCGAGCGGGGTCGGGCCTCCCGGAAGCGTCGGCGCTCCCCTCGTCGGGAAAGAGCTCCAGATCATCCATCCTGGACCGTCTCCCCACCGTCGGCGTCGACCAGCGTCGCCACCTCGGCCTCGAGGCGTTCTTTCCGATTCAGATCCGGCTCGTCCAGGACCCGCTCGAGGAGGTCCTCGAGGATCCTGCGGAACTCCGGGCCCGGCCTCAGCCCGAGCCGGATCAGGTCCCTCCCGTCCAGCGCCAGGTCCTTTACCTCCAGCGCCGGGAGCTCGGACAGGATGGCCCGAGCGCGCCGCCACGCGGCCACCACCGACGCGGGATCCACCGCGTCCGCCGACGCGTCCTTCCCCCAGCGGGAACGCGCCGCCGCCAGCTCCAACCTGGCCACGGCCGTGAGCCGGCGAGGGCCCACCCTGCTCAGCCACCGGCGAACGTCGGCGTCGCTGGTGGTGGCGGTCGGGAGTGGCGGGGCTCCCGCCCTCATGGCCGTCTCTTCGGTCTGCACGTTCGAGAGCCGGAGCCGCACGAGCAGTTGTGCCACCGAGCGCGCGTCGAGCCCTCTGAGAAGCATGGCCAGACGCAGCATGGGGCGTCCCGGCGGAAGCCGATCGACGGCATCCAGGGAAGCGGTCCAGGCATCGTCCGACCGCCCGGCGAGCTCGGGATACAACGCTCCCATGATCCCCGAGCTCCGGTAGAGGCCCAGCGCCCGCGAGGGCACGGGGTCGCCGTCCAGGATCTTCACCAGCTCCTCGCGGATCCTCTCTGCTGAGAGGTGCCGGAGGTTGCCCACCGACGCCATCATGGCGTGCCACGTCTCGGGCTCGACATCGAGCCCGAACCGCCCCGCGAACCGACACGCGCGCAGCACCCGGAGGAAGTCCTCGGCGAACCGACGCTCCGGCCCGCCCACGCACCGTAGCACACCGGCCTTCAGGTCCTCCACTCCACCGTACGGGTCCAGCAGAGTCTCACGGAGCGCGTGCCAGGCGATGGCGTTGATGGTGAAATCGCGGCGGCCCAGGTCATCCTCCACGGCGTCGGCGAAGGCCACCACGGCGTGCCGGCCGTCGGTCTCGACGTCCCGACGAAAGGTGGTCACCTCGAACATCACGCCGTCCGACGCGAGGACCCCCACCGTGCCGTGCTCCACCCCCAGCGGCACCGTCCTTCTGAAGAGCCGGCGCATGTCTTCCGGTCGGGCACGCGTGGTGAGGTCCCAATCACCCGCGGGGCGCCCCAGCAGCACGTTACGCACCGCCCCCCCCACGGCCCACGTCTCGTAGCCCGCGTCCTCCAGCGTGCGCGTGATCCAGCGCACCGCCGGCGGGGCCGACAGCCGGGGAAGTGTCACCCCACCAGCACCGCTCCTCCGTTCACGTTCAGGATCTCTCCCGTGACGTGACGGCCGAGCTCGGAGCAGAGAAAGACGATGGGTCCCGCCACGTCTTCGGCGGTGGCGAGGCGGCCGATGGGGATCCCGGCCTCGATGCGCGCCCGAGCCCCGTCGTGCAGCACCGGCTCGGACATCTCGGTGTCGACCCACCCCGGTGCCACGCAGTTCACGGTGATGCCGCGAGGGGCCAGCTCGACGCAGAACCCCTTCACGAGGGAGATCATGGCACCCTTCGTCGCAGCGTAGTCGCCATGATACGCCTCACCGCGTTGTCCGGCGGTGCTGCCTACGAGCACCAGACGCCCGTTGGCGCGTAGGCGCCGCGCCGCGGCCCTGCTGGTATAGAAGATCGAGTGGAGGTTCGCGCCCATGGTGTCGTGCCACTGCTCGTCGCTCATGTCGGCCACGCCGACTTCGGGCACCGGCCAGATGCCGTGGTTTCCCACGAAGATGTCCAATCCCTCGAACTCGTCGTCGGCGCGGTCGAACAGCGCCTCCGCGTCGCTCCGATCCGAGAGGTCACCCCCCTGTGCCCAGGCGTGAACGCCCAGAGCCCGGAGCTCGGAGACGACATCCTCGGCCTGGTCCTGGCGGGACCGGTACCCGATCCCCACCGACGCCCCGGCCCTGGCCAGCAGGAGCGCGGTGGCTCGGCCGACTCCTCGCGAGCCGCCCGTGACCACCGCGTTCTTGCCCCGCAGATCGATGAGCTCGGTCATCCCTCTTCCTCCTCCGGCGTCGTCCGGCCGGCTGGCATCCACTTCCCGGCAAGGTCGTCGCGGTGGTGCCGCTCGGACGACAGGATCTCCTTCAGCATGACCGACGTTTCCTCGTCGTCGACGCGCTCGACCGCGCCTTCGTACCAGCGCACTTCTTCTTCTTCCCGGCTCCTGGCCACGGGCTGCCAGGACGCCAGATGGGGCACGTCCACGGGGGCCTCTTCGTCCCCGGGCTCCTCCCCCAACTCCAGCAGCCGGGCGGTGAGCCTCGACACGTGGTGCTGCTCGTCGGCGAGGAGCTCGTTGAGCTGCTCCGCCACGGGTGCATCGCCTACGGCCTCGGCATCCCCCGCGAGCACACGGTAGAAGAACGCCTGGGCTCGCTCGCGGCGCCGGCCCTCCTGCAGCAGGTCTGTCATCTCGCTCATTGTCGTACCCCCGGCGGCGGCTCAGTCGCCGCCACGCGGTCAGGATTCCCCGGCCATGGCCCGGTCCACGAGATCGCAGACGATGTGGCCGACCGTCAATTGAAGCTCCTGCGCCCGCGCCGTCGTGCTCGTGGGAAACACGAGGGACACATCCACGAGATCCTTGAGCCGGCCGCCGCCCTTGGCGAGCAGCGCAACCGTGGCAACACCGACCTCGCGGGCTCCGGCGGCGGCCCGTATCAGGTTCTCGGACTCTCCGCTGGTGGAGTGGAGGATCAAGAGATCTCCCGGGCGCCCCAGCGCGCGAACCTGTCTCTCGAAGACCGACTCGAACCCGTAATCGTTGCCCCCGGCGGTGAGAATGGACGTGTCCGTTGTGAGCGCCAGCGCGGCCAGGGGACCACGGGGACGCTCGAAGCGGACCACGTATTCCGCAGCCAGATGCTGGGCGTCCGCCGCCGATCCGCCGTTTCCGCAAAACATCAACTTCCCGCCCCGTTCGAGCGTGTGCAGAACCAGCTCCACCAGATCGGCCACCGGGGTCGCCAGATCCCGCCCCACGACCGTGGCCAGGTCGGCCAGGGCCGCCAGCTGATCGCGAATCTGATCCGCTCGGGACGCGCTCACGTGAACTCCTGCCTGAGGATCCCTTTGACCTTCGCCCAGAAGCCTCGCTCGGGGGGGAGTGGGGGCACCGGGAGCGGCTCCTCGTCGCGGAAGACCCGAGCCGGATTGGTGAGACACATTTGCGCCAAAGCGTCGTCCCCGTCCAGGGCCTCCAAGGAGTCCCAGGCTTCCGCATGGTAGAGGTCGCGGTCCGGTCGTCCGTGATAGTCCGAAGCGAGGTAGTCCGCCCACCCCCTGCGCATCAGGGCCAGTGCGAACCTGCGCGCGTCACGGCCATAGCGTCCCACCAGGGACCCGTAGTTCACTTGCAGATACGCGCCGGCATCCCGCCAGGCCCCGGCTACGTGGAGATCCATCCCGACATAGCGCTCCGGATGGGCCACGATGGACGCGAACCCTTCGTCATCGATCCGACGGAGCACCTGCGAGGTCCCGGGGGGGAGGTGGAGGCGCGGCCACTCGATGAGCACGAAGCGCGTGCCCGCGAGTCGCACCCGAGGATCGGAGAGGTCCACGTCCGGATCGTCGAGCATCACCTCGTGCCCGCGCCGGAACTCCACGTCTGGAAACCTCCGCCCCACCGCCGCGGCCGCCCTCTCGAACGCCTCGTCGACCTCCGCCAGCCGCTCCTCGAGCCGCGTCCGGTCCAGGGTGAGGGTCCCATCGAGGTGTGGCGTGGTCAGGATCTTCCGGATCCCTCGCTCCTTCATCAGCTCGACGGACGCGAGGGTGTCGTCGAGGCTCCGAGCGCCGTCGTCGACCGCCGGCACCAGATGGCTGTGGATGTCGGCCAGGGCCGTCGGGTCGCTGTCCATCATCGCCGACGGGCTCCCACCGTGTCGAGGATCCAGCCCAGAGCTGCGTCAGGGTCGGGGCTCGTCTCCACGGCCGCCTCGCACGCATACGTCAGGAGCGCGTCCGCGCGCAGGAGATGGTACGCGCTTTCGCGGACGCGTCCCGGCGCCGATCGCGCGCGGCTCAGCGACGCCACACCAGCGTGTGTGAGGGATTCCCAGATGGGCGACGCTCCCTCCGCCTCGACCTCGAGCCACGACGTCATCACATCCGGCGGCGGGACACTCCGTGCGGCCAGCCAGCTGCGCGCGTCGGGGCTCACGGGCCCTTCTCCTCCAGGATCCGGCGCACCACCGACGCACCCGCCTGGAGGGCCTCGTCCAGGCGCCCCGCATCTTCGACCCCCGCCTGAGCCATGTGCGGTCGCCCGCCGCCGCGGCCACCCACCATGGCGGCGACCTCCCGGACCAGCGTGTCGGCACGCACGCCGCGGGAGATCACCTCGTCGGTGACGAACGCGAACAACGAGTGCTTCTCGCCGGGCAAGTCCGCTCCCACGAGAGCCACACCCGCGTCCCCCCCCGAAAGGAAGGCGTCTCCCCACTTGCGGGCATCGTCGGCATCCCGGCAGCGGAGTCGCGCACCCCGGTAGGTGACGGTGCCTCCCCCGTTGAGCTCGAACGTCTCGGATGCGACGTCCCGCTCACCGGCACCGCCCACAGAGCGAAGCTCGTCGAGGAGGCTCTCCAGCTCGGCCCGCTCGCCCAGAAGCTGCTCCGCCCGGTTGGAGAGGTTCTCCGGCTGTGTCTTGAGAACGTGCGCCACGTCGTCCAGGCGTCGCTCCCGTTCCTTCATGTACCCGAAGGCCCCGGGCCCCGTCAGGGCCTCGATGCGCCGCACCCCGGCGGCGACGCCGCTCTCGCTGGTGATGTGGAAGAGGCCGATCTCTCCGGTGTGCCGCACGTGTGTACCCCCACAAAGCTCCATGCTCACGCCGGGGATCTGCACCACGCGGACCTCGTCGCCGTACTTCTCGCCGAAGAGCGCCATGGCGCCGGCCTCCACGGCGTCGCGATAGCTCCGCTGGCCGATCTCCACCGGATGGTCCTCCCACACCCGCCGATTCACGATGGCCTCCACCTTCTCACGCTCCGCAGCGCTCATCGGCGCCGTGTGGGCGAAGTCGAAGCGCAGACGGTCCGGAGCCACCAGCGAGCCACGCTGAACGACGTGCTCGCCGAGGACCGCTCGCAGCGCGGCGTGAAGGAGATGCGTGGCCGTATGGTTCCGCTCGGTGTCGTGGCGGACATCCCGGGGCACCGCCGCCTCGGCAACCAGAGGCGCGGCTGCTTCGCCCGGCAGCTCGCCCTCGAGCGTCCCCAAGACGGCGGTCCGCCCCTCGATCTTCCGCACCTCCTCCACGTGCAGCGTCCACCCGTACCCCATCACCTCGCCGCCGTCCGAGATCTGACCTCCGCTCTCCGCGTAGAACGGGTTCTCCCGGAGGATGAGCCCCACCGCGTCCCCCTCTCGACGCAGGGCGAGGACCTCGGTCTCCACGCGGGTGGCCTGGTATCCCACGAAAACCTGTTCGGCTTCCGAGATCATCTCCCAGCCCCCGAGGCCTTCCGCTCCCTCTACCACGAGGCCCGCCTCCGCCCGGTCCGCGCGGGACCGGGCCCGCTGCGCTTCCAGGGCCGCCTCGAAGCCGGCGACATCCACCTCGTACCCTCTCTCTTCCGCCATGAGCTGCACGAGGTCCACGGGAAAGCCGAACGTGTCGTAGAGCTTGAAGACGTCTTCGCCCGGGATCGTGTGAGAACCGGCCGCCCCCGAGACCGGAGCCAGCTCGTCGAAGCGTGACATCCCCCCGGCGATGGTGGCCAGAAAGCGCTCCTCTTCGGAACGTGTGGCCTGCCGGAGATGCTCCCGGCGCTGCTCCAGCTCCGGGTAGGCCTCCCCCATGCTGTCTACGACGGCATCGACCACCCGAACGAGGGTCGGCTCCCGCAGCCCCAACAGCCACGCGTGGCGCACGCCGCGGCGGAGGATACGCCGCAGCACGTACCCGCGCCCCTCGTTGGAGGGAAAAACGCCGTCCGCGAGAAGGAATGCCACGGCCCGGGCGTGGTCGGCCAGGACCCGGTAGCTCACGCTTTCCTGGGCCTGTGGATCGTAGGGCCGCCCAACCACGTCCGCCACCCGATCGAGGAGCGGACGGAACAGATCCGTGTGGTAGTTGGAGTCGACACCCTGCAAGACCGCAGTCACGCGCTCGAGGCCGGCTCCGGTGTCCACGCACGGTGCGGGAAGTGGGTGAAGCTCGCCGGCCTGGTCGCGGTCATACTGCATGAAGACGAGGTTCCAGAGCTCGATGATGTCCCCTCGGTCACCGGCCGCGACGAATTCTTCGGTGCTCTGCCTCTCCGGGACATCCACCCTCAGATCGTAGTGTAGCTCCGAGCAGGGACCGCACGGTCCCGTATCCGCCATCTGCCAGAAGTTGTCCTTGTCACCCAGTCGGAAGATGCGAGACGGGTCGAGGCCCACGTCCTCGGCCCAGAGGGTAGCCGCCTCGTCGTCCGTGTGGTGGACCGTCGCATAGAAGCGGTCCGGGTCGAGGTCGAGCTCCTCGACCAGCAGCTCCCAGGCGAACCGGATCGCGTCCTTCTTGAAATAGTCCCCGAAGGAGAAGTTGCCCAACATCTCGAAGAAGGTGTGGTGCCTGGCGGTCTTGCCCACTTCCTCGAGGTCGTTGTGCTTGCCCCCGGCCCGGACACACTTCTGTGAGGTGGCAGCTCGCTTGAATGGCACCTTCTCCTGGCCCAGGAAGATGCGCTTGAACTGGACCATGCCCGCATTGGTGAACAGGAGCGTGGGGTCGTCCGACGGCACCAGCGAGGAGCTGGGCCGGATCGCGTGACCGCGCTCCTGGAAGTAGTCCAGGAACTTCTGTCGGACTTCGGCAGCCTTCATCATGCTGATGACGTGAGCGAGAGGGCGTCCCGATGGCGCAAGAGGGATCGGAATTCAATCGGAACGCCTAAGATAACCGGACGGTCGGATATGGCTAAGTCTAGCCTGGGAGCCGGGTCCCGACTCCCGTAGCGTGGCGGCGCCGCGGGCTTCGCCCGGCGAGTCCGTCGGACGCCGGGCATGTACCGCTCACGCGTCGTCGCCGACCTCCGCATCGGGCTCGTCGCTCACGTCGGCACCACCGCGCATCCCCATCCCCAAGGCGTCCTTGACCTTCACTTCGATCTCCTGGGCGATGTCGGCGTTGTCCAACAGGAACTGACGAGCGTTCTCCTTGCCCTGTCCCAGTCGCAGGTCGCCGTACGAGAACCACGAGCCCGACTTGTCCACGATGTTGTTCTCGACACCGAGGTCGATGAGCAGTCCGCTGTGGCTTATCCCCTCGTTGTATTGGATGTCGAACTCGGCTTGCCGGAACGGAGGCGCACACTTGTTCTTCACCACCTTCACCCGCGTCCGATTCCCCACCACTTCCTGCCCATCCTTGATGGCACCGATCCTCCGGATGTCGAGCCTCACGGACGCGTAGAACTTCAGCGCGCGCCCCCCGGACGTCGTTTCGGGGTTGCCGAACATGACGCCCACCTTCTCACGGATCTGGTTGGTGAAGATCACGGCGGTGTTGGAGCGGTTCACCGCGCCCGTCAGCTTGCGCAGGGCCTGGCTCATGAGGCGGGCCTGAAGCCCGACATGGGAGTCACCCATCTCCCCCTCGATCTCCGCCCGGGGCACGAGGGCGGCCACCGAGTCGATGACAACGACGTCCACGGCGTTGCTGCGGATCAGGACCTCGGCGATCTCCAGGGCCTGCTCTCCGGTATCCGGTTGCGAGACGAGGAGGTTGTCCACGTCGACCCCGAGCTTGCGCGCATACGTCACATCCAGGGCGTGCTCCGCATCGATGAACGCGGCGATCCCACCCTCCTTCTGCGCGTTGGCGATGACGTGGAGGCAGATCGTCGTCTTTCCGGAAGACTCGGGCCCGTAGACCTCGCTGATCCGTCCTTTGGGCATGCCCCCGATGCCGATGGCGGCGTCGAGGTTCAGGGCGCCGGTGGGAATCGCGTCGATGTGCACCTTCGCGCCATCGGCACCCATGCGCATGATGGCGCCCTTCCCATAGGAGCGCTCGATCTGCGTGATGGCCGTGCTGATGGCCTTCTGCTTCTGCTCGATCTGCTTCTGGTCGCTGGTATCCGCCGTCGCCATCTCAAGCCTCTCGTTGTGGACCGGCACTCCTCGAAGGAGCACCGGCCTCCAAGCTACGCAACCCGAAGAGAAAGCGAAAGTCCTTCCGCGTTCCCTGCCGCCGGATCCCAAACTACGGTGCGACCGAGGACTCCGGAATGCCCGGCTGGGACGGCTGCCGCCCGGGAGAAGCTTGCACGGGCAAGTGGATCCGGACGAACTTGTACTCGTTCGCCAGGCCCTCGTCGACCGTGGAGTGACGAATCGTGGAATCGCCCAGAGAGCGGCTGAAGTTCGAAGAGGTCGTACACAGCGCCGCTCCCGATGGAATGTGTCGCATGGCCGTGCGCCTCGAGTGGCGTGGGACCATGCTGCAGGGCCTCGTGCAAGGGGCGGACACCGAGTACGGCCGGATGCGATCGGCGGCCGCCGCTACGCTGGAGGCCGTCCTCGCCGCCGCAGGCGGGCGCATCGACCTCGAGCTGATGGGAGTGAAGGCCGTCCGTGCCTTCGACGGATGGGTCGTGGTCGCGCGCCTTCAGGGGGCCGCCGAGGGGAGGCCCTACCGGCTTCTGGGCTCGGCATCCTGCGAGAACGACGACGGCCTGATCCGGGCCGCGGCCCTCACTGTCCTGGACGCGACGAACCGGCTCATGGAACGGTTCCTGGCAAGCTGACGCCAGAGGGCGGTCGCCGCCCGTCCGTCCCAGACGAGAGGGCCCGCCCGGCGATGCCGGGCGGGCCCTCGTTCAAGCCTGCTGGCAGGGGGCTCAGCCGCGGGTGCGGCGCAGTCCCGCCTGGTAGGCCTGCCAGACGCCGGGGCGAACCGGGACATACAGCGTCTGGAACGGACGTTCGGCGGAGCGCGTCGCGAAGAGCGGTACGCCCATGTTCTCGCCGACGCGCATGATCTGCGCGCAGTCCATCCTGACCTCGTTGCCCGTCTTGCTGTACGACGTCCTCTCGAAGGTGATGGCCTCGTCCCCCGTGTACCAATCCGCATCGCCTGCGTACGTGCCGGCGAAGACGACACCCGGGCGCATCGACTGGAGCGATGCCCGGCTGGGCCCGACCAGCGTATCACCCTGCGCAGTGACGAGAACCTGGACATCGTCGCCGGTGGCCAGGCAGACGGAGGCCGGCGTCCCGGTGGGGAGCGGACGCTCCACCTCACGGGTCACACGGACCGTATCGGGCGGCGGCGGCGGAATCACCACCGTGTCCGGCTTGGGCCGCTCCATCAGGTGCGGCTTGCACAGCAGGCCGTCGCCGTTCGGGCAGATCGCCACGGAGCCCAGAAGCCCGAACTTGGGCCGCCGGTACTCACTGGAGTAGCCACCCGCCGGCTTGCCGTAGTTGGCCGCGAGGTACTGGGCCCCGAGGCGGATCCCGTGGATGTCGTACTGCGTGCCCACGTTCACGTCGAAACCGTTGTACTCACCCATGACGGTCAGGATGCCGTTCTCCCCCGCCTGGAAGTGAATGGCGGAGCCGAAGAACCAGCCGTTGGAGCTCGTGTAGTTGTAGAAACCGAGGTCCTTGCCGTCCTTGAACATCCCGTTGCCGTACCCCACCGCCAGCGTGAGGTCGTACGGCGGCAGCACATCGCCATCCACTCCCCGGATGTGCGCGGACATCACACCATAGAGCGTCGTCTTCGTGTTGACGTCGCTGGCCCCGGTGTACGTGTTGGTGATCCGTTGGTCAGGGAAGCCGAGGCGCCCTGGCTCGTAGTCGGTGCTGTTGCCGTAGTCGGGCGCCGTCACGTACCGGGCACCCACCGCGAGACCGAGGCCCTGGCTGCCGGGGTTGAGGAGCTCGAGCCGCCCGAAGAGGCCCCACATGTTCCCGCCGTTGGCCTTGTTGTTGAAGGACTGCAGGGTGGTGCCGACCTCGACGCGGTCGAAGAGCCCCATGGCGACCGAAGCGTCGGAATACTGCTTGTTTACGCTAGGGCCGAAGCCGATGACGTTGCCGGTGGCGGGGTCCGTGAGCTGCGTGTGGTCCAGCTTCATGAAGAAGCCCGAATACGTCCCCGTGATCATCATATGGGGGAGGACGCTGGCCACCGGGATATCCATCAGCCCGGACCCGTACCGGAGCGTACTGGGCATCGTCGTCGTCGCCTGCCCCTGGAGGGCCGGAGCGGCCAGGAGCGAAACGAGAGCCACCCCCGTCAACAGAGCACTCCCACTCCGTACCGTTTTCATCGTGTGGATGCCTCCTGTTCGTGAAGCGGGTCCGATCCACCGCCGCGGCGCCGGCCGGAACCCAAGCGACCTGAGCCGAACCGTCGGCTCCAATGTATGTAGACGGCGGGAATCGTGCCACATTCACAACACCTGTTTACACACGGTGCCGCAGGGTTGCTCGAAGTACCCGGAGCCCCCGCCCCGCGCGGCATCCGAGCCGCGCGGTCGAGCTGCGTCAGCAGGGTATGAAGCGAAGTTCCGGCGTCAGGATTCCGACGGGTGTCGAATTTCCACGACGGTTGTTCGTGGCTTCGCCCGAGCCAGCCGACCTGGAGGGCGGTTGGACCCCACCGTTGGCGGACGGGGATCTACTGCCCCTGGAGGCGCTTCTCCAGACGGGCCAGTCGCCGGCCGACGCTCACGATCCACCCGAAGATCAGGAGCCAGGCGATGGCGTAGGCCAGAAAGACGAAATGGTAGGCGCGCAGGTTCTGCTCCCCCACGGCGGAGCCCGGGAAGTTCTGGGCCGCCAGAGGAATCGAGACGAGCGCCAGCGTGAGGGCCGCGACGACGAGGCCGGGCAGGGAACGGAGTATGCGGTTCATGGAAATCCTCTCCGGATTCGGATCGTCAGGCGTTGGCGCGGGCGCGCATCTCGGCGGCTCGCTTGGCCGTCTCCAGGGCGTATCGAAACGCGAACACGCCGAGGAAGACCAGCAGCATGGACAGAAAGCCCACCCCCAGCGTCACGCTCATGGGAGCGGCGAGGGACGGGCCCGACGTCTTGAACACGACGGGGCCGGGATGCAGCGAGCGAAACCAGAGCACGCTCACGTGGATGAGGGGAATGTCCAGGGCACCGACGATCCCCACCACAGCGGAGAAGCGCTTGCCCCGCTCCGGATTCTCCGTGGATGCGCGAACCAGGAAGTACCCCAGGTAGATGAACCAGAGCAGCAAGGTCAGCGTCAGCCGCGGCTCCCAGGTCCAGTAGGTTCCCCAGGCGATCTTGCCCCAGAGCGGCCCCGTGAGGAGCACCACGGTGGTGAAGACCATGCCGCCCTCGGCCGCGCACAGCGCCGCCTGATCCAGCTGCTCGTCGCCCAGCCAGAGGTAGAGCGCCCCGGCGATGGCCACGACGCCGAAGGCCAGGAAGGCGACGATGGCCGCGGGGACGTGGATGTAGAAGATGCGCTGGATGATCCCCTGGCTCGCCTCGGTGGGAACCCAGAAGAAGACGAGGGCGTGCAGCACGAGGACACCCAGCACCCCCAGGGAGCCCAGCACGATGCCCCAACGGCGCAGCTTGTGAATCGACATCTATTCCTCCACCACATAGCGGAACAGCACGGCGCCGGCGGCCACCCCCAGGACGGCGAAGGCGCCGAGCATGCGCAGGTTGCCGGCGACCTCGGCGACGGGGCGGTCCGCGAAGAGGCGGGACGTGGCCGACACGCCGTAGATCACCATGGGCACCAAGAGCGGGAAGACCAGGATGGGAAGCAGGGTTTCGCCCATGTGGGTACCCGACGACACCGCGCTGAAGAGGGTCCCGAGGGCGACGAAGCCCAGGGCGCCCAGCGCCAGCGTCAGGACGAGCATCCCGGGGTTGGAGCCGAGCTCGAGCCTGAAGAAGAGCATGAACACGGCGACGACGAGGAGCGACACGACAAAGAGCAGGACGAAGTTGGCCAGCGTCTTGCCGAGGAAGATCGCATCTTTGGGAGCCGGGCTCGTAAGCACCCCCTGGAACGCCCCGTCCTGGGCTTCCAGATGGAACGTTCGCCCTATTCCCAGGAGGCCCCCGAAGACCAGGGTCATCCAGATGAGCCCGGCGGCCACGTCCTGGGGGCGGACGATGGTCTGGTCGGTCGCGTAGTTGAAGAGCACTCCGGCCAGGACGGCGAAGGCCCCCATGGCGGCGATGCGCTCGCGGGTGCGGAGCTCGAGGAGCAGATCCTTCCAGATGATGGCGTAGACCTGACGGACGTAGCTCATTCCCGCCCGTCCTCCACCACATGGTGGTAGAAGCGCTCGAAATCCGCGGCGTCGATCCGTTCGCGAGGGCCCTCCCACGCGAAGGCCCCACGCACCTGGATCGCCACCCGGTTCGACAGCTCCAGACCCTGGGTCAGGTTGTGCGTGACCATGACCACCGTGCGTCGCCCGTCGTGGAGGGAGGAAAGCACGTTCCGGAGCACCGACGCGGCATACGGATCGAGGCCGGTGTAGGGCTCATCCAGGAGGACGACCTCGGGGTCGTGCAGGAGCGCCCGGGCCAGGGCCAGCCGCTGGCGCATGCCGTGGGAGAGCTGTCGGGAAAGGAAGCTCGCCCGATCGGCCAGTCCCACCTGCTCCAGGCGCTCCGGAATGCGGCGGTCGAGATCCGGCAGATCGAAGAGCCGACCGAAGAAGCGCAGGTTCTCCTCCACGGTCAGATGCGCGTAGAGGAAACCCTGGTGGGAGAGCACGCCGATGCGACTCCTCCAGGAGGTCTCTCCGAAGTCCAGACGCTGCCCGCCGATCACCACCTCCCCCCGTGTGGGCTTGAGCCGCCCCCCCAGCAAGCTGAGCAGGGAGGTCTTCCCCGCCCCGTTGGGGCCGAAGATCGTGAGGAAGTCGCCTGGCGCGAGGTCGAGGTCGATGCCGTCCACCGCCACCACGGCTCCGTACTCGCGGACGAGACCACGCGCCGACAGTACCGGTTCCACCCCCTGGGTGACCGGGGCGGAGGCAGTCACGGCTTCCACGGCGCCGACGAGCTCAGCCGGAAACCTGAGCCTGGAGGGCGTGACCGCAGGCGGAGCAGAACCGGCTCCCGGATTCGTTGACGAACCCGCAGTCGGGGCAGCCCGCGCCGGCTTCGCCGTGCAGCCCCATGCGGATGGCGGCGATCTCCGCCTCCACGTCCTCGGGGCCGACGCTGCCCACCTGCTCGCGGGCCTTCTCATCGGCCTCCAGAGCAGCCAGCGCCTCGGCGGTGAGCTCACCCTTGAGAGAGCGGTAGTCGTTCTCGTCGAGCTTGCCCGCCAGGAAGTCGTACTCGACGTCCCGCAGCGCCAGCAGCGCCACCCGCTTGCGCGCCTCCGTCTCGGTGAGCTCGTCCTCCGCGCGTTCCAGAGAGGCGTGGATCCCCTTCGCCACGGGTTGGATGATGAAGATCACCACCGCGGCTGCGACCATGGCGGTCCCGAGAAACAGCGCCATGCTAGGCAGCCCCCGCCGGTACGGCCACTTCCTTCGGCTTCTCCTCCTCCAGGTCCCGGCGGCGCTCCGCGCTGGGCCACAGCGCGATGATGCTGCCGACCACGAGAACCAGGCCTCCCCACCAGATCCAGCTCAACAGGGGCTTCACCAGCACCTGGAGGTCGATCCCCTGGGCGTTGGCGTTGTTGCTCAGCACGCCACTGAGGTCGTCCACGGCCGACAGGATCAGGTAGAGATCCTCCTCCGGCGATGTATGGATCCCCACCTCCGTCATGGTCTGGTCGGCCGTCGTATACTTCCGCTTCTCCGTGGTCATGTTGCCCAGGGACTTGTCACCCTTGCGCACGGAGATGAGGGCGATGGCCTGCCAGTCCAGGTTCCGCTGACCGCGTCCGATGGACGTCGAGAGCCCCTCGTAGGTCAGGTGGTACGTGTGTCCCCACGGAGACGCCACGTCCATGGTGTCACCCGGCATGAGGTGCTTGCGGACGTCCTGGTTGTACGAGGCCCCCGCGATGCCCGCGAAGATCAACACGATGCCGACGTGGACGATGTAACCACCCCAGCGACGACGATTGCGCGAGACCAGGTGGAAGAACGCGATGGGAAGCGACTCGCTCTCGATGCGCGCCCGTGCACGCGTTCCCTTCCAGAACTCCACCGCCACGATGATGAGCACGAAGACGCCGATGCCCCAGGTGGTGAGGGAGAGTCCATGGCGGACTCCGGCGATCCAGAGGGCCGCCGATACGGCGAAGGACCCCACCACGGGCACCAGGAAGTTCTTCCTCAGGTTGCGCTTGCTGGCACGTCTCCAGGCGATGACGGGTCCGATGCCCGCGAGGGCCAGCAGCACCAGCGCGATGGGAAGGTTCACCTTGTTGAAGAAGGGAGGACCCACGCTGATCTTCTGCCCCGTCACGCCTTCGGCGATGAGCGGGAAGATCGTCCCCCAGAGGACGGCGAAGGCAGCCCCCAGGAGGATCAGGTTGTTGAAGAGGAAGGCCGACTCCCTCGACAGGAACGACTCGATGCGGTTCTCGCTCTGGAGCTGCGGCAGGCGGTACAGGATGAGCACCACCACCCCGGCCGTGACCGTCCCCAGGAACGCCAGGAAGATGTAGGCGATCCTGACCTGCTCCGCGAAGGCGTGCACGGACTCGATGAGCCCGGATCTGGTGAGGAAGGTCGCGAAGATCGTCAGCAGGAACGTCATCGACACCAGGGACATGTTCCACACCTTCAACATGCCCCGGTTTTCCTGGATCTGGATGGAGTGGAGGAACGCGGTGGCCGTGAGCCACGGCAACAGTGATGCGTTCTCCACGGGGTCCCAGAACCAGTACCCTCCCCACCCGAGCTCCTCGTAGGCCCACCTCATTCCCAGGATGATGCCCACCGACAGGAAGAACCACGAGAGGAGGATCCACCGTCGGGTGAGAACGATCCAACGGGTGTCCAGCCGGCCGTTCAGGAGGGCTGCGATGGCGAAGGCGAAGGGAATCGTGAACGACGTGAAGCCCAGGTACAGCATGGGCGGGTGTATCGTCATCCAGTAATTCTGGAGCTGGGGGTTCAGCCCCTGCCCGTCCGCCGGCATGAAGGCGAGCTTCTCGAAAGGATTCACCTTCGCGAAGAGCAGCACCACCAGGAAGAAGGTGAAGATGCCCTGGAGCACCCCCACCACGTACGGCATGAACTCGCGGTTCTTGTTCCGATTCTGGAAGACGGTGATGGTCGAGAAGAAGCTCAACAGGAGCGCCCAGAAGAGAAGCGATCCGCGCTGTCCGGCCCACAGGCCGGCGAACTTGTAGAAGGTCTCGAGGTCGCGGTTCGAGTAGCTGGCCACGTACCAGTACTGGAACTTGTCCCCGAGGAAGGCCGCGATGACGCCGACCGCGGCGAGCGTGAGCAGGAACGTGACGGCGTAGACGCTCCGCTCCGCCGACAGGACCATGTCACCCCGTTGGGTCTTGCCTCCGAAGAAGCCGAGGAACATCCCGTAGATCGCGACGGGTAGCGCGATCCACAGGGCAAACTCCCCCAGGACCGTCACTTCTTCAGGTCCTCCGGCGCCGCTTCATAGCGGCTCCCGCACTTGGTGAGCAGCGATGTGGCCTGGAACACTCCATTGGCGTCCATCCGTCCTTCCAGGACGACTTCCGAGTCGTCGGTGAAGGTGTCCGGGAGCGCGTCACGGTACTCGACCTCGAAGCTCACGGATTCGTCGCTGAGGTCGCGCACCCGGAAGCGGTGTAGAAGCTGACCCGGAACGCGTTCGTACGTCCCGGGAACCACCTGCCCGCTGACCTTGACGCCCATCTGCCGGAAGCTCGGATCGGCCTGCACTCGCGCCACCAGCTCCGCGGGGGTGAGGTAATACACCATGGTGTCGCTCACCCCGGTCCAGACCAGATAGGAGACCACGGCGGCCACACCCACCAGCCCCACCATGAACCGCCCGTGCATTTTCATCGCACTCACCTCACGCTCGTTCGGGATCCGGTGGAGGCCGGAGCCCGGAGTGGGCAGAAGTCTTGAACTCCTCGGAACATCGTCGCCTCGGCGGCGGCGTCCCAATCGGGATCGGAGCCCTCGAAGGGCCTTTCAATCCGCCTCGAATCTAGACTTTTTATCGCCTCCAGGACCAGTCGGGAAAACCCCCTATCGGGGCCTCCGGGACAGACCCGACCCCCCCGGGGGCATTTCCCCACGCCGCTCCCGGGCCCGTGCAAGGGCCCATTCGGCCGCCTTTTCGGGGGTCCCCAGGTCCGGCAGGCCCAACCCCGGAGCCGGGGGAGTCCCCAGGGTCCCCACCGCCAGCCCGGCCTTCAAGGCCATGGCGATCTCCGAAAGCGTTCCCCACGAGCCCCCCACCGCCACCATGGATTCCCCCGCGCGCACGACCAGCGCGTTGCGTGCGTCGCCCATGCCCGTGGGAATGGGCAGCGTGATCCACGGGTTCGCATCCCCTGCCTCGACACCCTTGAGGATGCCGACGGTCAGGCCCCCCTCCTCCCGGGCGCCTCTCGCGACACCCTCCATGACCCCCCCGTAGCCCCCACACACCACGACGGCATCGGCTCGGGCCAGCGCGGCGCCGAGCTCCCGTGCCAGACGGAGCTCCTCGTCCGTGGCGCCGGCTCCTCCGACGACAGAGACGCGGAGGGGTCGATCCCCCCGAGGCCACTCCGAAGGGCCGGTCACTGTGGGGGGGCCTCCCGCGCCCAGGCCACGGCCGCCCGCACCGCCCGGGCCCATTCACCCAACAGGGCCTCGCGAACGGCGCCGTCCATTTCGGGCTGGAAGCGCTGTGGAGCGCCCTGGCAAGCCAGGAACTTCTCCGCGTCCGGCCACACGCCCGTGGCGATCCCGGCGAGGCCCGCCGCGCCCAGCGCGGTGGTCTCCACCTGGGCAGGCCGACGCACCGGAAGGCCGAGGACATCGGACTGGAACTGCATGAGCCAACCGTTCAGCGCGGCGCCTCCATCCACCCGCAGCTCCGTCGCCTTCGCGCCGCAGTCGTTCTCCATGGCGCGCAGCACCTCGTCGGTGGCATAGGCCATGGCCTCCAGCGCCGCCCGCACCAGATGGGCGCGGGTGGTGCCGCGGGTCAGGCCGACGACCGTGCCCCGGGCATCCGGCTCCCAGTGCGGTGCTCCCAGCCCGACGAACGCGGGGACGAAATAGACTCCGTCCGTGCTCTGCACCGAGCGGGCCATGGCTTCGGAGTCCGGCGCGTCCTCGAGGATCCGAAGGCCGTCGCGAAGCCACTGGATCGCCGCCCCCGCGATGAAGACCGACCCCTCCAGGGCATACGCCAATTGCCCCCGGGCGTCGCACGCCGCGGTGGTAAGGAGCCCGTGCCTCGACGCCACCGGCTCCTTTCCGGTATTCAGGAGCAGGAAGGACCCCGTCCCGTAGGTGTTCTTCGCGGAGCCCGGATTCCAGCACCCTTGCCCGAAGAGGGCCGCCTGCTGGTCACCTGCGATCCCGGCGATGGGCGCCTCGACTCCCAGGTGCGCGCCGGCCGCCGTACCGAACCCCCCGGAGCTGGGTCGCACCTCGGGCAGCAGCGCCGCCGGCACCTCGAGGAGATTCAGCATCCAAGGGTCCCAGGCGGCGGCTTCGAGGCCGTAGAGGAGCGTGCGCGACGCGTTGGTGGGGTCCGTGGCGTGCACCGCTCCATCCGTGAGACGGGCGACCAGCCACGAGTCGATGGTCCCGGCAGCCAGCTCGCCCGCTTCTGCGCGTCGGCGCAGGTCGGGGTGCTCGCCCAGCATCCAGTGGATCTTGGTGCCCGAGAAGTAGGGGTCGAGGACGAGACCCGTCCTGACGCGCACCTCGTCTTCGTGTCCCGCGTCCTTCAGCTCCCGGCAGTATCCGGTGGTCCGCCGGTCCTGCCAGACGATGGCCCGGTGCACCGGCTCGAGCGTCTCCCGATCCCAGAGGACCACGGTTTCCCGCTGATTCGTGATCCCGATGCCGCGGATCTCGGCCGGCCCCCCCGCCGCCCCCACGGCCTCACGCGCGACCCGACGTGTGACGTCCCAGATCTCGGATGCGTCGTGCTCCACCCAGCCCGGCTTGGGAAAGTGCTGCGTGAACTCCGAATACGCGCGGCCAAGCACGCGTCCGTCATCCGCGATGACGAGGCACGTGACCCCGGTCGTTCCCTCGTCGATGGCGAGGATGGCTGGAC
>JAJDNI010000256.1 GCA_022340755.1 Gemmatimonadota bacterium
TCCTCACCAAGCTGGACGGCGATGCCCGAGGCGGGGCGGCGCTCTCCATTCGAGGGGTCACCGGAAAGCCCATCAAGTTCGTCGGCGTGGGTGAGGGCGTGGACGACCTCGACGCGGCCGACCCGCAGCGCCTCGCCGGACGCATCCTGCAGATGGGCGACGTCGTGGGCCTGGTGGAGCGCGCCCAGCTCGCCATCAACGAAGAGGAGCAGAACAAGCTCCAGGAGAAGTTCCTGGGCAAGGGCCGCTTCACGCTGGAGGACTACCTCACGGCAATGCGCCAGGTCCAGCGCATGGGGCCCATGGAGCAGATCCTCAAGCTGATCCCCGGCGTATCCCGGCTGAACATCCCCGCGGGCAACCTGGATCCCAAGCGCTTCAAGCACGTGGAGGCTATCATCCTGTCCATGACGCCCGAAGAGCGGCGGCGTCCGGACATCCTCAACGGGTCGCGCCGGGCGCGGATCGCGAAGGGAAGCGGACGCCCGGTGGCCGAGGTGAACCGTCTCCTGAAGCAGTTCAAGGAGATGCAGCAGTTCATGAAGCAGATGAAGGGAATGATGGGGGGCCTGGGCGGCCTGCCCGGCATGCCCTTCGGCGGCCGCTGATCCACCACTGACCCATGAAGCCCGGACGCGATCGCCAGCTGGTCACGGCGGCGCTGGTGCTGGGCATGTTCCTGGCCGCTCTGGAGGCCACGGCCGTGAGCACGGCCATGCCCACGGTGGTGGCGGACCTCGGCGGTGTCGCGCGCTACAGCTGGGTCTTCTCGGCGTACCTGCTCACATCCACCACCACCGTACCGATGTTCGGCAAGCTGGCGGACCTGTACGGCCGCCGGCGCGTGTACCTGTTCAGCGTCGTGGTCTTCATGCTGGGCGCCGCCCTCAGCGGAACGGCAACGTCGCTCACGCAGCTCATCGTCTGGCGCGCCCTCCAGGGTCTCGGTGCCGGGGGCGTCCAGCCCGTGACCATCACGCTCGTTGGGGACATCTACACCCTCGAGGAGCGTGGGCGCATGCAAGGCCTGTTCTCAGGGGTGTGGGCCGTCTCGAGCGTGGTCGGGCCCGCCGCGGGAGGGTTCATCACCGAGATGCTCTCATGGCGTTGGGTCTTCTATCTCAACGTGCCCTTCGGGCTGGCGTCGGCGATCATGCTGCTCCTGTTCCTGCGGGAGGAGCCCGCCCGCAGGGAGCACAGGCTCGATGTGACGGGAACCGTGAGCCTCACCCTCGCGGTGGCGCTTCTCCTGCTGGCGCTTCTGGAGGGGAGTGAGCTGTGGGGTTGGACGGACGTGCGCACGCTCGCCATGGTCGCCGGCTCCGGGGTCGGGCTGGTGTGGTTCCTGGCGCAGGAACGGAGGGCACCGGAGCCCATGATGCCCCTGGAGCTGTTCCGGAACCCGGTCATCGCCCTGTCCAACCTGGGGAGCGTCGTCATCGGCACCCTCATGTTCTGTGCATCCGCCTTCGTGCCCATGTTCACCCAGGGGGTGCTTGGCGGCACGGCCATCGACGCGGGCATGACCCTCGCCCCCATGTCCATCGGCTGGCCGGTGGGCTCGACGGTGTCGGGTTGGATGGCGGTGCGTTGGGGGTACCGTCCCTTCGCCATCGTGGGGGCCGTGGCAGGCGTGGCCGGGGCTCTTCTTCTCTCTTCGGCTCACGCCGGATCGGGGACCGGACTGGTGATGGCCTCCATGCTCGTGCTGGGACTGGGGCTGGGGTTCATGGCGACCCCCTACCTGCTGGCGGTCCAGAACGCGGTGCCCTGGAGGCGACGGGGTGTGGCCACGAGCTCCGTGCAGTTCTTCCGCACCATCGGCGGAGCCGTCGCTGTCGCGGCTCTGGGGGCGGTCCTGAACGCGCATCTGGCCGCGGAGGTCGGTGCCGGCACGGATCCCAACGCGGCCTTGCAGGCGTCGCTTCGCGCCACTCTGGCGCCGGAGACGCTCACCCGCCTGGTGGGTGCTCTGGACGGGGGGCTGCACGCGGTCTACCTGGTCATGGCGGGCATGGCGGCCGTGGCGGTCTTCGTGGCCCTCGGATTCCCCGGGGGCTCGGCGTTGGCCCACGCGCACGAGGAGGCACGTGGCCAGTGACGTGAGGTCGCCACGTGCGCGGATCGGAGAGGGGTTCCCGAGGCGGGTCGTGCCCTCCGTCGGCTTGACGATGGTGGTGCTGCTGGCGCTGGCATGGCCGGGGTCCGACGTATCGGCGCAGTCCCGGTCGGACGCCGGGCCGTGGCTCCTCACGAGCACCGGCGAGGTTCACTCCGCTACCGCAGGCGCGTCGCTCCCGCTCGACACCGTGCCCGCGCCTTCCGTGCGGCTCTTCGAGTGGCGCTTCGTGGGTGAAGTCGCGTTGGGCACGGCGGGATCGCTGGTCCTCGTCCCCCTGGATGGGCGCGTGCGCTCATGGATGCAGGACCCGGCCCGGCAGGGGAGCGCCGCACTCGACCGCTCGGTGAGCGTGCTGACGCCCTTCGGATCCGCGGTGCCTCTCGCGGCTTCCGCGGCCCTGTACGGCGCCGGGCTCCTCACGGGCTCCCGTACTGCCGCGGACGTCGGGCTTCACGTGTCGGAAGGTATGCTGGGCGCCGTCGCCGTCACCACCTTCCTGAAGATCCTCGTCGGCCGGCCACGCCCGTACGTGGATCCGCACGACCCGAACGCCTTTGGGCGCGGCAGGCTCATCGACTTCGAGAGTCGTCTGGAGTCGTTCCCCTCCGGTCATGCCACCGTCGCCTTCGCGTTCGCGGGGGCCCTCACGGAGGAAACGGCGATGCACTGGCCCCGGGGGGAGCGGTTCGTAGGCCCCGTGACCTTCGCGACGGCGGTAGGTGTGGCCTTCGCGCGCATGTATCGGGACAAGCACTGGGCCAGCGACGTGCTGGCCGGGGCGGTGGTGGGGACCCTGGTGAGCCGGAGGGTCGTGCGCTCCCTTCATACGGGTGGGGCGGGGCCGTTCTCGCGCCTCGACCCGATCCTTCTGCCTCGAGGGAGCGGCGGCACCATGGCAGGCTTCTCCATCGCGTTTCATCGAGGGGGTCCGTGAACATGAACCAACACTCCGGCATCGCGGTCGTCGGAGCCGGGATCGTGGGTATGGCGACCCTCGCCCTGGCGTGGTCGGGTTCCCCGGTTTCAGCGCAGCGCACGCAACGCACTCCGGAAGCTCTCCCGGTCGTGTCGACGAGCGGCCCCGGACTCCGTTCCACCACCGTCGCCCGGATGCTCCCACGGGACACCGCGCCCACGGCCCCCGTACGGCTCTTCGAGTGGCGCTTCGCCGGCGAAGTCGCGTTGGCCACGGCGGGATCGCTGGTTCTTCTTCCCGTGGACGAACGCGTGCGGTCCTGGATGCAGGACCCTGCCCGGCAGGAGAGCGCTGGCCTCCACCACACCGCGCACGCGTTCATACAACTCGGATCGGCGGGGCCGATGATCGCCGCGGCGGCGCTCTACGGCGTGGGTCTCGTCGCGGGGTCGCCCACGGCCGCCGACGTCGGGCTGCATGTCGGGGAAGCCATCGCCGGGGCGGGTGCCACGACGGTGTTCCTGAAGATCCTCGCCGGGAGAAAGGGCCCTTCGCCCGATGGCCCCTACGCCTTCGGAAGCGGGCCATTCCTCGATCCCCGGAAGCGCTCGAAGGCTTTTCCGTCGGGTCACGCGACCCTCGCCTTCGCGCTCGCTGGCGCCCTCACCGAGGAAGCGTCGCAACATTGGCCCGGTACGGAACGATGGGTGGGACCGGTGACCTTCATCACGGCCACGGGTGTGGCGGCCGCACTGGCGTACGATGGCCACCATTGGGCCAGCGACGTGCTG
>JAJDNI010000264.1 GCA_022340755.1 Gemmatimonadota bacterium
CACGGGCGATGAGGCGCCGGATCTCGGGGTGGAAGAGGAACATCCGGTTGTCGTTGTAAATGGGCATGCGGTAGCCGGACGCCCATCGGAAAGGGTCGTCTGGATTCAGCTTGATGGCCCCGATCCTGAGCCCCTGCTCCGCGATCCTGCGGCCGATGTCTTCTATGGGGAACCTTCCTGCGAGCGCCTGGGGACGTCGAAAGCTCGCCGGAATCAAAGACGGCCCCGGGGGGGTGTCAACCGACCCCGGGGCCGCCGTCGAAACGGCCCCGGGGCCTCGCCGTCCACCCGTTGCACGAACGGCTGTCGAATACGTCGTGAGCCCCGCTGTTCTGCTGCCGTCCTCCCCACCAGGCTTGGGCCGTCCCGATCACCTCCCTCCTGCCGGCAACACTCCCACCTCCAGCTTGCTGGCCTGCGTGGGCGTGTGGTAGACGCGTTCGGTGGCTGTGACGAAATCGGCCTGGGTGGCTTCGTAGATGTTGGGCACGTAGTGCTGGGGATTCCGGTCGAAGGCCGGGAACCACGTGCTCTGTACCTGCACCATGATGCGGTGCCCCTTCTTGAACGTCTGGAGCACGTCCTGCAGGCGGAAGTCGACCTCGGTGACCTGGCCGGGCACGAAGGGCTTGGGGCTCTCGAACCCGTCGCGATAGCGGCCGCGCATGATCTCCCCCCGCACCAGCTGCTGGTAGCCCGCGTAGTGCACTTCCTTGTCGGGTCGGTAGGGGCTGTCGGGCTCGTCCATCGGATAGACGTCGATGAGCTTCACGACATAGTCGGAGGCGTCCGTCGACGTGCTCACGTAGAGGTGGGCCTCAATGGGGCCGGCCAGCGTGACGTCCTGCCCGAGGGGCGGTGTCTCGAACGTGACCACGCCGCGGTCGTTGTCGAAGCAACGCTGATCATCGCTCATATACTGGTACATGGTGAAGCCCTGGATCGTCGGGATCTGGCACCGGCTCGCCTCGGGCTCCGACGGGTCGCTCACGTACTCCGAATAGGCGGCTCCTCCCGTCGGCGCGTCGAAGGAGAGCGTGCCCTGTGGACCCAGGTAGAGCGTGCCCTGTGTGACGCTCGCGGGGGGCCACTGCTCGAAGCTCTCCCACGTCTTCTTCCCGGTGTCGAAGATGAGGGCGTTGGGAAGCCCCACGGCACCCTTCCCGCCGTCCTTCAGGAAGTGGCGGAAGAACGGCGTCTCGACGTCACGCTGGAACTTGATCTCCAGCGAGTCTCCGAAGTAGATGTCGCCGTGCACGGTGTGCGTGATCCCCTGAGCGGACCAGCCTCCGTGCCGGAACGGACCCTCCACCAGCCCGTTGAAGCGCTCTGGGTCGTTGGCCTGCACCGTCCGGTGCACCTGGAGCGGCCCGTACAGGTCCTCGGCGTCGAACCACCCACCCACCACGAGCATGGCCGGCATGGGCGTCCCCGTCCTCATGTGCTCGGCGATGCTCGGGCCCGCGGCGCGTGCCTGCCAGAAGGCGTCGTAGTCGGGGTGCTCGATGATCTGCTGCCAGAAGAAGTTGTCCTTGTAGTAGCGCTCCGTCGTGTTGCGCAGCGGGCCGAGGCTGAGCTGGAAGTCGTAGTCGTCGGGCAGCCCCTGACTCATCACCTTCTGTATGGCGGGCATCCACCAGTTCTCGGAGGTCGGCGCCGGGTGCTGGATGCCGAAGACGGGGTAGGTGTAGAAGTAGCCCTGCGTCAGGGCGCCGTTGTGATGGAAATCCTCGAAGTAGAAGTTCGTGACCGGCGCCTGCGGTGAAACCGCGACCAGGGCGGGATGCCCCGACAGCGCTCCCATGGTGGTGTAGAAGCCGGGGTAGCTGATCCCCCACTGTCCCACCAGACCATTGTTGTAAGGGATGTTCTTCAGGAGCCAGTCGATGGTGTCGTACGTGTCCGAGGCTTCGTCGACCGCCTTGGGGTCCTTCGCCTTGATGGAGTCGGGGACGAAGGGACGCACGTTCTCGAAGGTGCCCTCGGACATGTAGCGCCCGCGCACATCCTGGTACACGAAGACGTACTTGTCGCGCATCATGTACCGGTCGGGGCCCAGGCTCGTGGGGTAGGCGCCCGGACCGTACGGGGCGACAGAGTAGCAGGTACGCTGCATCACCATCGGGTAGGTACGCGTCGCGGACGCGTCCTTGGGCACGTACACGATGGTGAACAGCTTCACACCGTCCCGCATGGCGATGTGGTACTCGTGCTTCGTGTAGTTCTGCTTGATGAATGCGCTGTCCGCCTCCTGGGCGCATGCCGTCGTGACGCTCAGGAGCGACAGACAGACGGCGACCGAGACACTCCGTAGCATGTTCATGGGGGCCAATGTGGGGAGGAACGTCGGCTCAAGGCCAGAGGGAGTGGTCGATGTCGCCACAACCGGCCCCACATGCGTCCCATCGCCGGAGCCGCACACGACGTCCAGGTGCGTCCCGATCGGCCGACGCCGGTAAATGCTACATCTGTCGTATTTGAACGCGGAAGAACCGCTCTTCCGCCGGAAGGTGAACTCCCACGCAATCGAACGTGTATCGACCATGTCGCCGCAGATCGGCACGCATCGAAAACGGACTTGACGTCACCGGACCTGCGGCCATTGAATGGAAGGATCCGGGTCCGACGGACCCCTCCTCTGCCCAGGAGTCATTGTCATGTCCTTGAAAGCTCGGACGCTGCTCGGCCTGGCGGCGTTGGCCGCCCTCGCGGCCTGTTCCGGGGAGCCCACCCAACCGAACACCATCACCGGTCCCACCGTGACCGGGTCGTCCATCGGCACCGGCCTCGCCATGAGGGCCCTCCACGCCCGCGTGTGCCCGGGTCCGGCCGCGTTCGGTACCGCGCTCTGCCACTCCATCGTGCAGGTGGACAGGGGCGGTAAGCCCAAGCCGAACTCCTCGCCGAGCGGATACACGCCGGCCGATCTGGCCGCCGCCTACAACCTGCCTTCGTCCGGCGGGTCGGGTCAGGTCGTCGCCATCGTCGACGCGTACGACGATCCAAACGCGGAGAGCGACCTGGCCGTGTATCGCAGCCAGTTCGGGTTGCCGGCGTGCACGACGTCCAACGGCTGCTTCAGCAAGGTCGACCAGAACGGCGGCACGAGGTATCCGCGGGCCGACGCGGGCTGGGCGGAGGAGATCTCCCTCGACCTCGACATGGTCAGCGCGATCTGCCCGGACTGCAACATTCTGTTGGTGGAGGCGTCGTCCAACTTCTTCTCCGATCTCTCGGCGGCGGAGGACGAGGCCG
>JAJDNI010000267.1 GCA_022340755.1 Gemmatimonadota bacterium
CCCCGACGGGCTCACTCCCTCAGGGCCTGCACCGGGCTCACCCGACTTGCTCGCCGGGCCGGGACGAAGGAAGCCAGCACCACCGCCGCGAGCTGTACCAAGCTCACTCCGGCATAGGTGAGGGGATCGGTGGGATCGATCCCGAACACCATCGATGCGAAGACGCGGGACAGCAGGGCGCTGGCCACCAGCCCTACGGAGAGTCCCACCAACGCCAGCAGGACGCCCTCCCGGAGGATCCTGGCCAGCACCTCCCCGGCTCGGGCTCCGAGGGCCATGCGGAGGCCGATTTCGTGGGTCCTCTCGGACACCGAGTAGGAGACCACGCCGTACACCCCCACCACGGCCAAGCAGAGGGCCAGCAGCCCGAACGCGGTGAGCAGTCTCGTGACGAAGCGCTGGCTGCCCACGGTGGCTTCGAGGATCTGATCCATGGTGCGGACCCTTGAAATGGGAACGCCGGGGTCCAACTCGCGGACGACACCCTCGACAGGACTCAGGAGGGGTGTCGGATCGGTATCGGCTCGCACCAAGATGGTGTTGGCCAGCTGCGAGTCGTACGCGGAGACGTACGCCTGGGCGTAAGGCACGTACCATCGAGGTCTTGGCTCCGCTCCGGGCCCCCGGTGACGCACGTCGTTCACCACGCCCACCACCTGCATCCACGGCCAACCCTCGGAGAAGACCTTCATGCGCTTCCCGAGGGGATCCTCCCCGGGCCAGTACTTCCGTGCCATCGATTCGCTCACGACCACCACCGGTATCGACGTGGCGTCGTCGGCGTCATTGATCCACCGCCCTTTGACGAGCGTCAGTCCCAGGGCCCGCAGGTACCCCGGCGTGACCCTCTGCACCGGCTCCGCCGGTGCGTCCCCCACGTTCGCTGCCGGTTGCCCCTCGATGAGGATGGACCAGGTGTTCCCTCCCCCCGTCATGGGGATGGAATACGCGGCGGCCGCGGCGCTCACCCCCGGGAGGTCGTCGACCCTGGAGAGGAGCTCTTTGTAGAACGCCACTCGCTTCTCACCTGTGTCGTAGACGCTGGGCCGGGGGTTGAGACGGAGGGTGAGGACGTGCTTGGTGGTGAAGCCCATGTCGACGTGGCGGAGGTTGGCGACGGTCCTGAGCATGAGCCCAGAACCGGTGATGAGGACCACGGCCAGCGCCACCTGAGCCACGACCAGGGCTCGCCTCAGCCCCTGGCCCGCACGGGTCGCACCGCGCTCGCCCCCACCCACTCGGAGAGCGTCGTGCACGTCGCGCCTGCCCGCGTGGAGCGCGGGCATCATACCGAAGACCATGCCTGTGGCCACCACCGCCAGGAGGGAGAAGAGCAGCACGCGGTGGTCGATGCCGATCTCGCCCAGGCGAGGCAGGAACGATGGCGCCATGGCCAGCAGGACCTTCACACCGAGCACGGCGAGTCCCAGCCCCGCCGCCCCACCGAGCACCGCCAGCACGAGGCTCTCGTTGAAGAGCTGGCGCACGACGCGGCGCCGGGAGGCTCCCAGGGAGGTGCGGATGGCGAGCTCGCGGGTCCGGGTCTCACCCCGAGCGAGGAGGAGGTTGGCCACGTTCACGCACACCGTGAGAAGCAAGAAGCCCACCGCCGCCAGGAGAACGTAGAGGGGTGTCTTCACCGTGCCCACGAGGGAGTCCCGATAACCCTCGAGCGCCACACGAAGGCCCGTGTTGGGATAGAAGTCCGGGTACGCGCGGGTGGCCCGGGACGCCAGGACGTCGAGCTCGTTCTGCGCGCTCCGGAGGGTGGCTCCGGGAGCAAGACGCGCAAGGGCCGAGAGGTAGTGGTTGTTCCGCGCCCACGGGTTCTCACGGTCCAGCTCGAGCTGGGAATACACACCTTCGCCCGCCGCGGGGAAGGCGAAGTTCGGGGGCATGACGCCGATGACGGTGGTCGGCTGGTCGTTGAGATCGATGGAACGGCCCAGGACGGAGGGGTCACCTCCGAACTCGGCCTGCCACGTTCCGTAGCTCAGGACGGCGAGGCGGGGCGCCCCCGGGCGATCTTCCTCCGGGGAGAAGGTGCGGCCCAGGAGTGGATCCACCCCGAGGAGGGGGATGAGGCTGGCCGTGGCCTGCACTACCTCGATGCGCTTCGGGGAGAGAGAGTCCCCGAGAGTCACCTCGGTCTCGGTGTAGCCGGCAACCCCCGAGAACGAGGAGACTTGGTTGCCGAAGTCCAGCAATTCCGGCTCTGAGAGCCCATAGAAGCCCACGGTGGAGCCAATGCCGCTGTTCACCTCCAGCGAGACGAGCCTGGTGGCGTCCCGATAGGGAAGGGGCTTGAGAATGACTCCGTTGACGACGCTGAAGATCGCGGTACCCGCGCCTACGCCGAGGGCCAATGTGATCACGGCCAGGATGGCGACCGTGGGGTGCTTCCGGTGGTTCCGGAGGGCGAAGCGAAGGTCGGACCAAAGGTCGGTCAACATGGATTCGGTCCTCTGTGTTGTTGGAACCCTGCGAAGGCGTCGGGCCTCGGTCCAGCGCTCGCCGAAGCCGCCACGCGCGATCTCCCAACCGGTGCGCAGGGTGGCGATGGTGAGCGCCCACCGTGCGACGAGACCGGACCGGTCCCGGGTGACGTCGTCCCTGAGATCCAGATAGGCGGCGGTGAGATCCTCGCCGTACGTCCTCCGGAAGTCGCGGGGAAAGAGGTGCACGATCGCCCGGATCCAGCGGACGCCGAGCGGAGGGCTGGCCCCGGGCTTCGGAGTCACGGCTTCTGCCAGAGCAGCTCGGCGCGCTCGGAGTCGAGGAGCGCGCGGAGGCGGACCGCTTCGGCCCGGGCCACACGACGCCCCAGCTCCGTCGCCCGGTAATAGCGACGCTGCCTCTTGGAGTCGTCCAGATCGTCCGTGACGTCCTCCAGAAGTCCCTCCCGGGTGAGCCTGGCAATGATCCGGTAGAGCGAACCCAGGTCGAGGACGCTCTTACGGGACCCCTCTTCGGAAGCCTTCACGATCCCATAGCCATGCATCGGCTCGTCGAAGAGGAGCAGGAGCACCTGGAAGTCCCGGGGCGCCAGGGGAAGGTGGCTCTCGGGCTCGACGCTCCGGGGTGGTTCGTCGGTCATCTCGTGTCTCCGCCAAAACATCTGTCGACTGCTTATAAGTAGGACGGTGACAATGTCCGAAAGGTTGGAGCCCATCTCCGCGGTCGACGGGCCGGGGAGGAGCCTTTTGGCTCAGCCTGCCGCTCGACCTACGCAGCGAGAGCCAACGGCGGACATGGCAAGCTCGCCGCCGGCACCTCGCTCAGGGAGTCAGCCAGTAACTCGCCTTGATGACGAACACGTTGTCGGGGCGGGCATGGAACAGGGCTTCCCGGTCCCGCGAGAAGACGAAGTCACCAACGCCCTGCGCATTGTCGGCTCTGCTCTGTTGCCATG
>JAJDNI010000268.1 GCA_022340755.1 Gemmatimonadota bacterium
CCCTCAACCTCCTTGGACGTCGCCCCGCGCGAGCCTGACCTCCAGGGCCCCACGAGGCTCGAGGGACGGATGGCACGTGGAGCAGTCCCTGAGCTCCGGCCGGTCCTGCTTGGCGGCCTCTTCCTCGTGGCACTCCAGACAAGTCCCGTGCATGGCCCGGAGGTAGCTCAGCGCCCGCGCCAGGTCCTTGGTGCCGTCCGCGCCCTCGTCCTTCCACTCCGCGTGGCAGTCGATGCAAAGCTCGGCGTCGGCCGCGGTCTTCGGGGCATCGGTAGCATGACATTCAACACAGGAGCGGTTCGACGGGAAGAGACCCGGAAGGTCGAGGCTGTCCGCGACGGCCCGCATGTGGTACGCGTGGTCGAAGATCAATGTCTCGGTGAGGAGATGGCGATGGCACCGGGAACAAGGTGTCGTCTCGTCCCCGGGGAGGGAAATGTGGTGGCAGATCACGCATGAGGAGTCACCGCCCAGGCGCTCCTGATGGTCGGCGTGGGGGAACACGGTGTGGACGCCTCCGCGGTCACCGTCGATCCGAAGACGCGCCCGGGTGAGGTCCAGCCTGGAAGCCGGTTGGACCGGCTCGGCCTCGATTCTCTGGTAGGGTGGATACATGAGCGCCCACGCGAGCGGGACGACGATCACCGCGATCACGCTCGTCCGTTCCAGGCCGCTCCTCAGGGCGGTGTGCCACACACGCGAGAAGGAATCGAAGGAGACCCTGAATCGGCGCTCTCCCTCGCCCTTGGCCGGCCCGACGCGAAAGATGGGAATGTGCTCGGCGAAGAAGAGGAACACGAGCGCGGCGGCCGCCACCACGCCCAGGGAGAGGACCCACTCGGCCAGGGAGGGGAAGTACACCGTGCCGGCGTCGCGAAAGTAGCCGAAGATCCCGACGTCCACGCGATTCAGCAGCAGCCCCGCCGACGCGGAGGAGGCCGCGACGGCCAGCGCCGCCGGAGAGCGCCGCGGGGCGGGAAGCCAGACCAGGAGGATGGGCACGACCGCGACGACGATGAGCTCGATCCCGAACAGCCAACTCTCCCACGTGCCCGCCACGAGCGCCCTCCAGACCCCTCCGTGGCTCAGGTGGTAGACCTCGACGAGCAGGTAGACTGAGAGGATGCCGGTGGCGATGCTCGCGACCCCGGTGAGCATGGGCATGTCCGGCCCCGCTTCCCGGACCCGAGCGCTCTCCTTGCGGACTCCGGACCTTATCAGGATCAGGTCACGCTCCACGGGGGTGGGCCCGAAAACGGCTTCCCGGTCGTACCAGTGCGCGTGAAGGATCCGCACCAGGACGAGGAACATGAGGCCTCCGCCCATGGCCGACAGGATGAAGAGGAGGGGCAACAACGGAGAGTACCACAGAGGGTGTAGGCGCAGAGGCGTCACCAGGAAGAGCGATCCGAGAGAGGAGTGGTGCAGCGAGGAGAGGGAGATCCCCACGACGACCACCCAGAAGGCGATACGGTGCAGAAGCCTGGTGGCCTTCTCGGCCTTCAGCTTCTCGAAGATCGTGGGCGCCAGCTCGATGGCCGTGACCGTGAAATAGAGGATCACGCACCAGAACACCTCGAAGAGGAACGAGTGCTCGTTCCACATGAAGAAGGGGTGCCAGAACCGCCACGGAAGGCCGATGTCGAAAAGCAAGGCCAGGCAGGAGCATCCGTAACCCAGGAAGGCCACGAGGATGGCGGGCCTCACGAGAGGCCGGTAGCGCTCCAGTCCGAGCACGTAGACCAGGAACCCCACGGTGAAGCCGCTCGTGGAGATCGCGACTCCGGCCACCATGTTGAGGATCTTCCAGAGCCCCCAGGGAACGGCATCGCTGAGATGCGTGGTGGCTCCGAGGCCGAACCAAAGCCTGAAGATCGCGGCCAAGAGACCGGCGAAGGTGAGCGCCCACAGAAGATCCTTGAAGCCACGGGTGCGATCGCTCACCGGTCCTCTCCCTCCGGGTAGATCTCGGATTCCGACCCCGCTCCTGCGAGTGCGGCATCGTCTCGACCGTCGCTGGCGGCGGCCTCCGAGGCGAGCCTCATGCGTCTTCGGATCACCCAGTGGATCGCGAGAAGGCCGCTGGCCACGCTCAACCCGATGACGGGGGTCTTGGCGATCAGCGGCTCCGTGAGGGACGGGATGGGCACCGTTTCAGGATCCGGCCACCCCATCCCGCCCAGGTCCACGTCCGAGACGTACATCACCGACGTGCCTCCGAACTCGTGCTCTCCCCAGACCCGTGGGAGATACCTTGCGCGGCCACCGGCGATGAGCTCGTGGGCCTGGCCGAGCAACGACTCCCTCTCCCCGAAGCGAAGCGCTTCGTTGGGACATGCCTCCACGCATGCCGGGGCGAGCCCGTCGGCCTGCCGGCCCGCGCACATGTCGCACTTCTTCACGAACGGGATCACCTCGTCCCACTCGTACCGGGGGATGTGGAAGGGGCAGGCGAGCATGCAGTACCGGCAGCCGATGCACTTGGCTGGGTCGTAGACGACCGGCCCCTCGGGCGTCTTCGTGATGCCTCCCACCAGGCAAGCGGAGACGCAGCTCGGCTCGAGGCAGTGCATGCAGGTCAGGCGCGCGAACCTTCCCGGGGCGACCTGCGGCACGCTCAGGAGGCGGTTCTCGGAAAGACCGTCCTTTGCCCTGGCCCGGTCCACCTGGGCCTTCAGTGGATCGCATCCGGTCACCTCGATGCAGGCGTCCACGCACCGCTCGCAGCCGGTGCAACGGGTGACGTCCACCAGGATCGCCTTCATGAAACGCTCCGCTCCTTCCCATGGAGGGCCTCCGCCACTCTGTCTCCCGCTCCGGGCCTCAGTTGCCAGTGGACCGCCGAGATCCGGTCGAAGAAGAAGAGGACCACGTGCGCGAGCTTCGTGAACGGGATCAGGACGAGGAGGAGGTCGGCGCTCGACACGTGGATCAGCATCATCACGTTCCACGGGCACGGGTTCACGCTGGGATGAGACGCCAGGTAACCCGATGCGAACGGCAGGAGCACCAACACCAACAGAGCATAGTCGGTGGGGCGGCTGACCATGCGATGCCGCGCCTGGAAGACCCGCAGCGTCAACAGGACGAGGCCGCAGCCCACTGTGAGGAGCGTCAGCACGTCGGCCGTCTCCTTCCCGATGGCGGGCAGGTCGAGACCCAGGAACGCTTCCCAGAGGACGACGTGGTCGATCAGGAAGATGGGAACGATCAGGATCCCGACATGCATGACGTAGGACGCCAGGCTGAAGAGCCCG
>JAJDNI010000274.1 GCA_022340755.1 Gemmatimonadota bacterium
GCTGCCCTTTGCCGCCAGGCGTGTCCTGTTGGCGGTCACCGCTGTCGCCCTGTCGGCGTGCGGTGAGCCGTCCCGACCTTCCGCGGAGGCCCCCTCCCCGCTCGAGCCGTCGCTGGCCAGGATTCCGACAGGGTGCCAGACCAACGACCTCGCGTCCGTAGCGAGGAGCTACTTCTCCTCACCCGAGCAGCAGACGGTGACCGAAACGCTCCGGGCCATGGAGAACGAATGTGCGGGTGCTGATGGCAACGCTGTTGTGTCCGGCGGGTGGACCGTCCTCTCGACCATCGAAGCCGTTCTCGGCGCCGGAACCGGTGGGTCCGCCACGGATGGCGCCGCGCTGGCCAACGGCGTCATGAAGTACATGTGCCGTGCACAAGCGGAGCTGTGCACGCCGATCCCGGCCCCTGTCTCGGCGGATGCCCTCGGGCCCCAGGGGATCTTCGCGGTGCGTAGCGCCGACGCCGCTCCCATCGTGGCACACGGAGCGGTGCCGTTCACCGACTTCGGGGGAAGCTCCAACAACGCCCTCTGGGGACTCGAGACCTCGACGAGCTGGGCCTCGGCCACGCAGGTGCCGATGATCCTGTTCTACGGGACCCCCGACGTGACGACCTCGATCCCCGTGACCGATCTGTCCTTCGGTGACCTCGCGTTCGCCATGCACACCTTCCCCGACGTACCGGGATTCCGGGACGGAGAGCTGCACGTCGCCGTCTGCTATCAGGACCCCGTCGAGCTCCCGACACCCGGCCTCGCCGACCGCCTACAGAGGGAGGGTACCCTGTTGCAGGCCTACACCCCAGCTTGTGGCACCTGGTGGGCAGGGATGACCCAAGTGGCGGGGCTGGACCGCGTCTTCACGAACCTGCTCCACCTCGTCGGCCGTGCCGTCCTGCCGAAGAGCCTCTTCGCAGCGGGTGGACCGCCCAGCACGGGCGGCACGCCCATCGAGTTCAGCCACTTCGCTCCGGTGGCGGCCAACCCCAACGGCAGCCTGGCGTTCGTCACGCCGCCGCAAGACGGAACGGCCGGCGAGGCACTAGATCCCATCCGGGTCGAGGCGCTGTCCGGCAGCGGCACTCCGATTGAGCTCGTAACAATCCGGCTCTACGTGGCCGGCAATCAGGGAGAACCGGCCGGTGCCACCTTCTGTGACCTCGCAAGCACCGGTGGTCAGGCTTGTGGCGACACTGCGACCACAAGGGAGGCGCTGAGCGGATACGGAACGCTGGCCGAATTCGACCAGGCCACACTGTACAAGGCGGGCGGATACACCATCTGCGCGCAGGCGCTGGATTCCTCCGGAAGCGCCGACTTCACCTTCCAGGAGGTCTGCGCACCGATGATCCACATCAAGAACTGACCGCCGAGGACCCCGCCGGAGCATCCGCTCCGGCGGGGTTTCGACAGCCTGAATGTCCCGGAGCGGCCCACGACCGCCGCATATGGGAACAATCGACGAGCGGGCCGCGTTCCTCGAGGTGAGCACCCACATCTCACCCCGGGGACAGCCATGTTCTTCCGTCGAAAGCCCGTCGCCGAGCCTCCGTTCGTCCACGCGTACGATGACGACTTCAACGAGCTCATCGCCGGGGAAGGCGTCGCCGTCGTGGACTTCTGGGCACCCTGGTGTGCCCCATGCAAGATGATGGAGCCTATTCTCGGCGAGATCGCGGTGGAGTGGGCGTCGCGGGGCGTGCGGATCCTCAAGGTGAACGTGGACGAGGCACCGCGATTGGCCGGCGATTTCGGGATCCGTTCCATCCCGACCGTCATGTTCTTCCGGGAAGGAGAACCGCTCTTCGAGATGGTGGGGCTGGTGTCGAAGCCGGTCCTGGAGCGGGAGTTGGACAAGCTCCTGACCTGACCCGAGCCGCCGTCAGGGGCGCCGGTCGCTGTGGCCGAGAAACCGCGGGGTGGAGCGACCCCACCACCGGCTCGACCCGGCACGCGGGTTCCAAGGTGAGCCGGGCCGACTGCCGCCGCTCCTCGCCAAGTACACGACGACAGTCAGGCCCGGTGGGGGAGAAACCGTTTTCCCCCTTTTCACACCCTGTGGATCGACGGAACCGCTCTGGGTCACCCTCCCCCGTTTTCGTGCTCTCCGTCGTCCTTTCCGACCGCGATCGTGTTGATCTCCGGCTCTCCGGAACCGTCCACGCCCACGGCGGTCCGGGTGATCCCGTTGGCATCGCTGAAGACCATCCGTGACGACCCGTCCGGAGTGAGCGCGAACACGCCTCGGGCCACCGACCCTTGGTCGGCGAAGACCAGCGTGGTAGTACCGTCCGCCAAAAGCCCCAGGATCGCCCGCGTCTCCCCCTCGGGATCCAGGAGGCTCACCCCGGGAGAGCCGTCCGCCAGGACCGCCACGCGCAGCCTCTGACGGCCGCTGGCGTCGGAGAGCGTGAGAGCCGTGCCGCCGTCGTCACGAAGGCCGAGCGCGGCGCGCTCGACACCGTCTCGGTCCTTCAGGACGAACGATGCCGCCGTGACGGCGGGCGCGACTATCCCGGCGTGGATGACGTCCCGCGTTCGCATCGAGGTGGAAACGGCCACGACGAGGGCGAGGCCCCCCAGCAACGGGCCTACCCAACGACCGAGCCCCCGACGTCCCTGCAGAGCCTCGAGCTCTTCGATGCGTCGCTCGAGTCCCGCGCGCAGCTCGCGCATCTGATACTCGGTATCCGTGGACATCTCGCTCATGATCATCATCCCTGGCCTGGATCAGGAGCGTCGCCCGACCGCTCCATGGAGACGAAGTACGATTCGCATGCCCGGCGGAGCAGCTCAGGCGAGAGCTCGGGCCGGGAGCCCCGGAACGTGGCGATATCACAGACGTGGTCCACGATGTCCCGTGGGTGGCATCCTCGCGGCTGAGCGCGCCCGGTGGCGTAATACTCGCGGCGTATCAACTCGGGCGCGGACGCGTCGTATTCGATTCCATGGAGATCGCAGCACATCGCGAAGATCCGATCGAACTCGTCCGGGGCCGGATCGGACACGTGGATCTTGTAGTGGATCCTTCGGAGGAACGCTTCCTCGACGAGATCCGACGGCTCGATGTTCGTCGAGAAGATGACCAGGCAGTCGAATGGCACCGTGATCTTCTTGCCGCTGTGCAGGCTCAGGTGGTCAACACGGTGCTCCAGGGGCACGATCCACCGGTTCAGCAGCTCGCGTGGAGGCACCCGCTGGCGGCCCAGGTCGTCAATGACCATGACGCCGCCATTGGCCTTCAGATGAATCGGGGCCTGATACGTCCGAGTGAACGGGTCGTAGCGCAGGTCGAGCTGCTCCAGGTCCAGCTCTCCACCCGCGACCACGACAGGCCTTCTCACCAGAACGAACCGGCGGTCGTGATCCGCCACCTCACGGACGAGTGACGGGCCGGCCCAGGATGTCTCCTGCTCCTCGGGCTCCTCCACAACCTCGTGGTGCGCCGGGTCGAACAGAACCATGGTGAGGCCATCGAGCTCCACCGCGAACGGAACGAAGAACGCGTCCCCGAACGTGTCGGCGATCGCTCGGGCGATGCGTGTCTTCCCGTTGCCCGGATCGCCGTACAGGAAGAGAGACTTCCCCGAGTTCACCGCCGGGCCGAGGATGTCCATGAATCCGTCCGGGAGGACGAGATCGGACAGTGCATCTTCGAGACGGTCCCGCTCGATGCGGACCGAGGACACGGACTGTCGGGCCACGCTCTCGAGATACTGCGCCAGAGGCACGGGTGCAGGTCCCACGTAGCGATTCGCCGACAGCTCCTCCAGAGCGCGCACATGCCCCGCGCTCGTCAGCGCGAACCGATACGAGCTCCGCGACGGCCCGTCCGTCTCGCGGACCTCCGTGAGACGGTTGTACTGCAGATCCACCAGGAGCTCGTCCACGACCACGAAGGGAAGTGCGACGGCATCCGCGATCTCGAAGCCGCTCAGGCCTCCCCGCTGATGCAGGGTCTTCAGCAACAGACCCGAGAGCAGCTCCCGGGAGAGCCCGGTCTCCTCCATGGAGGTGATCGCCGGCGGATACACGACCGGTGCGGCAGCTGCGGGCCGCTCTCGCAAAGCGGACGTCGACGTCACAGGACTTCCTCCTCGAATATCAGCGGGTCACCCGGCCGGGTATCCCCCTGAGCCAATCCCCCGGCCCGGAGCTCGAGGGTCGCTTGCGTGCCCCGTCCTCCACGGACGAGTCTTCCGGGTCTCAAGGCCGGCTTCATCGAGACGACACACCCATTCGCATCGAGGAACGCGACGTCGATGGGGAAGCGCATCCCGATGGTGTGGACCGCGTTGCACGGCGCGAGCAGCAAGCCCTCACCGGAGTCCAGGGTGCTTCGCCCCAGCAGCCCGATGGCGCGCCTCCACCATCGGTCGGCGACGCTCACCCAAGAGGCCAGCTCGGCGCCGCTCCTGCCGTTCCTGACCCGCACGATCTTCATGGGAGTCATGGCCTCAGAGGTTCAGGAGCTGTTCGATGACCTGAATCACGGCGGGGGTGAGAATCACCACGAAGAGCGCCGGGAAGATGAAGAACACCAGAGGAAATACGAGCTTGATCGTCGTCTTTGCGGCGGCTTCCTCCGCCGCCTGCCGTCGCTTGGTCCTGAGGGCGTCGACATGGACTCGGAGAGACTGCGCGATGGACGTTCCATACCGGTCGGCTTGCGCGAGCATGGTCACCAGCGAGCGGACATCCTCGAGCTCGCTCCGGTCCCCCAGCTTGGCCAATGCCTCGCCGCGAGGGGTGCCTGCGCGGATCTCCAGGTTCACCATGGCCAGCTCCGCGCTCAGCGCCGGACTCATGTGTCGAACTTCCTCCGCCACCCGAGCCAGCGCCTGATTGAGGCCCATTCCGGCTTCCACGCAGGCGATCAGTAGATCCACCATGTCGGGAAGGGCCATATGCACCTCCAGCCAGCGCCGCGTCTTCCGTCTCGCCACGTACCACTGGGGTGCGATCCAGCCCAGCGCCGCGAGCCACGAGCCGACGAAGAGGAGGGCCGCAAGCCGGACCCCGAACACGCCGCCACCCAGCAGCACGCCGCCACCCAGGATGGCCGCGAGCAGCACGCGGGCGCCCATGTAGTAGCGCACTACGTCGGGGTCCCAGAACCCGGCCTGGACCAACCGCTTCCGCATCTGGTCCGTCTCGGCCTGCCCGCGTTCGATGCGCTCGCCGATCTGGCGCAGCACCGATTCCAGACGCTGCCGCTGCTTGCGGCGACGACGACGTTGACCGGCCGCGAAGGGCGCCGTGCCGATCTCCCGGAGCTCTGCGATCTCCTTGTTGACCGCCCGGGCGGGCGTATACCAGATCTGGAAGAGACCGACCATCACCAGCATGGCCGACACACCCGCGAAGAGAGCGACGATGTAGGGCATGGCTAGTACTCCACCGCCACGATCTTGCGGATCCAGAGGAAGCCCACGAGCTGCAGGACGATCGCGAGGCCGAGAAGCGCCTTACCGATAGGGTGGGTGAAGAGGACGTTGATGTAGTCGCGGTTCACCAGAAAGATGAAGATGCCCACCAGGATGGGCAGCGCGGCCAGGATGTAGCCGCTCATCCGGCCCTGCACGGTGTAGACCTTCACCTGCCGTCGAATGGTGAAGCGCGCCCGCATGGTGTTGCCCACGTTCTCGAGCGTCTCAGCCAGGTTTCCGCCGACCTCTCGCTGAACGAGGATGGCGGTGATGAGAATCCGCACGTCCGGCAGGTTGATGCGATCGCCGAGCCCCAGCAGGGCATCTTCGAAGGGCAGTCCGAAGCGCTGTTCCTCGAAGACCGCGCGGAACTCCGAAGCCACCGGCTCCGGAGATTCCTCGGCCAGCATCTTCAGACCGGCGGAGAGCGGATGCCCGGCCCGCACGGCCCGCTTGAGGTGGTCGATGGCCCCGGGAAGCTGCGCCTCGAGCTGCTCGATGCGCTTCTTCGCCTTCCTCCTCACGTGGACGCGCGGGAGCCAGAGTCCCATCGTCAGGCCGATCAACGCCGCCAGGGGCGAGCGTGAGACCAGCCAGAGCATGGTGCCGAAGAAGAGCGCCATCAGCGTCGT
>JAJDNI010000288.1 GCA_022340755.1 Gemmatimonadota bacterium
CCGCTTGCCCAGGGGGCCGCCGTGCCGCTCCGAATTGCGGGGACACGGTCCGGCTGAGACCTTCCCGTGGAACGCGATGAAGTTGCTGGAGACGCGGTCATTGTCGTCGCCGGCCTCCCCGATGTCTCAGGGACGGCCGCCGGGGGCCGGAGGCCGTCCCGCAACAAGAGGCACCATGGATGTGATCCCGGTGCGCGTCGAGCGTCGAGAGCGACCAGGCCAGCATCGGAGGCAACCGACGGCTCGCGGGCGGTCTCCCCTCGTCAAGCGACGCGTCGCGAGCCCGGCCGGCCAACGGCCTTCAGCGCCATGGTCACCCCTCGCTCTGGTCCTGGGGCTCGTAGGTGTCTGGCCCGTGCCTGCGCGGAGCCAGGCGGTCGAGCCCGCGGTCTACGAGGTGAGCTTCCCCTCGCCGGAAGAGCACATCGCGGCCATCGAGGCTACGCTACCCACCCGCGCACAGCCTGCGGTCGAAGTCATGATACCGATCTGGTCGCCGGGCTACTACCGTGTCGAGGACTACGCGGCACAGGTCCACGATCTGACTGCGCACGGCCCCGAGGGGCAGGTCCTCGACGTGCGGCGGATTCCTCCCAACCGGTGGCGCATCGGAGCTGGCGGCATGTCCAGAATCGTGCTGTCCTACCGGCTCTCCTGCACACGGTACTTCGTCACCACCAACTGGGTCTCCCCGGAGTTGGGCGTCCTGAACGGTCCCGCCACCTTCATCACGCTCGTGGGTGATGCAAAGCGCCCTCAGCAGGTTCACCTGGAGCTTCCTCCGTCATGGCCGCGGGTGGCGACGGGGCTGGCGGCTGCCCCGGACGGGAATCCGCACCACTATCAGGCGAGGGACTACGACGAACTGGTGGACGCCCCCATCCTGGCCGGGAATCTCCAGATTCATGAGTTCGTGGTGCAGGGGGTTCCCCACTACCTGGCCGACGCCGGCGCTCCCGAGGCGTGGGACGGCGACAAGGTGGCCGCAGATCTGGGGAGAATCGTGGAGCAAACGCTGCCTCTTTGGGGGAAGCTGCCATACGCGAAGTACGTGTTTCTCAACGTCTTCCGGCCGGGGGCCGGCGGCCTCGAGCACGGCAACTCGACGCTGCTCACCACGAGGCCTGAGCGCGCGGCCACGAAGCGCGCGTACGACGGGTGGCTGGGCCTCGCGGCGCACGAGTATATGCACGCGCTCAACGTGAAGCGGCTGCGACCCGTGGAGCTCGGACCCTTCGACTACGAGGTGCCGCCGCGCACGTCCAGCCTGTGGCTCGCCGAAGGCGTCACGTCGTACCTGGCCAACCTCGCCGTAGCCCGGGCGGGCCTCACCGGCGTCGACGACTTCCTCGCCTCGTTGTCGGGGACCATCCGCCAGTTGCAGGAATCGCCGGGGCGTCTGCTCCAGACGCTTGAGCAATCGTCCCTGGAGGTCTGGAGCAACAGCAACTCGGGCGTGGGGGCGGCACCCACGACCGTGAGCTACTACGTGAAGGGAGAGGTGGTGGGCTTCCTCCTGGACGCGAGGGCTCGGGCGGCCACCGGGGGCCGGAGGTCACTCGACGATGTCATGCACGCTGCCTACCTGAGGTATGGCGGCGAGCGTGGCTACACCCCCAAGGAGTTCTGCGCGGTCGCGGAGGAAGTGGCGGGCCCTGATCTGGAAGCGTGGTTTCGGAAGGCCATCGCATCCACGGAGGAGTTGGACTACTCCGAGGCACTGGAGTGGTTTGGGGTGCGCTTCGTCGCCGACGGAACCTGGAGCCTCGCCGTGCGAGCGGACGCGACTGCGGATCAGGCCGCGGACCTGCGGGACCTGCTGCGTTCACGCGCCAGCAGCCACCCAGGGAGCCGGGATGAGCCAGCCGGTCTTCGCGAGCTGGCCTGCACACATGCACCGTTCCCCGAGAGGGAGAACCGGGACAGTCGGGCCCAAGTCGTTGCGGGGAAACGGCTTCGCTGCTCAGCGCAGCGGGGGCAGACGGACTCGATGGCGTCACACGCGGTTTGCTGAAACGTTGCTGTGGGGCCGGATGGAACGAGGGGCTGGTCCAGTGAGAGCGACACTGGCACCCGCAGGTGCGATGGCTACATTGCCCGGGAATGGGCTTGGTGCCGGTGCCGGGCGGATGGACCGGGAGTCCTCCGGCCAGTTGCCACCGGGTTCGTTGCCACGCTTCGACCTCTCGCCCACGAAGGAGAGCCTCCCATGTCGCGCCGCACCCGCACGCTCATCCGTCTGCTCGTCGCTTTCGGCGCCGCCCTGTGCCTGCAGCCGGCCACGGCCGCCCGTGCTCAGGACGCTCCCCTCTGGATGCGGTATCCGGCGATCTCGCCCGACGGGCGCACCGTCGCTTTCGAGTTCAAGGGAGACATCTACGCGGTGTCCGCCGACGGCGGCACCGCCCGGCCGCTGACGCTTGGCGAGTCCTACGAGTTCTCGCCGGTATGGAGCCACGACGGCCGCTCCATCGCATTCGCGTCGGACCGCTACGGCAACTTCGACGTGTTCGTGATGCCGGCCGCCGGTGGACAGGCCACGCGCCTCACGTTCTTCTCGGGCGGTGAGATCCCGAGCTCCTTCACGGCCGACGACGAGGCCGTCCTCTTCTCGGGGACCCGCCAGCAGCTCGCCACCGACGTGCAGTTCCCCGTGGGGCCGATGAGCCAGCTCTACTCCGTCCCGGTCTCGGGCGGGCGCGTGGGGATGACCCTGCCCGTCTCCGCGATCAACGCCACGGTGGACGCCTCGGGCGGCAAGCTCATCTACGAGGACGTGAAGGGCTACGAGAACCAGTGGCGCAAGCACCACACCTCCGCCGTCACGCGCGACGTCTGGGTCTACGACCTGGCCACGACGCAGTACCGCCAGCTCTCGCAGTTCGCGGGCGAGGACCGTAACCCCGTCTTCGACGCCGACGGCGACCGGTTCTACTACCTGACCGAGCAGAGCGGCTCGTTCAACGTCTACCGGAGCTCCCTGTCGGCGCCGGGCACCAGCGAGGCCATCACGCACTTCTCGCGCAACCCGGTGCGCTTCCTCACCCGCGCCAACACCGGCGTGCTCTGCTTCGGCTACGACGGCGAGATCTACACGATGAGGCCGGGGGCCGAGCCCGTGAAGGTCACGGTCCACATCGCGGAGGACGGACGCCACGCCATCGACAAGATCGTGCCCGTGAACGACCACTTCACCGAAGCGACGCTCTCGCCGAACGGCAAGGAGTTCGCCTACGTGTTCCGCGGCGAGATCTTCGTGACCAGCCTGGAGGGCGGCGTCACCAAGCGGGTCACGGATACGCCCTGGCAGGAGCGGAGCGTGCACTTCAGCCCGGACGGACGCTCACTGGTCTACGCGGCCGAGCGCGACAGCAGCTGGAACGTCTACATGACCACGATCCAGCGGGAGGACGAGCCCTACTTCTTCACCTCTACCGTGCTCGAGGAGAAGCCCGTGGTGGCCACGGCGGCCGAGGAGTATCAGCCCACCTTCTCGCCGGACGGCAAGGAGGTCGCCTACCTCGAGAACCGGGTCGTGCTGAAGGTCGTCAACCTCGCTGGCGGAGAGCCCCGCACGATCATGACGGCCGACCACAACTACTCGTATGCGGACGGCGACCAGTACTACCAGTGGTCGCCCGACGGGGAGTGGTTCCTGGTCCAGTTCGGGTACCACGACCGGATCTTCACGCCTGAGGTGGGCCTGGTGTCGGCCGACGGTGACGGCGTGATCCACGACCTCACGCTGAGCGGCTACGACAACTTCAGACCGAAGTGGGTGCAGGGCGGCAAGGCCATGATCTGGGGATCGGATCGCCTTGGCACCCGCGCGCAAGGTGGCAGCCTCACGAGCGGGGACATCTACGAGCTCTTCTTCTCGCACGCCGCGTGGGACCGCTTCCGCCTCACAAAGGAAGACCTCGCGGTGGTGAGGGAGCAGGAGGAGAGGGCGGACTCGGCCGCCAAGGCCGCGAAGAAGGAAGCAGGCAAGACACCGGCGGACACGACGAAGAAGCCGATCGCCATCGACTGGGAGAACCTCACCGACCGCAAGGCGCGACTGACCATCAACACCTCGCCGATCGCCGACTGGGTCCTCTCGAAGGACGGCGAGAAGCTCTACTACCTGACCACGTTCGACAAAGGCAACGATGTCTGGGTGACCGAGCCGCGCACCCGCGAGACGAAGCTCTTCGCGAAGCTCGGGGCCAACAGCGCGAGCATGGAGCTCAGCCCGGACGGGAAGTTCCTCTTCATCCTGGCCGACGGGAAGGCGGTGAAGGTCGGCACCGATGACGGCAAGGTGACGCCGATTCGGACCAGCGGGGAGATGGTCCTGAAGGCTGCCCGTGAGCGCGCCTACATCTTCGACCACGCCTGGAGGCAGTTCAAGGAGAAGTTCTACCTACCCCAGATCACGAGCGCGGACTGGCCGTACTACTACCAGGAGTACGAGCGCTTTCTCCCCTACATCGACAACAACTACGACTTCGCCGAGATGCTCAGCGAGATGCTCGGCGAGGTCAACGTGTCCCACACCGGCGCGGGCTATCGGCCGGATCGCTCTCACGTCGACGAGACGGCCGCGCTCGGGCTGCTGTACGACTACGCCTGGACGGGCGACGGCGTGAAGGTGGCCGAGGTGGTGGAAGGAGGCCCGCTCGACAAGGCGAGCTCGAAGATCGAGGCCGGAGACATCATCGAGCGCATCGACGGTACGCCGATCACGCCGCAGATGGATTTCTACGCCCTGCTCAACCGGAAGGCGGGCAAGCAGACGCTCCTGTCCGTCCTGGACCCCGCGGCGAACGCCCGCTGGGACGAGCCGGTCAAGCCGATCTCGACGGGAGCCGAGCGGCAGCTCCTCTACGAGCGGTGGGTCAAGGCGAGACGCCACGAGGTGGACTCGCTCTCGAACGGGACCATCGCCTACGTGCACGTGCGCGCGATGGACGACGCCAGCATGCGCACGGTCTTCGACGACGTCATGGGCCGCGGGTGGGGCAAGAAAGCGGTGATCGTGGACACCCGCTTCAACGGCGGCGGCAACATCCACGAGCAGCTCTCCGACTTCCTGAGCGGGAAGAAGTACTTCGACGTCATCCCCCACGGCCAGCAGGTCGCCGTCGAACCGATGGACAAGTGGACCAAGCCCTCGATCGTCATCATCAACGAGAGCGACTACTCCGACGCGCACCTCTTCCCGCTGGCCTACAAGCTCAAGGGGATCGGCAAGACGTTGGGGATGCCCGTGCCCGGCACCGGGACGTTCGTGTGGTGGGAGACCCAGATCGATCCCACGCTCTATTTCGGGATCCCGATGGGCGGCTGGCGCATGCCCGACGGCAAGTTCGGGGAGGGCACGCAGCTCGAGCCGGACATCCGGGTCAAGAACGATCCCGCGGTCATGACCGCCGGACGCGATCAGCAGATCGAGGCGGCAGTGAAGGAGCTGATGGGAGGAGAGGCACCGTGATGACAGCCATCATCGGGGGCATGCCTAGCGGCCTTCTCGGTGCGGGAAAGGCACCACGGAGCAGCGAGCCAGTGGCCGATGGCGAAGCATTCCGGCCCGATGCCTGACCTGCTGGAACGACTCGCCGCGGCCTTGGCCGGCCGCTACACGGTGGAGCGCGAGCTGGGCACCGGGGGCATGGCCACGGTCTATCTGGCCCACGACCTCAAGCACAACCGGAAGGTGGCGCTCAAGGTCCTGCGCCCCGAGTTGGCCGCGGCTCTCGGCCACGATCGGTTCCTTCGGGAGATCGAGATCGCCGCCGGGCTCAGCCATCCGCACATCCTGCCGCTGTACGACAGCGGGCGGGCGGAGGTCCCGCCGGGGGAAGGAGACGCTGCGGAGCCCAGTGGGCAGGCCGACTTCCTCTTCTATGTCATGCCCTTCGTGGAGGGCGAGTCGCTGAGGGATCGGATCCGGCGCGAGAAACAGCTTCCCCTCGAAGACGCCATGAGGATGGCGCGGGAAGTCGCCGACGCGCTCTCGTACGCACACTCGCGGGGAGTGGTCCACCGAGACATCAAGCCCGAGAACATCATGCTCCAGAGCGGCCACGCCGTGGTGGCCGACTTCGGGATCGCGCGGGCCGTGGATGTCGCCGGCGGCGACCGGCTGACCGGCACCGGGGTGACGTTGGGCACGCCCACGTACATGAGCCCGGAGCAGGCGGCGGGAGATACAGACCTGGACGGGCGCAGCGACCTCTACGCGCTGGCATGCGTCCTGTACGAGATGCTGGCCGGCCAACCCCCCTTCACGGGGGCGACGGCGCAGAGCGTGATCGCCCAGCACCTCACGGCGGACCCCAGGCCCATCACCCAGCTTCGCCCGGCGGTCCCGGATGAGGTCGCCGGCGTGCTGCAGCGGGCGCTGGCCAAGAACCCCGCCGATCGGTTCAATCCAGTAGCGCAGTTCGCGGATGCCCTGGGACAGCCGGTGGGAGCGGAAGCCCCGCGGACCCGGCGGCCGAACCGGTGGCTGGTGCCGACCCTCGTGAGCGCCGTCGTCATAGCGGTAGGCGCGGTGGGCGCGCTGCTCCTGCGTGGGCGCCCCACCCGGCTCGTCATGGGAGCGACCACGCAGGTGACGCTCGACCCCGGCCTGGAGATCGACCCCGACATCTCACCGGACGGATCGATGGTGGCCTACGCTGCGGGCCCGCCCACCGCCATGCAGATCTACGTCCGGCAGGTGAGCGGCGGTCGCACCGTACGCCTGACCGACGACACCACCATGACCCACCGTTGGCCGCGCTGGTCCCCCGACGGGACCCAGGTCGCCTACGAGGCGGAGGATGGCACCATCTCCGCAGTGCCTGCCCTGGGCGGACCGCCGCGCCTTCTCGTGCGCCTGCCTCCCGACTCCGTAATCAGCTCGGACCCCTTGGCGATCATGGGCTTCGACTGGTCCCCGGACGGCAAGCGGCTCGTGTATATCCGGGGTTGGCCTTTGGGCGCCATCTACATGCAGACCGTGGGCGAGGGCGCTCCGACCCTGCTTACGACGGTCTCGCAGGCGAACTCGCCGGCATGGTCGCCGGACGGGGCGCGGATCGCGGTGGCCGTGGGGAACCCCATCTACGTGTTCGGCACGAAGTATTTCGCGAACGAGGGGCAGACCGGCATCACGGTCGTCCCCCTGGACGAAAAGCCCCCCATCGCCATCGTTGCTCAGAGCGACATCAACATCTCTCCGGCCTGGATGCCGGACGGACGGTCGCTCCTGTGGGTCTCGAGCCGGGACGGGACGCGGGACGTGTACCGGGTCTCCGTCTCCCGCTCCAGCCAGGCGGGCGGCGCACCGGAGCGCGTTACCACAGGGCTGGACGCGTTCTCAATCTCGGTGAGCCGTGACGGCGGCCGTCTGGCATACGCCTCGCTGGCGACTTCCTCGAACGTCTGGTCCGTCGACATCCCGAAAGGGGAACAGGTGTCGAGCAGTACGGCGCGCCCTATCACCCGGGGAAACCAGACCGTCGAGACCGCCAACGTGAGTCCAGACGGCATGTGGCTCGCCTTCGACTCGGACCGGGGAGGCGACTACGACATCTGGAAGATGCCTGTGGCCGGAGGTGAGCCGGTCCAGCTCACTACCGACCCAGCCGGGGATTTCGCGCCCGCGTGGTCTCCAGACGGAACTCAGCTCTCCTTCCACTCCCTGCGGAACGGGAACCGGGACGTCTACACCATGGCAGCCGACGGAACGGGACTTACGCAGAGGACGAGCAGCCCGGATGAGGACCTGGATACCCACTGGTCACCCGACGGCAAGGCGCTCGTGTTCCAGAGGGTGAACGACACCAGCGACGTGCTCCGCGTGCGGTCACTGGCCGACGGGAGCGGCCATGACGTTTGGAGGGGGGAGTACGCGCGATGGTCCCCAAAGGGCGACGAGATTGCCGCCGCCGCCCCGGACGGCCTTCGCGTGGGACCTGCGGAAGGGGGCCCGAGCCGTCTTCTCGTGCCCCGCCCGGACGAGAATTCGGGACCCTACATGTGTGCCTGGTCCCCCGACGCCCGGACGGTCTACTACCTCTACAGGGGCCGTTCGGGGTGGTCGGTGCGCGCCATCGCACCGACGGGCGGAGAATCCCGGGTGCTGGTGACCTTCGACGACTCCGAGCGGGAGCCGAGCAAGTACGGGTTCTCCACGGACGGTCAGCGCTTCTATCTCACGCTCGGACGGCGGGAGAGCGATGTATGGGTGGCTACGCTGAAGAAGCGGTAGAGACACCGGTCCGCCGGCGCGGTGGAGGGCCCGCATGGGCAACGGAGAGCCGATGACGGCTCTTGTAGCCCCCTTCGGACAGGGCCAGGTTCCATTCCATCGACTTGCCGTCGGGCTTCTGACTCTTGAATCGTGCACGGAGGTGCGGTGAGCGGTGAGGATCACGGGTCTCGTGTCGGGGAGGGCGGGGGACCTTCCGTCGACGTCCCTCGCTGGAGGCGACGGCCGCGCATCCTGATCGTTCGTAGACGGTATCTCGGCGATACGGTGCTGATGGAGCCCTTCGTGAGGAACCTCCGCGCGCACTGGCCCGACGCGTGGATCTCCATGGTCGTGGACACCCCGTACGTGGAGGCTCTCGCGACCGTCGAGGAGCTCGACGAGATCGTGGAGATGCCCGTCCGTGTTCCCGGGCTAGGCGAGAACCTGCGCCGGTGGAAGGCCGTGCTGGGTGCGGTGGCGGCCGCGCCCTTCGACCTGGCCTTCGACTTCCAGCGAAACGAGCGGGCCCAGATCCTCCTTCTCGTCAGCCGAGCGCCGACCCGGGCCACCCTGTGGCCATTGGGCCAGCCCCTCCGCCGACGATGGGTCTACACGGACGTCCTGAAGGTCACGCCTGAGGACGACGCGGCCCTGCACACCGTTGACCTCAGCAACCGGCTGCTCGAGACGCTCGGCGTGCCTGCGCCGTTCCGGGTTCCGATCCTGCCGGTCTCCGAGGAGCAGAGGGCGTCGGCGCAGGCGATTCTCAGGGGTCACGGCGTCTCCGCACGTCCGGGGCGACCGCTCCTGATGGTCCACCCGGGATCGGGGGCCGAGGCCCGTCGCTGGCCACCTGCCCGGTTCGCCGCCGTGGCCGACCACACCGTGGAGCGCCATCAGGCGAGCGTCGTGGTGCTGAGTGGACCGCGAGAGAAAGAGCTGGCCGCCTCGGTCACCCAGGCGATGAGGGAGTCGGCCACGCTCGTCGAGGCGACCACCAGCATTCCGACGCTGGCCGCGCTCTTGGCGGAAGCCGACCTGCTGTTGTGCAACGACAGCGGGCCGATGCACGTGGCAGCGGCCGTAGGCACGCCCGTGTGCGCGCTCTACGGCGCGCAGAGTGCGGTGGCGTGGGCACCGTTGGGGTCCGCCGGCCACCGGACCCTCCAGCCGCCGCTGCCGTGTGGCTCCGAGTGCGTCGCGCAGGGCACCTGCGTTCCAGGTGATCCCATGCACTCGTATTGCGTCCGTCGCGTCGGGGTCGACGACGTGGTCCGCACCGTCGATGCTCAGCTGGGCGACGGAGCGGCCTCGGTGCGGAGCGTGACGCGGAACACGGTGCGCCCGGGGGCGGACTCGACGTCGATCTCTCCCCGGACCTGATCGACCACCCTCCTGACGAGCTCGAGGCCGAGACCGGCGCCGCGACCCACGGGCTTGGTGGTGAAAAACGGGTCGAAGATGCGCCCTCGTACCTCCTGGGAGATACCGGGCCCGTTGTCCACGACCTCCACGCTGACCGTGCCGTTCCCTTTCGTAGCGACCACGCGAACCGTGCCACCGGGTCCGGCGGCGTCCACTGCGTTCTCCACCAGGGCATGCCACATCTGACTGAGCTCCCCTGCCACGGCGCGCACGGAGGGTAGTCCCTCCGGCAGGTCTGCCTCGATAGTCGCGCCCCCGGCGCCCGCCTTCTCCCGGACCAGCGCGAGGCTCTGCTCGATGCCGTCACGGAGGTCGAGGACCTCCGGGTTGAGGGCCCGGTCCATGTGGGTGAAGCCCTTCACGGCCGACACCAGGTGGAAGATGCGCCCGGCGCCCTGCTCCATGTCCTCGGAGATGCGGGACGCGGTGAGCCAGCAGGCCAGCCATCGCATGGCGGCACCGCGCTTGTCGGGGGACAGAGACCCGGCCAGGGTGCGCAGCTCGTCCAGGTCGATGGGCGCATCGGCCAGGACCGTCACGTCGTAGGAGTCGTCGCCGAGGCTTCCAAGCCATCTAATGATCGCGTCCTCCCGGTCGGACCGCTCGATGGGGTCCCAACGCCCACGCCCCCGGGACGCCGAGAGGGTTTTGATGCGGTCGATGACCGAGAACTCTTCGTCGGTGAGACCGAGCACGGCCAGGGCCCGCACCGCCGTGCGGCTTGCCTCGATGGTGTCGAGCAGGGCCTTTACGCTCCGCACCAGGGCCGACGCCGGGTTGTTCAACTCGTGCGCCAGGCCGGCAGCCAGCTTGCCGAGCGCCAGAGCCCTCTGATCCTGGAGGTCCGACGACGTAAACCGGCGCGCCCGGTCCACCAGGGCGTGCACGAGGGCGGCGGTGGCCTCTGGGCAGGCGTGCGTCATCTCGGGGACGAGCTCGCGAGGAAGTACGAACAGGTCTGTGTCTTCTTCGGCGACGCTGTCGCCCGGGGACTCACGCATGCGCGAATACGGCAGTAAGCCGGTGACGTCTCCGGTGCGCCACTCCATGACTTTCCGACGGCCGTACGCCTTTTCCACCCGGATCGCGACGTGTCCGGAGAGCACCGCGTAGAGGCCATCCACCTCCTCGCCGGCGCGCACGAGATACCCTCCAGCCTTGACCGTGTGGAAGGCCCCGTGGGCCGCGAGCCACACCAGCTCCCATTCGGGGGACTTGCCGAGCACCGCGTGGGCGCGCAGGCGCTCGACCAGGTTCTGCGTATCGCTCAAGCTTTCCTCCGTTGTGTCATGGGGCAGGTGGACACGAACAGCGAAGGATGAGGGACCCCAAAGTCGAGTGGGGATGAGGGTCATGCAAGCTTCACTGGTACCCGGGCAGGCTGTCGAAGGTGCGATGGGGCGTGCCAAACCGGTGCGCCGGCGGGGACGTGAAACCTGCAGGCTCCGAGAATGGAGGAGCGGGAACCCTTCCCGAGCCATCGCGGCTGGCGCACCTTGGAATGATGAGGATTCGACGACGATTCACGGGATCAAAGGGTCTCGGAACCGGGGAACTGGAATGACGCGCACCCCGTCGCGGGCGGGCGGGATGCTTGCCGCATATGCCCTCCTCTTGGTCGCGCTTGCACAACCCGCGTGGGCGCAACAGTCCGGGGGTGCCCTGGCAGAAGCGCACCGCCTCGGGGACGAGGGGGATTTTCGGGCCGCTGCGGACAGCGTTCGGGCGTACCTGGGCCGCAACCCCGGCGATCCCAGAGTGCGCTGGTTTCTGGCTCAGCTCCTCTACTGGTCGGGGGATCCGAGAGACGCGCTGCCGCAGTTCCAGAAGGCGGTGGTCGCCCTCCCCGGAGAGGTCTGGCTTCGGTTGGACCAGGCGCGGGTGCTCCTCGACCTGCGCAGATACGACGCCGCGGACGCCGTGCTCGGCGTCGTTCTGCAAATCCGCGGAGCGGACGCGTCCGCCATCGACCAGGCGCTCACGTTGCGGGGGACCACGGCGTACTGGCGCGGCGATCTGCCGGAGGCCATCGGCCGGTTCGAGAAGGCCCTCGCTCGGAACCCGGGCAATCAGGAAGCCTCCAACCAGCTAGCCGAGATCCGCCGGTCGATCCGGCCGTGGGCGAAGCTCGGTGGGGAGGTGTGGAGGGACGATCAGCCGTATCGCAGGTACGAAGGGTCCCTCGAGCTGGGAACGTACCTGGAGCCGCTGTGGACGCTCTCTGGGTCCGTGACACCCATGCTGTTGGATGCATCGGCCCGGCGGAGCGCCCTTGACGGATCCGTGCGGCTCGGCGGCTACCTGCCGCAGGCCCACGTGGAGGTCTCGGCTGCGGTGGGCGTGACGCGAGCTGCCATCGGGACCGCGGTCGGGTCCATGTGGACGGGCGGGGCCTCTTTGGCGTATCGACTCCCCTCCAAGGCCCGGGTCGGCGTGCGGGCCTGGCGAGAGCGGTATCTGTGGACCGCCACGAGCATGGATACGCTCCTCGCCGTCCGGGGGATGGAGGCGTCGTTCGACGCCGCCAACGCCACGCGGTGGGCGGGGGAGGCCGTCGCACGGCGCGAGACGTTCCCCGACGGCAACGTCATCCACACGGTCTACGGTTGGGCCCTCGCCCCCGTGACGCGCTGGCTCCGCGCCGGCTACTCGTTCTCGTGGCAGGATTCCAGGGAGACCCGGTGGGTGACCACCGGCGATGGCGGCACGAATGGGGTCGCGCCGGGACCGGGATCGCACGGCCCGCCGTCGGCGACCGTCCCCGGAGCGACGACGACGCCCGGTGGCCTGTACGCGCCCTACTTCACCCCCGAGGCGACGGAGGCGCACGTGATACTGGGTGAGCTCAGTGCTCCGCTGGGCCGGGCGAAGTGGAAGGCCAACGTCTCCTGGGGCGTTCACGCCTCCGAGGACGCACCCGGGGCCGTGGACCAGACGCTTCCCGGGGGAGGCACTACCCAGGAGATCGTGTTCGCGCGGCGTACGTTCCACCCCTGGTCGATCCGCACATCGCTCGACATGCCACTCCAGCAACACGGCGATGTCCGCCTCGAGGTCGAGCGCAGCCACACGGTCTTCTACAACGCCAGCCACCTCACGGTCGGCTGGTACCGGCGATTCGGATCGGGCGGCGCGTCGGGATGATCTCGCCCGGCCACCCCGACCTGTGGCGCTGGCGGCGGACCGCGCCCATCACATGGATGCAGCGGCTGATCCTCGCCAGCATCCTCGGCGGGGGGGTGTTGGCGGCGATTCGGTTCGCCAACTGGTGGTTTGCGCCCGTCCACGTGCAGCGGCTGTCCCTCTTCGTGGTGCTCTCGCTGGCGCTCTGGTACGGAGTGGCGCGTACGGTGCTAGGGTGGGTCAACCTCGTGGCCATACGAAGGCCCGCCCACGTGGAGGCGCCGGCTGGGCTGTCGGTGGCCATCTTCACCACTTCAACGCCCGGTGAGCCCGCGGGGATGTTCGAGAAGACCCTCGCTGCGTGTGCCCGGATCCGCTATCCGCACACCACCTACCTCCTCGACGACACGCGCGATCCGCGGTTCCGGGAGATCGCCCAGCGTCACGGTGCGGTCTGGCTCGAGCTGGTGGACCTGCCGGGCGCCAAGGCCGGCAAGGTCAACGCCGCGCTGAAGCGCACCGACGAGGACTTTATCCTCGTCCTCGATCCGGACCACGTCCCGTTTCCCAACTTCTTCGATCGCGTCCTGGGGCACTTCTCGAACCCCAAGGTCGGCTTCGTGCAGGTCGTCCAGGCGTACTACAACCAGTCGCGCTCGTTCACGGCCCGGGGAGCGGCGGAGCAGACGTACACCTTCTACGGTCCCACGCAGATGGGCCTCCACGGACACGGCGCACCGGTGGCCATCGGTGCCAACTGCACGTTTCGACGTGCGGCCCTCGAGTCCATCGGCGGCCACGGCGTCGGACTTGCCGAGGACCTGGTGACGTCCATTCGGCTTCATGCCCGCGGGTGGCGATCGGTCTACGTACCGGAGGTGGTGAGTCGTGGCCTGGTGCCGGAGGACATCGGGTCGTTCTATCGCCAGCAGCTCAAATGGGCGCGGGGCGTGTACGAAGTGCTCTTCAGCGAGATTCCGGGGAGCCTCCGCGGCCTCACATGGCGGCAGCGGCTCTCGTATCTGGCCATCGGGACGTACTATCTGTTCGGAGTGACGACGCTGCTCTACCTGATCATTCCGTACGCGTACCTCTGGACCGGGGTGCAACCGGCTTCGATGCGCTTCGCTGATTTCGTCGCAAACGGGGGGCCGGTAGCGCTCGTCGGCATCGTCGCGTACCTCGTCAGCCAGCGATGGCTCGCACACCCCGAGAGTGAGCGCGGGCTCCACTGGAGGGGCCTGTCCCTGAAGATCGCCTGCTGGCCGGTCTTTCTCGTCGGGACCATCCTGGCCGTGATCCGCGTCAGGATCCCCTTCATCCCCACGGCCAAGGAAGCGCGCCGCGGGCGCTTTCTGAAGCTCGCGTGGCCGCACCTGGCGCTGGGGGGACTTTACCTCGCCACCACCATGTGGACCCTGTACGATCGCCTCTACCGCACGTCGGAAGGCACACTCTTCCTCACCAGCGAAGCGACATGGGGAATGGTCGGATTCGCGTCCATGGCGACTCTCCTGGCCAGCGGCGGGATCCGGGCGGCCTGGCAGGCCCGCACTCCGCCACCGGGGGTGCCCTGGGACGAAGTGGACATAGCGGGGATCGAGGCAGGTGAAGGGGGGGAGGAACCACTTCGACCGCGGCACCCGGACTCGGTGGGCGTCTCGGTGGGGGAGGGCGCACCGTGAGGCGCCGCCAGCGCATTCTCCTGGTGATACTCGCCGGCCTGGGGAGTATCGGCGTGGTGCTGGGCCTGGTGTCATTGGGGTCCGCAAGCGAGGGCCCCCTCACTGCGGCGTTGCGCGCGATCGGCAGCGGGGTGAGTCAACTGGAGAGCGCCCTGGTGCGCCGGGTCCGAGGCACCAGTCGGGCCGACCACCTGGCGGAGTTCCAGCCCCTGAGGACGAGCCCCGACGCGCTGCGCGATCCGGACCAGCTTCTACTGGGCGCGTACGATGGCATCGACACGGACGGCTTCACGGCGGTCCTTGGCCTCGAACAGGTCATCGGGTACCCGCTCGCGATTATGCAGATCTACTCGGCCTGGGGCGATGCTCCGGAACAGGCCTTCCCCCGGAGGATGGTGGAGGCGATCCACGAGCTCGGGTCCGTCCCCATGGTTACGTGGGAGCCGTGGCTGACCACCTTCGAGAATCGGCTGCATCCTGGATTGCCGCTGCGTGCGACACGGGACGAAGGGGGGCTCGCGGCCATCGCCCGAGGAGAGTACGACTTCTACATCGATGCGTGGGCCACGGCCGCCGCCGCGTTCGGCGCGCCCATGCTGGTCCGCTTCGCCCACGAGATGAACGACCCGTACCGCTACCCCTGGGGTCCCCAGAACAACCAGCCCCAGGACTTCATCGCCGCGTGGCATCACGTGGTGGAACGCTTCCGGCTGGCCGGTGCCGACAACGTGGTCTGGGTATGGTCGCCACACGTCGCCTACGAGGGCTTCGAGACCTACTGGCCGGGCAGCGAGTACGTCGATTGGGTCGCCACGGGTGCCCTCAACTATGGGACCGTGGCGTATTGGTCCCAGTGGTGGACTTTCGACCAGATCTTCGGGAAGCACTACGACTTCCTGGCCGGGCTGGGCAAGCCGCTGATGATCGCCGAGTTCGGATCGCTGGCGGTGGGAGGGGACCGCGCCGACTGGTATCGGGCGGCTTTCGCCAACCTCACGACGCGCATGCCCCAGCTGAAGGCGCTCCTATTCTTCGATGCCGACGCGGACGTGACGGTGACACGTCAGGCGGTGGATTGGAGCTTCGTGGAGGACAGCGCCGTCGTCCGGGCCGTCCGGAATGGACTCAAACCCGAGGCGTTGGAACGGAAGGAGGGGGACTTGGTCCGCGTGGACCCGGGCTTCTGACCGGGTCCCGACGAAATCCGCCGATCGCTACTGCAGGTGCATGAGCGACTTCATGAAGTCGTTGATCGGCCGGAAGACCGAATCGGTCCAGGATATCCCCGCCACCCACCGCCACATGTCCAGAGGAGAGGTGTCGATGACGCCCAGGAAGTAGAGCACCGCGTAC